>CAZURG010000066.1:0-1702 GCA_964623645.1 uncultured Gammaproteobacteria bacterium | reverse complement strand
AACTCGACCCAAGAACGGTCGAGTTTTTTTCAATAGGATCTTAACGATAGCTCCAGACTCTCAAGGTTTTCAGAGTTAGATCGGACCCCCCCCCACATTTCTCGAACGTACCGATATTTTACACTTCACATCAATTCCCGGAACAACGCCTCGCGACCTGGTACCATTCGGACGCCAAACCTGAAACGGAGAAAAAAGGAATGCCTCAAATCGAACCCATCCATCCCGTTCACGAACGCTTCTACACAATCGGCCTCGATGCATACCAACCAGGCGTCGAGGCGCTCGCACGCAGCTTCCGTCGGCACCATCCGGGAGCTCGGCTGGTGGCCGTCCACCCAATCGATCGACCGTACGCCGCCCCCTGGAAGGAGCGCTTCGCCGCCGAAGGGGCAGAAACCCTAGGCCTGGACTTCACGCGCGTACGGGACGCCTTCGCACGCTCTGGAACCCGAGCCCAAGGACGCCACGGCGAAGAAACCTACGCCAAAGCCCTGCTCGCCGACGAGCTCGATGCCCCGTTCTGGTGGATCGACAGCGACATCATCGTGAAGCGAGACCTGCGCTCCATGCTCGCCACGCTCCCCCGGAGCGCCGTCTGTGCACTTTCCCCGAGTCCGGATGGTGGGATCAACCTGAACGGCGGACTCGCCTGGTTCGATCCGATAGCGATGCGCACAAGCGGACTCATGGAAGCCTTTTTCGCCCAGCTGACCGCCCATGGACACACGCTCAAGACGGCCGACGAAGAGATTTTCAATCAGCTACGCACGACGTTCCGCATCGCGAGTCTACCCATTAACGCGCAACGCTGGGTGATGGACGACGGGTCGAGGATCGGGTCAGACGAAGCGTACGCCTACCATTATCTAGGCCCAACGAAGCCCTGGATGACCGGCGCAAGGCAAGCGGCGCGACTCGCGTGGCTCGAACAGCAACACCCGTAACCTTTTCCCGCATACGAAACTCTCGCATGCGTTTTTTATCCCCTCTTCGCTGAATCTCTACCCAGCAACACTGAATACAGGCGCAAGATTGCCACAGCCCGTGGCGCGGATGCGCCCTTGTCGTTTGCGGAAGGGGCTTGCTACCGCACCAACCGTTCCAAGTCCAAGACCTGGCTCACGCCGACCTGCGACACGAATTCCGGTGCGTGGCTCACGAGGATGACGGCCCCCTTGTACGAAGCCAGCGCCCGCGCGATGACCGGCAGGTGGCGGAAGTTGATGTGGTTCGTGGGCTCGTCGAGGATCAGCAACCCCGGCCCCTGCAAGACGAAGCGTGCGAAACAAAGCAAACCCTTCTGCCCTTCGGAGAGCGAACCGACCGTATTCTTGAGCAGGTGAGACGTCAGCAAGAACTCTGAAGCGACCGCGCGCAACCGCTCGTTGGACGGCAATTCCATTACCTCTTCCAAGACCTCGTAGGCGGTCTTGTCGAAGTCGAGGCCCGAAAAATCTTGGCGATAGTACCCAACCTTGAGGCCTTTCGCGAGCTTGATCCCCTCATCCGCCCCTTCGGCCAGCGTCTTGAGGAGCGTGGTTTTGCCAATCCCGTTCGGGCCGATGATGTGCCAACGGTCGCGGCGGCGAACGATGAGCTCATGCTCGACGCGTTGCGGCTCGCCCTGCTTTAACAAAACAAGCGACGAGAGCTCCAGCGGGGCTTCCGACAGCTCTTGCGCGGGAATCTCGAAGTCGCG
>CAZURG010000065.1:0-1756 GCA_964623645.1 uncultured Gammaproteobacteria bacterium | reverse complement strand
ACGCGGGCGGGGGCGGCAACGACGAGCCCGCGCTCCAGCTCGTGCCTGGTGCGCAGCGTGTCAGCTTCACCCTTCAGGTGCGCTGCCGCTGCCAGCAGACGGTCCGGCTCAAGCCCGTCCCCTCGTCCAGTCACTCACCCGCGACCTGATGCGAGATCTCCCCCCGAGCGATGCTCGGGTTTTTTATATGCTGCAAATCCATCGCCCGCACCCCGCTCCGCTTAGTCCGCTCCAACAAAATCCCCTCGACGCGTCGAGGGGATTTTGTTGGAGCGGGTAGGGGGAATCGAACCCCCCTCTCCAACTTGGAAGGCTGGAGTAATAGCCACTATACGATACCCGCATGGCCGCTTTGTGAAGCGGCGTTATCCTAACAAGCGAATGCCCTTGATGCAACCGACCCGTTTTTCCCGTTCGGGGAAGGGTGTTTATCGCTATGAACACGCTTATGACTCAATCAGCAAAATCGCCGTCTTCAAGTACCGCCCCTCCGGAAACGTGAGCGATTCCGCATGGTCCGCGTCGTGCCCGATCCATTGCAGCACACGCACGCGCCGGCGCGCCCGTCCACAAGCGATCCGCAACATCGTGCGGAAATCCTCCGGCGTGACGCGGCCGGAACACGAACTCGTCACCAGGATCCCGCCGACCGGCAACCGCTTGAGACACTGCTCATTCACCCGCGTATACGCCTTCAGGGCTTCCTCACGATGCCGTTCCGTTTTCGCGAAGGCGGGCGGATCGCAAACGAGGAGGTCGACGGACGGTCGCCATTCGTCATCTTCGAGGAGTTTCAGGACATCGGCCTGTAAGAATTCGGTGCGTGTCTGTTCCGGGTCTAGCGCGTTCAACGCGACGTGGGCCTCGGCTAATTCCAATGCCTCATGCGAAATGTCGACCGTCGTGACCTGTTTTGCGCCGCCAGCCAGGGCGTGGATGGAGAAGGCTCCCGAATACCCGAATAAATTTACGACGTTCTTGCCGCGGGCGAGGCGTCCGACCGCGAGCCGGGCCAGCCGTTGGTCAAGGAAAAAGCCTGTCTTCTGGCCGTGGAGAACGTCTGCCTCAAAGCGCAAGCTCGCCTCAAAAAATGCCACCGGTCCATTGATCGTCCCGATGCGGACCACGGGTTCAAGCACGGGCAGACCCTCCTGCTTGCGTGCCCCGACGTCAGACCGTTCCACGATCGCACGCGGGTGTAGGGCTTGGGTGAGGCCTTCTAAGAAGGGTTCCCGTAGACGCTCCGCTCCGGCTGTATGGATCTGGAGCACCGCAACATCCCCGTACAGGTCAACGATGAAGCCCGGCAGGCCGTCGCTTTCCGCATGGGCTAGGCGGAATCCCGTGGTTTCGGCGGGGAGAAGAGGGCGTTTCCAGGCGTTGACGGACTGCAGTCGCTTGGCAAACCAGCCCGCATCAAGGGCGACGGACGCTTTCTCATAGATCCGTACCGCGATGGAAGTTCCTGGATGATAGCTTCCGATCCCAACGCCTGCCCCATGGGAATCGCGCACGTCTACCAGGCTTCCTGGCTCGAGATCCTTCGGCGCGTTCGCGATCGCTTCCGAAAAAATCCAGGGATGGCCGGCCCGGACGGGGATTTCCTTGCCGGGTTTCAGGGTGAGGAGGGGATACATGGGACGTATAAGAACAGAAAGCGTCGGTTTTGGGAAGGTCTTGCCCTCTTCGAGCGCTGAATTCGTCTTCCTGACGTTTTCCCGTACAATAGGCCCATGTCCTCGACGACCGCGGCGTT
>CAZURG010000064.1:0-1763 GCA_964623645.1 uncultured Gammaproteobacteria bacterium | reverse complement strand
GATCGCCCTCGTCTTTGGGTTACGCGTCGAGCGTCTCAGCCTCCCATCTGGAATGCCACTTCCGCTCTCATCCCTTGCGTCCTTGGGGATCTCCACCCTCTGGCTCCTCGCCTGCACCGGCGCGACCAAGTTTTCTGATGGGTTGGATGGCCTCGTCGCGGGGCAGACCGTCATTGGGGCGCTCTTGATCACGGGCCTTTGCCTCTCGACGCGCTTCTATCAACCCGAGGTCGCCCTCCTCGCCGTTCTTTTTGGGGGAAGCTTTCTTGGCGTGTTCTTGCACGGCTGGCCAAAGGCGCGTCTCTTCTTGGGCGAGTTCGGTAGCACCTTTGCCGGCTTCGGTCTCGGCATCCTCGCCTTGATTTCCGGCGCGAAATTCGCGATCGCGCTCATGGCCGTCGGCTTCTTCGCGGCAGATATCATCTGGGTGATGTTGCGCCGCCTCTGGCGTGGGACTTCGCCCCTGCAAGGCGACCGCACGCATCTGCATTTCGTTCTGCTCGCGGCCGGCCTTCCGTCTTGGGCTGTGACGCTCCTCTTGTGGGGCCTCGCCCTCGGTTTCGGCCTTGCGGCTTTGCAGATGCAGACGCAAGCCAAGATGCTGCTGCTCGCGGTCGTCGTATTGCTGACCTGGACCCTTTCGTATATCGGCACGTCCATCGCCGAGCGCCGTGGGGCCCGTTTGGTATGACCAGCCGACAGGCATTCGCCCTCCTTGGATTGATCGCTACCGTCCTGATCGGTGGCCTTATTCTTTTTCAAACGCATCCCATCGGACCCGCTATCCAGCCGTCTGTAGGGCAGCCCACGCTTCCGCAAGAGTTCCTCATGGTTAGCAATACCCGTCTCCTCGTCGAGATCGCTGATGATGACCGTGAGCGTCGGCATGGCTTGAGCGATCGTCTCGCGCTCGCCCCGGGAACAGGGATGCTCTTCCGCTTCCCGCACCCCGACCGCCCGGCCTTTTGGATGAAGGACATGCGCTTTCCCTTGGACATCCTCTATCTCCAGGACGGGGTGATCCGGGAGATCTTTGCGGATGTCCCGTTTCCCGACCCCGGGGAAACCCCCGCGACGGTCATGCCGACTGACCTCGCCGACGCCGTCCTCGAGGTCCCGGCGGGAGAGAGCGCTCGCCAGGGGTGGCGGGTCGGCGATCGGGCGTTTCGGCCCTAGGCTTGGCTTGGAAATCTCTTGTTTTGGGGCAAATAGGCTCTTTTTTAATCCCCATGGCGAAAGGGCAGCCACAGCCGTTGACAGGCCTCCGCTTTTTGGCTATCCTATGCCCATTCTCATATGATTGCCGTGATCCAAACCGGGGGAAAACAATACCTCGTGAAAGAGGGCGACCTGCTCAAGGTCGAAAAGCTCGCCGCCAACCAGGGCGACAAGGTCTCGTTTGATGTCCTCATGACCGCGAATGGGACGACGTTGCAGTTGGGGAAGCCGACCTTGGCGACCAAGCTTAGCGCGGAAGTCCTTGAGCAAGGACGTGCGGATAAGATCGAAGTCGTTAAGTATAAGCCGAAAGTTCGTTATGCGCGCCGCGTGGGACATCGGCAGGCGTATACGAAGGTGAAGATTCTCAAGATCTCCTAACGGAGAAAGAAGAAGATCGCCGAAAGGCGGTTTTTTTGTTGCCTCCCGGCAGAGGGGGGGCTGCGCCCCGTCGCTCGCGTAGCGACGGGGGCTGGCGCCCCACGGCCCGCCCTTTCCCGCTGGGGCAGGCCGGTCCCGGGCCGGGGCAGGCTCTGTTTCCGTTC
>CAZURG010000063.1:0-2010 GCA_964623645.1 uncultured Gammaproteobacteria bacterium | reverse complement strand
CGGAAGAGGAGGCGTCCCGCCCTCCCGGGGAAGATTGAACCGTGAACGTCGGGGCCTGGGGGCGCAGCCCCCAGACAATCTTGTATTTTCCGCTATTTCTCCGTATGCTGCGCAGCATCCCTCGTTGTCTATGCAAACGAATTCCGGCGTAAACCACCTCGCCATCATCATGGACGGCAACCGTCGCTGGGCCAAGGAACGCGGCCTCCCTGCCTCCGAAGGTCACCGTGCCGGTTACGAGACCCTCAAGCAGGCCGGCCAATGGTGCCTCGACCGGGGCATCGCGATGCTCACCGTTTTCGCGTTCTCCACCGAAAACTGGAAACGCACGAAAGAAGAAGTCGGCTACCTCATGAGCCTCCTTGAAAAAGCCCTCAGCGAAGAGCTCGAGTTTTTCGTGCAGAAGGGGATCCGCCTCAAGATCCTGGGCCGCCTGAACGAGCTGCGTCCCACCCTTCAGGAAGCCATCCGCCGTGCCGTCGACGCCACCAAGGATTTCCAAGAGCACACCCTCGCCATCTGCCTCAACTACGGCGGCCGTGCCGAACTCGTCGATGCCGTCAAAAAGATCGTCGCCTCCGGCAAGTCTGCCGACCAGATCGACGAGGCCACCATCCAAAGCGCTCTCTACCTCCCAGAAATCCCTGACCCCGACCTCATCATCCGCACTTCCGGCGAGGAGCGCTTGAGCGGGTTCCTCCTCTGGCAATCTGCCTACAGCGAACTTCACTGGACCAGCTGTCACTGGCCAGATTTTGGGGAGAAGGAGCTCGATGAGGCTCTCCAGGCGTACGCGCAGCGGCAACGGCGGTACGGGTCGTGATCCGTCTGACGCCTCCCTTGACAGGATGCCTAAAACCTGATTAAATGAGGTGTCTTTCACGGTCAAGACACGACGAAAAAGGAGAGATCCGTATGTCGCAAGAGCCTAGCCGTCTCGAACGTCTACTCGTGGAGTGGATCCGCAAGCTCAAACCGGAGATCGTAAAGGAGTTCTTCGATGTATCCAACGCGGAGCTCGAGCTTCTGCGGGGTGCCATCCTCAACGCGCTGGCCTTTTCGCACATCGGTGAGAGGTTGCTCGATACGCTCCCGCACGATCCTGAGCGGTTCTGCGTAGGCCGAATTCTCGATGTGGAGGACATGCGCCACCTTTCGGGGATCGTCGACCCGCGCAAGCTTCCCCTCGGTCCGGATGCGGACCGCCGCAACCGTGAAGCGGAAGCGAATATCCTTCGTCTCGAGCGTGCGTACCAAGAGCGAGCCGAGCTCCGTGCCGATGCCGCCATCGCCGCTTGGACCGGTAACGAAGAGGCGCTCATCATCCTGCTCAACGACCAGGCGATCAAAGACCGGATCGTCGACATCCTTACCACGCAGAAAGCCCCGTCAGACACCCTCGGTCCTCTGCCCCGGGAGATCTGACCCTCGATCAGGCTTGCCAAGCCTGTTTTTTCATGCGTAAAAAATCAACCCATCCGAAGACGGGCTGATTGATCCTTTTTGTCGTCTTTACTCATGCGCGCAACACGCCTCTTCCTCGGCGCTCGCATCCACGTTCACGATCTCCGTCACGCCCGGCACCATACTGAGCAAGGTATCTTCAATTCCCGCCTTCAACGTCATCTCCGACATCGGGCACCCCACGCACGCGCCTTGGAGCCTCACAAAAACCTTCCCCGTCTCCGGCTCCACATCCGTCACCTCCACGTTCCCCCCATGCATCGCCAGTCCCTGCCGGACGACATCCAGCACCCCTTCGACCTCGGCGCGCAATTCTTCTTTGGTCTTCATATGGGGTCACTGTACGGGGGTAAGGGGAGGGGCGTCAACGGGTCGTCTGTTCCCATCACGTGATCCGGTGCCGCTCCCTTCGACGTTTTTCATATCGAAGTCCGAGTTCCTCTTTTAATCTTTTCTCCATCCTTATCCCCCCGTAGGTCCCCGGGCGGGGCCCCTCTTTTTCGGTGAGAGTGTGTGAGCTTCCATCCCGGGAACAAGAGGCGAGTT
>CAZURG010000062.1:0-2111 GCA_964623645.1 uncultured Gammaproteobacteria bacterium | reverse complement strand
GGCTCTTTTTCCGTTCGAGAACTCGCCTCTTGTTCCTGGGATGGAAGCTCACGCACTCTCACGGAAAAAGAGCCTGCCCCGGCCCGGGACCTACAGGTGAAGGGAAAGGAGGAGAAAGAAAGATAAGAAGAACTCGGTCGGGGATTGACAAGAGGGGAGATCTGTGCGATGATCGGGTATTCGCTGCTGGGGTTTTCTTGGTGGCGAGGAAGCGTAAAAGATGTGATACGCTGCTCCGATTCTCCAGGAATGGGCCTGGGAGGGATGGGGGCTGCGCTTTCGAGAGAGGGTGCTATGTCGCAGAACGTGGACGGGGCTGGGGTTGTGGTCAAGTCGGAGCTCAGCCGCGAGGAGCTCCTGGCGCTTCTGGCTGAACGGGATGCGGAGGCGGACCGGCAGGCTGCGCCGCTCCTCATGCTCCAGACGGCTGAGGATGCCATGGTCGATGCGGGCGAGATCGACCCGGAAAAGGGCGAGTTCCTCGAGGCCTTCGGGCCCAACGCGCAGGGCGTGTTTGAGATGAGGATCGGGCGGCGCGAGCCTTGTGCCCTCGACGGTTCTGGGTCCTCCAACCCGTAGGGTGGAGGGCTTTTTTAAATCCGGGCACTTTCTCTTTTTTTCATCCGTTTTTCCGTGGGGAGCTTTCGCCATGGACCCGCCTCGCGCCTCTGCTATCATGTCCACATGACCCTTTCTGCGCTCTTCGGGGCGGTCGAGATCGACCTTCATGGGTATGACGTGATGAGCGCGTTGTTTGAGTTGGAGGCGTTTTGCGAGCGGGCTTGGGCCGATCACGAGCCGGCGGTGAAGGTGGTCCATGGGCGTGGGACGGGGAAGCTCCGTGATGGGATCCTGGCCTGGGCGCGACGCCAGCGCCATCTGCGGGTCGAGGATTCGCCCTTGCCTCACGAAACGGGGGCGGTGATGTATGTTCAGTTGCGATCAACGGTATGAAATTCTTTTCCCTACGACCCTTCATGGAGATCTTCGGGCCGACCGGCCTGCTGTTCGCGTTGCACCGCCTACGGATCTGGCTGTTTCCATTTGAAGGTTGGACTGACCCGTTCCTGCATTTCCTGGGCGGCGTCAGTATCGCCTGGTTGACCTGGCGCGGGTATCTTTTCTTGAAAGCGCGGGCCGCTTTGCCTGGGCTGCCGCGCTGGGCGCTGTTTCTTGCGTGCGTTTCCGTGACGGCCTTAGTGGGTGTGTTGTGGGAATTTTATGAGTACGCCGTCTTCATTTGGCTCGATCCGACGTATGACATCCGCTTGCCGGATACGATGTCTGACCTGTTGTTAGACCTCTCGGGCGGGGCCTTGTTGGCCGGCATTGCGCTTGTCCGCTCCCGGTCCCGACGTTGATGAGGTCTTGACGCGGATGTCAAAACCTGTTAGGAAAAGAGCGTCCATTTGCAGGGAGGGAGCCATGACACAGGCCAAAACGGGGATCGAGTTTCGCGACGGTCGGTTCTTCACCGCCGCCAACCAGGGCGAGCCCCTGGTGACGTCGGAACTGGTGCTGGAAGGCTGCATTCACTACGCGATCCGCGCGCATGGATCCTTGGCGAAGGAAGGTTGTGCTGTTCGCAAGTTCGACGGCAAGACGCCCGCCGTCACGCATCTGCTGGATTGCTGGACGGAGATCCTGAACGAGCCGCGTCTGTCTGAAGGGGATCGTGCGGCAGGCAGCCTCGCCCTTCTCTTTCACGACGTCATCGAGGACACGACGGTGCCGCCTCCCGACTTCCTGTCGCCGCGCGTGCTCCAGCTCGTTCAGGACATGACCTATAAGGGCGGGACCGAGGAGGAGATGGTCCACATCTGGGAGAAGGAGCCCTTCGTGATCCTCCTCAAGCTCTACGACAAGTACAGTAACTGGAAGACGATGGGGTGGGCGACCGAGGCCAAGAAGACCTCCTACCGCGACTACATCCAACGCCTCATCGACGCCGTCGTCCTGGTCTACGGCCCCGACCTGAACGTCGTCCGCGCCGCCCAGGCCCTCATCCGCTAGCGTGCGGATTTTTTTGTGGGAAGGATGGATAAAAAAATCCCCAACGGGTATTGGGGGAGCTGTGTTGGCTCAGGAGGCGCGGAGGAAGGCTTGCGCCT
>CAZURG010000061.1:0-2990 GCA_964623645.1 uncultured Gammaproteobacteria bacterium | reverse complement strand
CCTCTTCCTTCGGAGGGAAGCGCTCTATCCAGCTGAGCTAGGGGTGCCTTCTTATGGGTTTTCTCCGTGGAACGGAACCTTCCCGTCAGGCCCTAGACTAGCGGGTGCCGGACCTTTCCGCAAGGGCCTTTATTGACGCCAAACCTCCCTTCCGCTATCATCTCGCCCAGACCGTTTTCCCATCTGCGACGGTAGCTCAGCCGGTAGAGCAGGGGCCTCTTAAGCCCAAGGTCCTGGGTTCGACCCCCAGCCGTCGCACCAGCGAAAAAACACCCTTGATCGGGTGTTTTTTCGCGTTTGACGGAAGGGGTCGGGAGATCCGGCGAAAAAAAGAGAGGATCCCCACGTCGTTCGACGGGAGATCCTCAGGGTCCTTCACCGGTCCAGGCCCGCGATCAGGCTGCGGAGCTCGTGCAGCGAGAGCGTGCCCTTCTTGGCGAGGGCACGTCCCACGACGTTGGCCCGTACCGAGACCGACCCGCCCTCCGGATTCGTCGCCCCCGTCACGGCCACCAGGTCATCGACCAGGCGGGTGCTGAGGCAGTACGCGACGACCAGCACGAACGTCGCCTCCGGGACAGCCGCCAGCGTCTCGCTGAAGAGGAAGGCGTCGGCGACGAGGCCATCCTCACGCCCGTGTTCGGCCGCCCATGCAGCCACGCTCGCTGCAACAGGGGCGACGCCCACTTCCGCATCTCCCAGATCACCACCTTCCCGGCCCCGGCGCACGGGGCGCCTGCGGCCGGGTTTTTATTTGAATATGAAAAAAGACGCAGGTCAGGCGTCCGGTCCCGTCACTTCTCCTCGCCGCCGAGCGGAAGGAGGTGTAGGAAAAGGTTGACGACGTCGAGGTAGAGACTTGCCGCGGCGTCAATCGCGTTGTCGTGCGTGCGCTCGAGCCGCATGGCGCGGTTCAGGTCGTACACGATGAAGCCGGAGAAGATCACGACCGCGACGACGTCGATCACCGTCAGGGCCCCGCGGATCGGGAGCCCCATGAGGGCGATGATCGGGACGAAGAGCATGCCGATGATCAGCGAGATGAGCGCCGTGAGCAGCAGACCGCCCCAGTGGGCGAGCGACTTGGGGTAGGCGACCCCGATGATTCCGAGGACGAGCGTGATCCCGCCGGTCATGGCGAGGACGCGGAGCACGCTGGCGTGCTCGTACTGCGCCGTCACCGGGCCCAGGAGGGCGCCGAAGGGACCCGCCACGAGGGCATAGCCGAGGAGGGACACGGCCGGGTTCTTGCTGCCGATCGTGAGGAAGATCCCCAGGAACGGGAGCAGGCTGAGCCCGACCAGCGCCAGGGTGTTCTGCGCGAGGCTGACGGGCGTGAGGTAGGCGAGGGCGCCACTGAAGGCGAGCCCCGCCAGCGTCCAGAAGGTGACCAGGCCGATGAAGGCGCGCTGCCCCATCGCGTGGTTGTCGCCCTTGTCCATGCGGTCCCAGACCTTGCTCGTTGTGGTGGCCATCGTTGGCCTCTCTTTCATCCGTCCCGGCGTGAAGGTGCCGTTCCGGACGCCAAGAGTCTAGCGCGTCCGTCCCGGTCTGTCAATGGGAAGGACCGCTTTTCTTTAAAGAAAGCGACGATTTTAGGCGCCTTCCCCTCTCAAAATGAGGCAAGGGGCGCCGTACCCATCCCGCTCGCTTTACAAGGAATTTAGACGTTCAAGGCGGTTGAAATGGGGAAGGAATTTATTTTCCGACGCAAGAGATTCTTAGAAATCTGGAACCTGGCACATTCCGGTAGACAGTCTCCCTCCGGTCCGTTACCCTGCCCCCCATATGCGTTACCGAAGTCTCGGCGTCAAAACCCTCCGCTCTGCCCCCCAGGAGGCCGAATCGATCAATGCCCAGCTGCTGCTCCGCGGCGGGTTCGTTCGCCAAGAAATGGCGGGCGTCTACTCGTGGTTGCCGCTGGGACTACGGGTTTTGCGGAAGGTCGAAGCGATCGTCCGTGAAGAGATGGATGCGCTGGGCGCGCAGGAGGTTCTGATGCCGGCCTTACAGTCCAAGGAGGCGTGGGTCACCACGGGTCGTTGGGATACCGTGGATATTCTCTTTAAGCTCCCTTCCCAAACTGGAAAAGAATACGCCCTCGGCTGCTCGCACGAGGAGGTTGTGACGCCGCTCGTCCAGTCGTACGTCCAGTCGTACAAGGACCTGCCCACCAGCGTCTACCAGATCCAGACAAAGTTCCGTGACGAGTTGCGTGCCAAGAGCGGCATCCTGCGTGGCCGCGAGTTCATCATGAAGGACATGTACTCGTTCCACCGGACCCAGGAAGATTTGGACGCCTTTTATGCGCGCGCAATCGACGCCTACCTGCGCGTCTACTCCCGTTGCGGGGTCCAGGCTCGTGTGGTCGAGGCTTCCGGTGGGGTCTTTTCCGATAAGTTCTCGCATGAGTTCCAAGTGCTTACCGATGCCGGTGAAGACCTCATCCTCACCTCACCATCATGGAAATACGGCCAAAACCAGGAGGTCGCAACCCTGAAGGAAGGGGATGCCTGTCCGGACCATGCCGGAGAGACCCTTGAATGGAAGAAGGGGATCGAGGTTGGCAACATTTTCCAGCTTGGAACACGATTCTCCGACGCCTTCGGCATGACGTATGCCGCGGAAGACGGTACGAAGCAGCCGGTCATCATGGGCTGCTACGGCATCGGCGTGAGCCGTCTTGTGGGGGCGATCGTTGAGGCGAGCCATGACGCGCGTGGGATCATCTGGCCGGCGGCGGTCGCTCCCTATCGGGTTCACCTGGTCACTCTCCGTGGCAAGACGCCCGAAACGCAGGCGCAAATCCAGAAGGCCGCGCAAGGCCTGCACGATACGCTCACTGCGAAGGGGATCGACGTCCTCTGGGACGACCGTGACGAGGCC
Source organism: uncultured Gammaproteobacteria bacterium (assembly GCA_964623645.1). Lineage (GTDB taxonomy): Bacteria > Patescibacteriota > Patescibacteriia > 2-12-FULL-60-25 > 2-12-FULL-60-25 > JAGOUA01. The sequence continues at coordinate 104 of CAZURG010000061.1, read as the reverse complement.
TCGCCCGGCGAGAAGCTCGCGGACGCGGACCTGATCGGTATCCCGACCCGCGTCCTCTTCTCGGAAAAGAGCCTGGCCGAAGGGTCGGCCGAGGTGAAGCGGCG
>CAZURG010000060.1:0-3109 GCA_964623645.1 uncultured Gammaproteobacteria bacterium | reverse complement strand
AAAAAACCGAGCTCAGCTCGGTCAGGCAAACGTCCTCATCTCCCCTTCCGGCCGCCGCGTCCGCTTCGGCAGTCCATCCGTACTCGCCTCGAGGTCGAAGTGCGCCTCGATGAAGGAGATCACCTCCCGTGGATCGATGTCGCGCGGGAACACGACGTTTGGCCCGTGCTTGTCGAGCATCACGGCCTGGATGCGGCCATGAGGCTGCAGGCCAGCGTTCGTGTTCTCGCCACATTCATGCGAACCGCACTCATACGGCCGCTGCGTCCGCGTCGACAGGCTCACGCCCGGCCGCAGCGGGCAGTGGAAGTGGACGATGCAGTCGAGCTCCGGATGCGCCGTGAAGATCACGCGCTGGCTCTGCCCACCTACGGATGGCTTGGCTCCGTACGCGATCACCGCGTCCGTCCCCCGCGGCTCGATCGCGACGAGACCGATCTCCGCCAGCCGATTGAAGTCCGTCTTGCGCCGCGAGGTATAGATGAGCCCGTCCGGCCCCCGCACCGCGAAGTGCCCCACGGTCGCCCCCAGGAACGGCTTATACGCCCCCCGAACGATGCAGTGGTCCACGACCACCCGCAGCGCCTCCGGCACCGCTTCCGACTGCCACGGGATCGCCTCCCCCGACACCACCGTCGCCCGCGTGAACCGAAGCTTCGCCCGCGCCGCGACCATCTCGGCCAGCCCCCGCAGCGCCTCCGCCCGCTCCGTCGTCACGTGGTACCGTGCCTGCTCCGGCGTGATCACCAGGCTCGTCCGCGTTTCGAGGTCGTTCGCGAGCACGAGGTTGCTCGAGGTCCGCTTCAGCAGGTCGAGCCCCGCGAGATACTGCCCATCCTCCGTCAGACCCACCGTCGTCTTGAACGACACCAGGAAGATGTCCTTCCGCTCGTGCCGCACCCGCGCGACGAGCTTCTCTCCCGCCCCCAGCTCGAGCGCATAGGTCTCCCGCGACGAGAGCCGGGCCACCCCCGTCCGACCGAAGACCGTCTGCGTCACGCCTCCCGACGACGTCAGCCGCTTCGGTTCGAAATCACACACCGCCACCGGCAGCACCATCCCCTTCGTCCGCGGATCCCCGACGAGGGCGTCGATGAGCCGCGCGAGATCCGCGTTGGTCCGCAGGTCCGCGAGCCCCGCCTGATTGAGCGTCGCCCACTCGTCGAGCGTCCGCTCCCCCTCTCCGAGCGCCATCCGCGTCCGAATCCGGATCACCCGCACATCCGCCCACCCCTCCTGCGCCAGCGCCGCCGTGAGGAGCGGCTCCAGCTCCCGCCCCACGGTCCCGAACGCCGGTGCCGCGAGCGCGAAATGCGGAGTGACATCCACGAACGTCCCACCCGTGATGAGGTAGAAGATCTTTTCCATGACCCATGCTCCGTTCAGATGGGACCCGTTCCCATCTGGAGAAAGCATACGAGGGAACGGCTCTATTGCAAATATCTGTTTATATATTTATCCTGAATAGTTGTATATATGCCTTTTTTTAGCTATAATTAAGTATAGAAATATTCTATTCTTAATGAAGATATGCGTATGCGCGTCTCCCCCGAACCCACCGATGCCCTCAAGCGGCTCGACGATCTCGGTCTCTCCCCTACCGAGGCGGCGCTGTATTTGGCCGGCCTCCGTAGCCCAGGCGCAAGCGCCAACGAGCTCGGACGTCTCGCCAACATCAAACGACCAACCACGTACTACGGACTCCAACGACTCAGCGAACGCGGTCTCGTCGCAACAACAGGAACCGAACGCAAACAACACTACACCATGGCAGATCCGACCCACCTCACGCGTCTCGTGGATCAAAAGATGGCCCAGCTTGAACACGAAAAGAAGCAGCTTCTCCCGTGGCTCGAAACCCTCCGCCAAATCCCCTCTGCGACCCTCCCCGGCCTCCATATCCTCCACTACGAAGGCATTGAGGGCGTAAAGACCGCCCTCAATGAGGCCTTGTATTGTAAAACACTCCAATGGAGCGTGATCGCCCCCTACAAAAACACGATCCGCTCGTTGGATCGTGCCTTCCAAGAAACATATTTGCGTACCCGCGCCCAACGCGGCCTCGAAGCTCGCACGCTCTGGGAACGAAGCCCCAAAAACGGGCGCCCATCCCCAGAGCAACGCGCCCAGCGGCATCCGCGCTACCTTCCGAAAGACCTCGAAGGCCGCTTCCAGTCGATGCTTATCCTTTTCGACACGAAAGCCCTCATCCTTTCGGGCGACACCCTCCCGTCGGCTGTCCTCATCGATTCTCCCGCGATCTACAGCCTCCTTGTCACGATGTTCGACGGGTTGTGGAGCCTTTCAAAGGAAGCCTAGCTAGCTCCCGGTACGTGCCGTGATGATGTACGTCAAGCTCCGCGCCTCATCCCGTGTCGCCTGAATCTGGTATTTCACCCCACCCTTCTCAAACGTCATGACCGAATACGCCGGATCCGGCAGATCCATCGTCTTCGTAAACCCATTCGCCGTCATCACCCCTTCGGCCCAGGCCTTAATCTGCGCCACGCTGTCCCCCGTCTGCTGGTTCACGGTATACGAACCATCCTCCGCGCTATGCAGGGCCACCTGCGTCCGCGCCCCCGGATACTTCGGAAATTCCGCCGGAAACGACGCTGGGATAGCCACATCATCCCCAAACGCGACCGCATCACCCGTTCGCGTGTCCGTACCGCGCACCCCATTCTCCGTCACTTCCACATCCTTCGTCACCCCACACCCAGAAAACACAAACCCACCTAGGAACAAGGCCACGATGAACAGCCGGGGAGAGAAGGAGGTCATATATCCCCATAATAGGAAGTCGCAAGGAAAGAGGCAACCCCAAGAAGAAGCTTCGCGACGCGAACGTCACGGCACGTATCCCGGAAAAGAATTTTGACCGCTCGGTGACCGGAGTAGATTGTTCCAGCGCGCTTGTCGCAACCGACGCGCCCCCCGTCAGACGCTCCTCACAATGAAGGATCAGCACAACAGGAAGAGCATCGTCCGAGTTCTTCTTTTTTTCTTTCTCATCTCTTTTCCCATCCCTGTAGGTCCCCTGAGCGCAGGGCCTGTTTTTGTGCGCACGCCACAGCAGGCCTATCTCGATCAGATGAATGCGATGCCG
>CAZURG010000059.1:0-3167 GCA_964623645.1 uncultured Gammaproteobacteria bacterium | reverse complement strand
CGCCAGGTCGCCAGAGAAGACGCGCGGCAACGGCCGCGGCCTGGGTTTGGGATGGGGTCAACGGACCTTGATGGCCGACGGGCAACGGTCGTAGAGCTCCGCGATCGCGACGCCCCCGTTCTCGTCGTCATCCAGCGCGAGCTGGAGGATACGTGCCGCCGTTTCGGCATTCACCGGCTTGCCCGCGAGCCGCCGCCGGACCGTCTCGGAAGGCGATGCCTTGATGAGTTCGCCCAGCTCGTCCGGCGTGAGGGCCTTCAGCCAGTCCAGGAGCGTGCGCTTCTCCTTGGGGGAGAGGTTGGTGGCGAGGTAGGAGAGCAGGGCTCCACTTCCCGGAGCCGCCGCGAAGACGTTGCGGATGAGGGTATCCCGCCTGCCCCATCCGATCTGGCCGAGCAGGTCGTCCGCCTGACGGTACGGGTCCTCCGTGCTCACCGAGTGCTTCAGGCGCGGATACGCCCGTTCGATGAACGCGCGCATCTCCGCACGCGTCTCGAATGTTTTGGCCATGGCCATGCTGATCCGCCCGGAGACGCGGATGGGGTTGTCCGTCGTGAGGTCGCTTGCGAGGAACAGCCGTACGGACCGCATGTACGCGGCGTGCGCGCCGCGGATGGCACGAAGCGTCTCTCGGGTGGCCTCTTCAGCTTCCCCGATCGGGACGGTCGTGAGTGTCACTTCGGAGACGATCGCCTCCAGCTCCGTTTCGTAGTAAGCGAGGTCCTCCACCCGGGAGGTCCTGCGTTCCCCGAGCCTCTCGACGATCTTCGCCTGGACCTCCGGACGGATGCCTGTGAGTGACGCGATGAACAGAACGAGGTTGCATTGCTCCATGACCATATCCTTTCACTGACTCGGGTTTTGTCTGGGGTTGTCTTTGTGGAATGGCTCGTAGCCAGTCTGTATAGGATAGCAAAAAATAGGTGTTTTGTCAATATTTGCCCCTGTTTTAGCGAAGATTCTGCTTGCCTGCCCTCTTTCAAGAAAACCATATAAAAGAAGTGCCACCATCGTTGCGGATGGTGGCCTGTGTTGTTTGACCGTCAGGGGGCGGTCCCGGGGCGCGCGACCTGACCGTCCGATCTCATGCGAGTCCGTGGAGCGGAGCCTCGTCTGCGATCATGTTGAGGTCCATGTTCGAGTAGCCCTCCCGCATGGTCTCAACGAGGCGGATGAGCTTGTGGCTCTTGACCGCCTCCTCGACCATCTCGAACCAGAAGCTCTCGGGACCCTGATGGAAGTCGATCGGGGAGTTCCTGAGGCCCGCGTTGCTCGCGACGACCTTGGCGGCCGTCGGATCCTCGTAGAGCCTGGCGCCGACCTCGCGGAGCTTCCTCTGCAGCGCGGCGCCGTCGACGAAGAACCGCTGCGGGGGCGCCGGAGGCGGCTGGCGATTGGCCATGATGGTGGCCTCGAAGTTGCGCAGGGTGTCGTTGCCCGGCTTCGTCTTGCGTGCGCACGTAAGGAGTCGGTGCGCCCACCCTCCGGCCATCGCCTTCTCGATCACCTTGGGGTAGGCGGTCAGCAGCGCATCTCGCATGACGAGTTCCTCGAGTTTCATATCGAGCTCGTATGTGAACACGTGGCTCAGGTCGTCCCATCTCGGGAAAGCCGCGAGGAGAGCTTGCAGGAATGCCTTTCGTTCTACCCCCGTGAGGTCGCTGAGGAGGTCGTTCGGCCGGGGGGATGTCTGGGAGCCGGTGGGGGGCACGGTTGCCGCCGGGGCCGCCGGCACGCTGTCCCGCTTCACGAGCTCCGCGAGGAGCGCCTTCACGAGGCCGGGGTCCTCCTCGCGCGCCGCGTCGAACTCCTCGATCGCGCGCCGCCAGCGGTTGCCCTTGAGCTTGGCGTAGTCGCCGTCGGCCTCCGCGAGGCCGTCGAGGTACATGTGCTTGTCGGCCTGGGGCGGGGATGCCATGCGGGTGCGCGCGAAGCGCACGAACGCCACCGTCAGGTCCCCGAACTCCCAGGCGTCGCCGTCGGGGTCGGTGCCGTCCACGAGGACGTCACCGTTGAAGGGCGACACCCGCCGCGTCCGGTCGACCAGGCGGTCGATGGTCGTGACGGTCATCTTGTTCCAGGTCCGGCCGCGGGGCCGTTCCTTGTTCTGGGCGAGGTACGAGACGAGCTCGGCGACGCAGATCGTCGCCTTGTCGCCCGCGCGCCTGACGAACACGAACGGGAAGCGCTCGCGCGCCGCCCGGACGAAGTCGTCGCCCTTGCGCGCCCCCTCGTCCTCGTTGAAGGCCGTGAGGAGCTCCTCGTCGCCGAGGGAGTTCGGGTCGACCCTCTTCGGGGCGCCCGTCGCCGTGCGGAGGGGCCGCAGGGCGATGATGTCGCCCCGGGGGACCTGCGCGTGGGCGAGGTCGTCGTCGGTGGCGGCCCTGAAGGCCGCCTCCGTGCGGATCTTCGCCTTGTCGAGGGCGAGGCAGGTGTCGATCGCCTCCTCCTCCTCGGACCCGGCGGCCACGAGGGCGGCCGCGATCTTGGCGAAGAGGCTGTCCTGCATGCGCTTGAGGCTGTCGGGCTTGCCGATTGTCATGGTGCATCTCTCCTTGGTCTCGTTGTCCCCGTTGGATGGCCTTCCGGCCCGAGGCCCCTGCGTCCCACGGGAGGTGGGGGGAAGGGGGCTCGGGGGAAGCTGCTTTGGAAAAGCACCGTTCATGCGATGCTTTCCCCTTTGGGATCCTCGCTCGAGAATCGCACAGGGGATTGGCGCCAGGTCGCCAGAGAAGACACGCGGCAAACGGCCGCGGCCTGGGGTGGTGTTGGTGGGATCAGCGGCCGGTCATGAGGGTCGCGTCGACGTCCCTCAGGTACTCGCTGTTCGGCTTGAGGTTCATCGCCGCGATCATCAACCGGTAGCCATTGTTGCCATCCACCGCATGGGTCACGAGCGCGCGGGCCATGGACCAGATCGGGCCCTTTCCGGTCTCCCTGGTCGGCAGCGTGTCCAGATTCATGTCCTCGGAGTAGCGCTTTGCCAGCGTCCTCAGCTCGGGCATTTTGGGGAAGGCGTTCGCCAAGGCGTCTGCGAAGACGTCGCGCTCGCTGGGAGTGAGGTCGCTGAAGCGGTCCACCACCATCGCGCCTCCCGGGACGTTCTGACTCCCCGCCGGCACGCTGTCCCGCTTCACGAGCTCCGCGAGGAGCGCCTTCACGAGGCC
>CAZURG010000058.1:0-3633 GCA_964623645.1 uncultured Gammaproteobacteria bacterium | reverse complement strand
TCCCGGGTGCCATCGGCAAGTTCCGTTAAGCTGGCGTTATGCCTGCATGTGCCGAAAAGGTGTCTCCAGGCCGGGTCATTATCCTTTCTCGGATCGCTGCCCAGGACCATGTCATAGAGTTCCTTATTCGGTCGGTCAAGGAGTTCCGCCACAATGTTTTCATAGAGGTCCGCATAGCTCAGCATCGTTTGGGCAGTCACGTCCTCCGATTCATGCAGGTCCCCATCATATATTCTTACGCGTGCCCATTTCGCCAGGTCAGACGTCGATTGCGGTGCGCTCAAAACACGATTCATACCAAGCAGCCTGGCTTGGAGGTGGACAAGGTCATCCGCCTGTAAGGCTAGTTGGATGGCAAGAAGCTCTTGAGTCGTTCGGAGATCCGATCCCGAGAGTTGTGCGGAGAAGAGGCTTTTGGGGAAAAAGGCGACCAACGGGCTTGCCGTGGAACGAATTGGGCCCGGACCATGGCTCGTATCCTGTGTGATGAGCTCATATTCCCACTCCGGGGGAACGTAGACAACGCGTGCCGGTCGACCCTCTGTTCTCTGTCTAATGACTCTCTGGACGGTGGATTCGGTTTTCTCTGCAAGGCTTGGCATGTTGGTGGAGACATCGATGCCCATGACGGAGACCGCCTCCTGGCCGGAACGTTCCTGTGGGAAGACGATATCAACGCTTTGAAAAAGGTCATCGTAGTCAGAGGCGGGTGACGCATCCAGGAGGATCGGGAGGCCTTTTGCAAAGCTCTGTGTGAGCAGGGTAGCGACAGCCGCTTCCGCCGCATAGCTTTCCTCCTTGCTTTCTCGAGCGCCGCCGATCCTTGACGAGCGTCCTTCCTTTGAACGGAAAGAGCCGAAACCGAGATCGATATTCTCAAGTTTTGTACGGACGCGCCTTTCGTCCTCTTCGGTGAGGATATACTTCGGCGGATGCCGTTTTTTCTCGAGGATTCCCGCAACAAATCGGCTCCAGGCTTGATTAGGGAGAGCTCGATCAAGCCGATCCCTGCCAGGGATCTGATCGAATGGGGAGGTCATGCTCATAGGAAGGCGGCGAGGAGAAAAAAACTTCTCCAAGGATAGCACGAACGGTCCACCCATAAAACAAACCATCCGGCAGATGCTGGATGGTTTGTTTTGTCTTAAGCGGCCGCTCGCCGATCGCCTTGCCCTTGTCCTAAAGGGAACTCGTTTTCGTGGCGAGCAATATTCAGGAGGTCGAGTCCCGGAACATATTCCGTGATGTACTCATCCTTCTCCCCGCTCGGATGTCTTAGGACATGCGGTCTGATCGATTCGTAGAGGGTGCAGGCGGCTTCCGCAAGGCGTTCCGGGGATTGCCCTGGATAGTCTTTAGGATCATAGCCCATGCCCGCTTTAACGGCTTCCGTGATGTACTTCTTTGCGTCTTCGAGGGAGACGCCGTTTAGGCGCCAATAGAGGCTTCCAAACGCGGTCATCGGATCTTCACTTACCCTATTCAGAAGGATCGGTAGGGCGGAGAGCGACCTTTCGAACCGCTCCAGTTGCCCGGCGGCCTTGAAGTAAGCTTTCATGATTTCCGGCACGTCACCGAAGTTGCCATCGTCGATCATGGCCCGTTCGGTCGCCGTAAGAGGCTCCCTGGTGCCCGCAGCGGAAGCCCGTTCCGCTCGCGTGAGGGGCGATGTCTCAGCGCTTGCTGCCTCTTGCTTCGGTACGCGTGCTTCGGTACGGATCCTTACTCTCCCCGCGGCGCGATTTCGCTCGAATCCTTGCCCCCAGGCGCCTGATGGGCCGTTCGAGGCGAGGCTGAAGCGGGTATTTCCATCTTCAATCATGTTTCCTGCTGGATCGAAGGCCATGTCGGTGGCCATGGGGATCGACCGGCCTTGTGCTTCAGCGGCCTCTTTCCTTCGCGATGACCGGGATTGTCCGTTGAAGATGTCGCCCCAACGGCCTGGCTCGTCTTGCGTCGAGAGAGGGTGGGTCATGGAGTCGAAGCGGGTGTTCAGGTCCTCGATCCGGTGTTGGCCATACCGGTCTGTCGCTACGGCCTCATGCTGGCTGGTCGGTAACGGTTCGCCGCTCCAGTTCTTTGGATCATTAAGAAGCGTCTCAATCGATTCGAAAGGGGGCCTGGCCGGCGTCGATGGGGAGGCCTCAGAAACAGGAGCGGCTTGAGGCGGCATCGACGGTTCCCGATGATACGCGTCCTTTTCCCATTCTCGCCGAGCCTCGCGTGCATAGGTGAGCCTTACGTCATTCCCGTCGAGACGAGACGAGCGCATGCCTGGGCGATACGCGAAGGCATCCCGTCGGGCGGCGCGTGCTTCTTCTTCGGTTCGTTCCAGGACACGCAGTTCGTCCTCTAATCGGCTGATGTTCGCCGAAATCTCTGTCGCGTGATTGGAGAACTGCTGGTGTTCACTGCGTTTTGCGCCCGGCGAATGGCTAACGTCTCCCTTTAATCGATGCAAGACGTTATGCCCTAGGACGACCAGCTTATCAAGCAGACCAGCGCTACCGACCTGAAGGGAGGTGAGGTCGACCCCGGTCGCGCCTCGGAATTCCTCCTCAAGCTGATCGGTTTTCTCCATGGCGGCTTTCAAGGCCTCTTTTTGTAAAAGGAGCTCATGTCGCTTGGCCTCGATCGCGGTGTTTCTTGTCGATTCTACGGTGCGTTCGGTGGGTCGAATCGCTTCCGGAACTCGTTCCGGGCGCTGATTGAAGTTGGCTTGTTCCGTTTCCATCCGCTGTTCGCGTTCACGGGCCCGATTTCGCTCGAAGTCCTTACCGATTTTTGCCATTCCCGTCACCATCGTAGGGAAATCAACCTCTTTATCGGCTAAAGCGCCCCGCATGGCTGAACGCGCCTCATAGAGGTTCCGTGAAAGCGATCTATTCGCCACCTCCGGATCCTCACCGAGTGTTCGTAGCTGGTCCCAGCGATTCAAGTCGTATGCTTGGTCGTAGTCAATCCCGTCTTTGCCTACTTCATCAAAGTCGATCTCTGGAGCGGGAAAGGTATCATACTCCGCTTGTGAGCGGGTCGCCGCCTCGTGACGCAAAACGCTTGGAGATGGCCGAGCCTCTAAGGCGTCTTTTCTTGTGGGAGAATCCAATTCCTCATCTTCTTCACGGATCGTAGGGAGGTTAATCTCTTCTCCTGCATGGTACGTCTCAAAATCCACGTCACCATCGGCTGAAGTGTAGCGATCAAGCACGGCGCTCAGGTCATGCCTCTGTTGCGCTTGCGCCAGCGCGATCGCATCCAGCCGGCGCGCACGCTCCACGGAAGCCGCCCGTCGTTGCCGTTCCTGTTCTTTTACATATTCCTCCACGCTTGCGGGTGTTCTGGAGCGGAAATCGCCATGGTCTTCAAATCCGATGCGTCTTCTTCGTGCGCCTCGCTCTGGGGAGCTGCGTCGGATGAGCATCTTCGCTGGAGTCCCATCCTCTCTCTTGTAGGGGAGGTCAAAAACATCGCGATAGTTCGTTTCGGGAGGGCGGGTCGGGCTTGGCGAGGAGGGTTCCTCGCGGCGTTGTGCGGGACGTGAGCCTATCTTGTCAAAGAAAGGGGTTTTTCGTTCGAAAGGGCGTAGCATAAGGGGTGGGGGAGATGGTACGCCCGCCATGATACCACACTTTT
>CAZURG010000057.1:0-4039 GCA_964623645.1 uncultured Gammaproteobacteria bacterium | reverse complement strand
AGATATCGCTTGCCTGGGGGGTTCAGTCAATCGTGATAAAGAAGCCATCAAAATCTGCGTCCGAAGACGTGCTTGATCTCCTCATTCAGATGCTCAAAAAAGAGCGCTTTGTTAAAAAAGGGATGTCCCTTGCTGTTTCAGAAAAAGAGGGCTTTGAAATTATCACCGTCCTTTAAACGTGAAAAGCCGTCCCGAGAAGTTCGGAACGGCGTGGAGTGGCGGAGCCCAGAGGCTCACGCCGAGATACGGTATAGGCCCTTGTCGTCGCGGTGGGCGCCCTTGATCGAAGATTCGACAATATTTGTGACAGACAAATCGGTCGTGTTAAGTCCTTGCATCAGCGCGTACCGGGACACGCATGCAGCATATCCATTCGGATAGTCTCGAAACAGCCTCTCGACACACCCAACGGAGTTACAGGGGCCGAGCACCTCTTTTACCGTCCCATCGTCGTCGGTCAGGACGATGACCAAGATTCCATTTACCTCGAATGTACATCCGCATGCACACTTCGTTTGGTAGGCATCTTTCTTGAACTTGCTGATTTTTGCATCAGCGTTAGCTTTCGCCTGTTCCTGCTGTGGGGTCAGGGTAGCGGCGTTGCTGGACATGCGTGGTCTCCGACTTTGTGGCCAGGACTTCCCAGCCGCCGCAAGCGTAGAGGAAAACCTGAGTAAATGTCAATAGAATAAGGCAAAATAGCGAGAGATATCCCTGAAAAAGAAGAGCCACTCCGAATGTTTTCGGAGTGGCAGGGGAGGTTCAGGCGATGCGGTAGCGGTGCGCGTACTGTGAACGTACGACACCAACGCTCGCATCGACGATGGGTTGTGCGGGTGTTTCCCGCATGACTTCCCGCACCCTGCTGGGATGCAGGATGGCTGTCCGTCGGTTCAGAGACCTTCGGTCACGGAGGAGTCGATCAGCACACCCCTCTGAGCTCAGGTAACCCAGACCGATGTCGAGGGTTCCTTCCCTCGTCACACTCACCGCGACCATTCCCGGAGCGCGGCCACTCGCAGAGATGTGACATCCGCATGCGCATCTTTTGGGAATTTCCACAGGATGTTTCTCTATCTCGGAATCCGCCGCGATGAGGGTGGGGGTCTTGGGATCCTCGAGGAGGATCGGGAGTGGGCTTGTGGTTCGATGGGGGCGTTTGGGGCGTTCTGCCGGCCGGTTGGCAGTACAGAGGAGGATGTCGAGGTCGGGCATGGTGTCTGCCGAGTGGTGGGGTGGGATGATCGACGTATTCGATCGCTGGAAGCCTAAGGAGAATTTTCAAAAAAGTCAATGGTTTAGGCCTTTTCTACCTAAAATTCTGCCCTTGCACCCAGGTTCATCCCGTGTTATTCTTCTCCCGCAATTGAGTGCGGACTTTCCTTATACGAGTACGAGGGTTTCAAAAATGGATGAGATGTTGGCGCACAGCGAGGACTCTGCGACTCCCGCCATAGTCGGGACGAGCAAGGACCGCAGGCATAAGCCGACAGATCGCCATTTTGGAAAGCCGAGTGTATATGGACCGGTGGTGTAGCCCGGTTAACACGTCTCCCTGTCACGGAGAAGACCGAGGGTTCGAATCCCTTCCGACCCGCCAACAAAATACCTGCTTACAGAGCAGGTATTTTGTTGAACTCCCCCGTTTACCCTTCAAGATTAAGCGGCGGAAAGGCCGTCTCACGCTTCTGGGGAATCGTCGAGAGGTATAGTTCCTCAACTTTTTCGCGTGCCCAGGGCGTTTTCCTCAGAAACACAAGACTCGAGGAGATCGTCGGGTCATTCTTGAAACAGTTTATGTTTATGCGTTGTCCCAGCTGTTTCCATCCATACTGATCCACCAAATGCTCAAGGATGGATTTGAGCGTTTTTCCGTGAAGGGGATCCCTAGAGACAGCGGTCATAATACGTATTTTTGGCATCGTAACGCATTTCAAGGCTTCGGACCAATTCCCCGATGGCCCACCACACGGAAATCCAGCATTTGATGCTGGATTTTTTGGCGGACAGGGTTTCCGGTTGATACCAGGTGACCGTACGCTTCTTTTTACGGAGGATCGTTAGTAGAATAAGGCTCAGCGTATGCCCGACAAAGAAATCATCCGATGCGACTCCGCGGAAACATGGGAGCGCTGGCTCGCGAAGAACCATGCGAGCTCAAACGGCGTCTGGCTTCAGATCTTCAAAAAGAGCTCTGGAGAAAAAACGGTGACCTATGACGAGGCGCTCGACGGGGCGCTCTGTTACGGCTGGATCGATGGACAGAAGAAAACCCACGATGAACGCTCATGGCTTCAAGGATTTACCCCCAGGCGGAGCAGGAGCCTGTGGTCGAAACGAAACAGGGAACACGTCACACGCCTCCTGAAGGCGAAGAAGATGCATCCCGCCGGGCGAAGGGAGGTGGCTTCCGCCAAAAAAGACGGAAGATGGGAAGCGGCATACGATTCCCCGCGCAGCGCGGAGATCCCAAAAGATTTTCTGGACGAGCTCGCACGCGACAAAAAGGCGAAGGCGTTCTTCGACACCCTTAACAAGACGAACCGCTACTCCATCGTGTGGCGCCTGCAAACGGCCAAGAAACCGGAGACGCGCGCGCGGCGCCTGAAAGAGATCCTCGCCATGCTGGCACAAGGGAAGAAATTCCATGCGTAGCCGTGAATGCTGACCAAAAGGCCTAATGAAGAGACGGCGTTCGCCATTACCCCGGCTCGAAGAGGTCGTTTATCGGCATGGGAAAGCAAGGAGCCTTCCCCGCATCTACGTAACTCCCCCATCCAAAGCCTATGCAAAACCCACTCGAATGGAACCCCGAACCGTCGCCAGAACAAGACGATGATGCCTTACGGGGGGTCATGGAAGCCATCTGGACGATCGATCCCGGCGCGCAAGGAAGCCTTGAGACCTACGTGACGATGGATTTTACCGATGAGCAAGGGGCTTGGGTGGAGGCGCGGGTCCTCCGGACCGCCGAGCCGCCGTCCGTGCTCACGCTGAACACGAATGTCGGGACTCCCCTTGCCTCGCTGGAGCTGGAACGAAGATTTCGCGCGCTCGGGATCACGATCCACCAACTTGCGGCAATCCATGCGAGTCCAAGCGAGGCCGAAGCGCTTCAGCGGGCGACGGCGGGGAGAATATAGACACCCGACGAACACGCGCCGTCGCAAAACGATCACCGCGGATACAAAAAATCACACCGCTTACCGGTGTGATTTCGTTTCCCTCTTAGCGGTCGCCCATCGGCCGCGCTTCCATGACCTCGATCGTCGCGCCCGGGATGCCGAGGTGGGGGTGGTCCTTGAAAAGTTCGGCGGCGGCCTCGAGGGATTCGGCGGCCACGTAGGAGGAGAGCATCAGGCCGTTTTTTGCGTCCTCGACGCCGGCCTGGCTCACGCGCTTGGTGACGCCGAAGCTGACCGTGTTCAGGACGGAGCTGGCGTGCGCGCTCATCCAGGCTCCCCATTCTTGCTGCATCTTCGTTTCGGATTCCTTGCGCTCCGCTTCGGGGGTTTGCATCCATGCTTCGAGGGTGCTGACGGGAGCGATGTAGAGGGCGGTAAAGTGTTTCATAGGAGGAAAATCGTGTATTAGGTATTCCGTCCGTTTACCGTAGCACACGATCGATGCTTTGCCTTGTTTCGCGTGGATGGACGGCGCGCGTATCCCGTTCGACCCTTTTGAGCATTGCAGAATAAGCCCCTCGCGGTTGGACGTCTCTTGTAGATGAGGAAGGATTCGAGATCCGTACCATGTGCATCTTGAGGAGGGCCTGAGGCACCGGCACGAGTAAGATGGAACCGCCCCTCGAATGGACTTCCCTCCCCAAGGGTGTATGCTAAAAAGGCAAGCCTTAACTCCCTCATCACCTATCCCTATGGCTGGCATCGGAGACTTTCTCAAGGCGTCGTTCCTCTCGTGGATCTTCGGGGGCGGGTTGGTCTTGGCAATTATCCTTTATTTCCTGTTCTTTCGGTGATCTTGAGGGAGCGGATCGGTAATCCGTTTGCTCCCATGACATCGATCCGCATCTCCATAA
>CAZURG010000056.1:0-4211 GCA_964623645.1 uncultured Gammaproteobacteria bacterium | reverse complement strand
GCTCGCTTTCCAAGCGAGTGCACTAGACCACTATGCGACCTCTCCGTGGGACGAGCGAGAGCATAGCGGAAGGGGCGAAAGATGGCAAATCTGGCTAATTTTAAGGGCGGGTCGTGCTTGCGGTGAGGGATCGGGTGTGGATTTCGATCGGGAGCCGCTCCTCGCCCGGCATAAGGAAAGCGCTTTCGAAAAATACTTCGGCACGAACCGTCGCCCCGCGGAGAGCGGCAACCCACCGCGGCGTGCGGTTGGGCCCATCGATGGACTTTGCGTAGCTCAGAGAAGGGGAGAGCGTGTCGATGGTTCGTTCTTGCCGAGTCTTTAGGTCGAAGGCACGAATCTCGTTCAATTCGGTCCGGTAGCTATCTTTGGCGTATCGTGTCGAGACGAAATAAATGAGCTCTGTTCCGGATCGTCCGATGAGCAGATGGGCGGCGGCCGGGGTGCTTCGGAGCGTGTTCGTTTCCGTGTCTCGTGTGACCAGATTCTTCGTGCCGGAGGAGATGGGTTCAAGGACTTCCGTTCCGCCGATCGAGAAGAGCTCCTTCATTGGGAGGAGGGGGGCCGTGCCGGTTTGATTCACGACGTCCACGGCGCGCCGCTTGCCGGCACGGTCGACGATGACCGTTGGGGTTTTTGCGGTGGGAACGGGAGCGGTGCTAGACGGGGACGCGTTGATGTCGGCGGCTTGCGAGGGGGTAGACGTGGGAGCGATCGCGGCGCGTTTCCATACGATAATCGACGTACAGAGGACGACGAGGATGGTAACGAGAAGGATGCCGTACGTGAGTTGTTTGCGCATACGAGGGGAGTTGATTGATGCCAGTATACACCATCCGTCGACGGCGGAATGCCGGGCCGTGACCTCTGTGCTGCGCGGAAAAGATGGTATCCTTTTCGCATGGCGTTCCCACCGCGTCCGGAGCAGCTGCCCAGCGGTCCAGCGTTCCTCGAATGGTTCGACGAGTTCCTCTCCGAATCGGATGTCGACGACCTCAACGAGGGGCTCGAGACCTTTTGGCGGGCCTTCTCCCGCCTCCCTCCCGAAGCCTTTCCGCAGGCTGTTTTCTATACCGATACCTCCGCCCGCCCGTTAGCCTTCTTGTTCCGTCCGCTTCTCCAGACGCTTGCCGCCCGCGCCGGACGGCCTGAGCCGGAAACGGCGTTCCTGGTTACGCACCGGAGCGACGTGATCATCGATGCGCTGTGGGACGAGGGCGTGGATTGGGACCGGCTGCCCGCCCTGTTCATGGATCGGCGTGCGCAACAGATCGACAAGATGCTCGACAAGTATCGACGGCAAATCGCCCGCCTGGCCCATGATCCGCTTCCGGAGACGCGGGAACGCCTGGCCCATGCCTACCTCGGCCTTCGAGAAATCGAAGCCGAGCGACGTGCCCTTCCGCAAAATGCCCTTGCTTGGCGCCGCCATTTGGAGGACTTGGTAGAGCGCCTCTCTTTATTTGCCAAACGGAGCGCCGAGCGCCATCCGGGTGCCGAATGCGCCCCGTTTCTCGTGATCGATGAGCATGTTGACCGTGCCCAGACCGTCAAGCTCCTCCTCATGGCCTGCCGGGAAGCGAATCGGCGCCTCGTCGTGCGACCGGGAGCCATCCCCTTGGAAATGCGCGTCTTCACGTTCGGGGATCGGCGCGTGGATGAGGACGAGGCCGAACTGCGGCCTACCCTTCCATATCGAGATTTCCGCCGCGAGCTTGGTGACCGGTATCTTGTCGGCTGTCGCCACGGTTCCGCTGGGGAATTCCAGTACGCCACGTCCGAGCGTCACCGGGAGCCAGAAGAAGAGGCGGACCCGCTCCGCCGGGAGCGTGCGATCGGCGTCAGAAAGGATTCGTCTTATCCGTATGCCCTCCGTAGCCCCGTCGCGGATCCCTGGCGGATGCGGGCCCTCCGACGCCTGCTCGCCGCCATCGGCGCGCAGAAGACGGCCGAACTCGTCGCGCGGGAAGGGTAGGCTGCCCGCTTGACAACCGTTGCATCTTCCTGATCGGGGGCGTACGATTAGAACAGAAGTAGAACACCCTTATGCAAGATAAAATCGTCATCCGCGGCGCGCGCGAGCATAACCTCAAGAACATCTCCCTTGAGCTGCCCCGCAACAAAATGACCGTCATTACGGGTCTTTCGGGTTCCGGAAAATCCTCCCTCGCCTTCGACACCATCTTCGCCGAAGGCCAGCGCCGCTACGTCGAATCGCTCTCGGCCTATGCCCGCCAATTCCTCGGCCAAATGGACAAGCCCGACGTCGACGAGATCGAGGGCCTCTCGCCCGCCATCTCCATCGACCAGAAGGCCCATTCCGCCAACCCGCGCTCGACGGTCGCCACCATCACCGAAATCTACGACTACCTGCGCGTGCTCTACGCCCGCATCGGCGAGCCGCACTGTCCCATCTGCGGCAAGCGCATCCAGCGCATGACCATCGACGAGATGGTCGACGTGCTCCTGCGCCGCGTCGAAGAGGCGCACGCCGTCCCGAAGAAGAAAAAGAAGGTTGCCGGCGTCAACGAAGGGGAACTAGTGATCCTTTCCCCGGTCGTTCGCGGTCGCAAGGGCGAATACCACCAGCTCCTCCAAGATTTTTATGCTTCGGGTTTCTTGGAAGTCCGCGTCGACGGCGAATGGTATTCCTTGCGCGAACAGGTCCCTCTCGAGCGCTACCAGACGCACACCATCGAGCTCATGATCGACCGGATCCCGCTCGGCTGGCCGGTCGCCGGCAACAAGGCGCTCCGCTCGCGTCTCACGGAGGCCGTCGAAATCGCCATGGACCGTTCCGAAGGGGCCGTGCTCGGCTTGTTGGATGACGGGTCCGAGCATCTCATGTCGGCGCGCTTTTCTTGTCCGGATGACGGGTTCGCGTTCCCTGAAATCGAGCCACGCCTGTTCTCCTTCAACTCGCCGTACGGCGCCTGTTCGACGTGCAACGGCCTCGGCATGAAAGACCTCTTTTCCGAAGAGGTCTGTTCCGCCTGCAATGGCGCGCGCCTTCGCACCGATGCGCTGCACGTTCTTATCCAAGGCAAGAGCATCGTTGAGGTAACCAGCATGCCGATCACGAACGCGGCCGACTTTTTCGTGACCATTAACCTCGCACCGACACAAAAGACCATCGCCGAACCGGTCTTGCGCGAAGTCCTGGGCCGCCTCTCCTTCCTTCTTGACGTCGGGTTGGAATACCTCAGCCTCAACCGCAAGGCGGGCACGCTGTCCGGTGGGGAAGCGCAGCGCATTCGTTTGGCCTCGCAGATCGGTTCCCGTCTCGTTGGCGCCCTGTATGTCTTGGATGAGCCCACCATCGGCCTTCACCAACGCGACAACTCGAAATTGATCGATACCCTCCGCAAATTGCGCGATCTTGGGAACACGATCCTCGTCGTCGAGCACGACGAAGACACGATCGCCGCCGCCGATTATCTCGTTGAAATTGGTCCCGGTGCGGGTCGCCACGGTGGGGAAGTCGTGGCCGCCGGTCCCATGCCGGCCATCTTGAAGGACGAGAAGAGCCTTACGTGCGCCTATCTTCGCGGCGACCGGACGATCCCGTATCCCGCCAAGCGTCGCCCGAAAGCCAAGGAAAACCTGGTGATCGTGAAAGCGACCGAAAACAACCTCAAGAGCCTCACCGTCAAGATCCCGCTTCGTCGGTTCACGTGCGTTACGGGCGTGTCCGGTTCCGGCAAGTCTACCCTCATGATCGATGTGCTCTACCGCACGCTCGCTCGTCGCCTCAATGGCGCCACCTTTGAAGCGGGCGCCCACGAAGACATCACGGGCATCGACTGGCTCGACAAGATCGTCGACGTTGACCAAAGCCCGATCGGCCGCACCCCCCGTTCCAACCCCGCCACTTATACGGGCATCTGGAACCACGTGCGCGAACTCTACGCCCTTACGCCCGAAGCCCGCGTCCGCGGCTACCAGGTCGGCCGCTTCTCCTTCAACGTCCCCGGCGGTCGCTGCGAACATTGTGAAGGAAACGGCCAGATCGCCATCGAGATGCATTTTTTGCCGACGGTCTATGTTCCCTGTGACGTCTGCAAAGGCAAACGCTTCAACCGCGAGACCCTCGAGGTCCGCTATCGCGAGAAGACCATCGCCGACGTGCTCGAAATGACCATCGAAGAGGCGACCAAGTTCTTCCAAGACATCCCACCCATCCACGATCGCACCAAGATCCTCGAAGAGGT
>CAZURG010000055.1:0-4226 GCA_964623645.1 uncultured Gammaproteobacteria bacterium | reverse complement strand
ACGCCGCCTCATCCAGACGTGGGTCCGGCGTTTTTTGGATCGCTTTTTTGACGGCGCGCAGGTCGCGCAGGCAATTCATCGAGACGCCGATCTTCCGCATATAGCCTTCGATCTCTAAAAGGGAATCGATTCTTGTTCCCGAAGCATCGGCTGACCTTAACACGCCCAATTTCCGCTCTTCTTCCTCAAGCTCATAGGATCCCAGGATGGGTACCCCGGTTTCACGGCGAACGGCCCGCAGTGCCGTAAGCGCCCCGTATTCGGCATCGCGCTCGATGACAAAGATCGGCAAACGGAAGATGTCTTGCACCGTAACCGATCCAAAAACGATCGTCTCCGCGTCCGGAAGAGCTTTTCTCGCCTCAAGATAGGTTCGCCTCGTGGAGGCGACGAGATCCGCTAGCTCGCGCATCTCGTCATCCGACGCATCGTTTCCAAAAAGGGCTCTCCTCATTACGAGCTGAGTATCATGCCCATGCCAGACAGCCTTCGCGGCCTCAGCACGCTCGTTCGCGAAAAACCAGGCATCGTGAAATGGACGCAGGAGCTCAGCCACCTCCCTTCTGTCAAGAAAATGCTCGAGGATCTCAGAAAGGGCCTCACGTCCTCTCGGCCTCTGAACGAGATCCGTCCACTCAACCGGATTGGCATACCGATGGTCGTCGGTCGACCGATAGAATGGGAACAGCTTCGCGAACGCTTTCTTTTCCCACTGGTCGCCGTGACGCAATTCATGGACAAGCGTGTGCGCCGCATTTGGCCTTAACGGATTCGCGATCCGGACCTCTCCCGAATCATTCTCTTCCGTAAACGCATCCTCGGATGGACATGGCAGATAGTGGCCTTCAACATGGATCAGGCCTGGAGTGGCATAAACCCTTGCCCGCGAGCTATTGAACCGCTCGAGCAAATCATATTCACGCGTAACCTGGTCAGCCCCAGCGAACAAGATGACATGTCTCCGTATTTCCCGCCCCAGCATCCCCGAAAAATCGGCTTCAACCGGACCGAAATCCACGAACCCCGTCAGAGAACGTGCCGTTTGGGGACTTTCGAAAGAGTATGGAACACGGATGCATTCCCCAGGCATGACCCTTAGAATTTCCGGACGATCATCCATGTGATATCCGACCCCAAAACGAATGCCCCCTTCGGACTCGTCAAAACGGGGAACGATCGTGCAGTCACGGGGATACCCGTCACGGATGAAGAAGATCTCCTGGCCTCCATCTGCATCAACCTCCAATAACCTCGCTTGGATATCCGCCGCCGTGAGAGGCGATCGTCCATCGTCGAGAATGCGCTCTCCACCCACATGGGTAATCACGTCGCCGACACGCAGACCCGCCTTTTCCGCCGGCGTCCCCGGAAAGATAGCGCTAACGGTCAAGAAGTACCGTGACGGAATTGGTTCACGTACCTCCACCACCCCTTCAGGAAGCGTATGAACGGGCCACTCGCGGTCCTTACGCGCCTCTACCCACTCGGGACGCATGACGGATGGCACTGGCTTCATAAAAAGAAACGAGGATCGGAAAAAATAAGGTAATAGGCACAGGGTATCACATGACGAGGATTCCCTCCTCTCCATCCATCGTACCCGCCATCGCGGAATACACACCTCGAAAAACAAAACCCCCTCGCGTTCACGAGGGGCGTTTATGGTGCCGAAGGCCAGGATTGAACTGGCGACGCAAGGATTTTCAGTCCTTCGCTCTACCACTGAGCTACTTCGGCACGTGGGCAGCATTGTAAGGAAATGCTCATAAAATGGCAAGGGCATGGCTGACATCCCTTTAAATCTGGGCTCCCAAAAGAAAAACTCGCCTTTTCCGGGCGAGAGGCCCCCGCTAGAAGCAGGGAACGCGGGTCCCCGTGAGGGGGTCGAGATGGCCGCAGCGGGGCGTGGGAGGGCGGCGGTGGGGACGAGCAGGACGAGCAGTGCGAACCGCATCGGTAGCGACCAGTACGGCCGCGTCCTCCCCTTCCGGCATGGCGTCAGGGGGTTCGATGGGCAAGGCCGCATCCGACAGATCCGGAACGACCACGGGGCCAGGAAGGCCATTGAACGTCGGCGCAGGGACGACCGTTCGGGCGTCCGGAAGGCGGACCGGCGTCGACACGACCGGCTGACGCTGTCCCCAGAGCCCCGCGAGGACGAGGAAGGCGAGGAAGAGAGCTACACCCCCGAGGACGTAGTGCCGGCGCCGCGGCTCAGGAAAGGGCGGAGTGAAGCGGAGAGAGTCGATCTCAGGATCCGTCGTACGAGCCGTTCCAAGGCCGTCGAGGAACTCCTGCGCGCTCTGGAAGCGTCGAGCCGGATCCCGTGCCAGGGCCTTCTCCAGAAACGCATCGACCCAGGCGGGCAGATCCGGACGCAACTGAGAGGCGGGCAGCAGGGGGCGATCCGCGTAGTGGACCGCCATCCAGGGATGGAGGTCGTTTCCGTTCGCTCGGATTTCCGGCAGATGCTCATAGGGCGTGAACCCCACCAGCATCTGGTAGAGGATGCACGCGAGCGCGTACAGGTCGACACGGTACTCGGTGCTGTCCTGGATCCTGCCGAGGAGCTGTTCGGGAGGCATGTAGGCGAGTGTCCCGAAGACTTCGCCCGCCATCGTCCCATGGCCATTGGTCATGATCGTCTTCGCATCCGCCGGGATATCCACGTCTTCTCGTGTGGGACCGCTCTTCACGAGACCGAAATCGATCAGAACAGGACGGGACCGGGCGCCAGAAACGATCATGATGTTCGCGGGCTTGAGGTCGCGGTGCAGGACCCGGCGCTCGTGAACGGCCCCGAGGGCCTCGGCAATCCCGCGAATGAAGATGAGCGCCCGATCAAGATCCAGACCCTTGTAGGGAACCTTCTTCCCTTCTTCGAGCGACAGGGAGACGGGCACCGTCGCCTGTCTCCAGAGGTACTCGTCGAGCGGGACCCCCTGGAGCAGCTCCATCACGAGGTACAGGTACCCGTGCTCGTCCTGTTCGGACTCGATGACCTTGACGATGCCGGGATGATCGAGCGTCGCGAGGACGGACGCTTCACGAAGGAAGCGCTCGACCGCGGCGTGCGGGAACTGGTAGGTCTTGGCGTCGTTCGGGTTGATGACCTTGATGGCGACATTGCGCGAGACCGAATGCTGCCTTGCGACGTAGACTTGGCCCATGGCCCCTTCGCCCAACCTGGCTGTGAAGGTGTAGCGACCGTGGAGGGACTTCCCTACCAGCGACGGCGGCTCCGACGGCGGCTCCGGCGGAGGCGATGATCCTCGGGTGGGGGGATCCGTACTTCCCTTTTCTGACATGGCTCACGCCCCTTTCTTGTTTTCTTGCGAAGAGAACCTTCCGCCGGAACGGCGGATAGTCTCCATTTAAGGGCATTTTTTCGATTTTGTCAAGCCTAAAACGGATGGGGAGATTCGGCTCTCGTACCAAGGGGGCGACACGTCTATAGGACGTTTTGGACAGCGAGGCCGTCCGCACGTCATATAAACCATGTATCCGCCGCCGGAATCGTCATGAAGCAGGCCACGGCCTGGAGCAGTTTGATTCGAAGAACCGAATAGGCCGAATTCCCACATCCGCAAATACTAGTATGTCATCCTGACGGGAATAGTCAAAAAAGAAGAAAGACGCCTCCCGGCAGAGGAGGTGGGGGCTGCGCCCCACAAGGCCCGCCCTTTCCCACGCGGGCGGGCCGGTCCCCGGCGGGGGAGGGAAAGGAAGAGGAAAAAGAAAAAGAAGAACTCGGACAGAAGCGAGATCTGCTTGTGTTCATCGCTTCCGTCTTCGCCTCCTGCGCGAGCCCTCTCATCACGCCCCTACAACACCGCCCAAACCACCGCTGCAACGCTCATCACGAGGAGCGTCAGCCCGCCGAACACGTTCGACCACCTCCCATTCCGATGCTTCCCCATGATCTTCCGATGGTTTCCCAGCCAGAGGATCGCAAGGAGGAGCGGCGGAGCGAGGAGCGCGTTCAAAATCGCCGACCAGATGAGCATTTGGATGGGCGGAAGGTTCCAAGCGTTGAGCAAGACCCCGCCGGCCATGAAGAGGGCGAGGACACCATAAAACGCGGGGGCTTCGCGCCACGTGTCGTTCAGGCTAGAGCGCCAGGCCTTGAGTTCGGAAACGGCGTAGGCGGCGGAACCGGCGAGGACGGGGATGGTGAGGAGGCCGGTACCGATGATGCCGAGAACGAAGAGAATGACGGCGATGGG
>CAZURG010000054.1:0-4274 GCA_964623645.1 uncultured Gammaproteobacteria bacterium | reverse complement strand
GCGTCCTCTTCTCGGAAAAGAGCCTGGCCGAAGGGTCGGCCGAGGTGAAGCGGCGGAATTTGGTGGAAGCGGAATTGGTGAAATTTGAGGACTTGTTGGAGAAGATGGGGTTATAAGAAGAGTCGCCATCCCTGAAAAGAGGTGGCGATTGTTTTTTGCATGAAAAAACCGTGTCCATCAGCCGGACACGGTGAGCTTGCGCATGAGGAGGGCGCGGAGGAGGCGTGCCGTTTCCTCGTCGGCGGCCATCAGGCCGTGGGCGAAGGTCTTCTGTTCGCTGTCGAACGGGCCAGGCTCGTAGATCCCGCCCGCGCGCTCCATCAGGAAGCCGAAGGCGCCGGCATCGATCAGTTGGGCGCCCGCGCCGAGACGGCCGACGGACGCACCCGTAAGCAGGCTCTCGCTCGCGTACTTCCAGTCCTTCTGCCCGTTGAAGTCGCGCCAGGGGAAGACAGGGGTGTAGCCCGCGGCACGCACGGTCTCGGCCTGGTCGCTGTAGTCACGCCCGAGCAGGACCACCCGTTCACCGGTGTGCTTGAGGACGAGGCGGTCGACCTTGGGCAGCAGGGGAGTGGGGAGCCCGCGCTCGCGGAAGGTGACGTGGTAGGCCGCATCGGACCCATCGCGAGGGTCCTTCCAGCCCAGGAACGTGTCATCATACATGGGGCGATAGATCAGGGCGCCGAGCATGCGGCAGGCGTCGTCGCAGATCGTGACGATCACTTCGTATGTAGGCAGGCCATACTTGTAGTACAGCGTGCCGTTGATCGGGTCCAGCGTCACGAGGTAGGGCTTCCCGTCCTTGATGTACTTCGAGACGCGGTCCTGTTTGTATTCCTCGCCGTAGAACGAGGCATCGGCGAAGCGGAGGAGGATATCACCCCCAAGCTTGCCCTCGACGAGGAGATCCGCATCGGTGAGGGCGCTCGCGAATTGGCTGCCGCCCTTGTCGAGCCCCGTGTCCGCTTCGGACATGAACGGCTGCAGCGTCCTCGCCAGCAGCCCCGCCTCGCGGATGCAGGGGAGGAGGGCTGCGAGCGCGGCCTTGATCCCGATCTGGCCGATCTTCCGTTGGATGGGGAGCGTCCCCCTGAGGAGGTCGGCGAGGGGGTGGTCGTTTGTATCGAGAATGTCTTGGTGCGGATCCTGTCTCATTTCGTCTTTCCTTCCGTGTAGGGATAGTAAAGTGCAAAAGAGAGAAAATGTCAATTAATCCGCCCTGTTCTCGATCCCTAAAGCGTGTTTCAGGAAAAAGAAGAAGCGCCTCTTCAAGCGCTCAGGCCTCCGCCACCCAGCGGATCGTGACCATGATCCGTGGACCCGTGACCGTTTCCGGATCCCCCTCCCAGTCGCGGTCGAGGGAGTGGAAGACGACTTCGTAGACGCCTGGCTTCACGTGGACCCTCCAGACTTCGGTCTCCGCGGACGGGATATGGTCGCCATCCGCGAAGCACCACCAGTGACCGTTCCCGAGCTGTCGTGACCCTTCAGTGGACAGGACCGGGATTCCCGGAAGCGGAAACCGGATGTCTTCTGCGTCTCCGGGGCCGTTCTTGTACCGGTCTCGGCCCACGTAGAGGGTTCCGTCGACGTCCAGGTGGAGATCGTTCAGGTCGCCCGTCCTTGCAAGGACGAGACCCTTGTCGGCGTTGCGCTGCATCGCGCGGCGGCCGCCGACCAGGCTGTCGCTGTTGACGGCCCCTCCTCCCGGAAAATGGCTCCGTAGGTCACGGCCAACAGCGACTTCTCCCGAGAGGAATTTCACGCGCACCACGTACGGCCCCGGGGCCGTGGGGCAGGCGCGGTCGGCGATGATCTTGTCGCCGTCGATGAGGTAGGTGATCCTCCGGTCTGGATCCTGCTCGTGATCCATGCACCAGCAGCAGTCGTCATACCCGGAACTTGGGCGAATGCGCACCTGGTGCGCCGTTGCGGGAAGCGACGACCCGCTTTCGATCGCTTCGGCGAGCCTCGTCACCTCATCGATGTTCGTGTTGTTCCCAGGGATGCTGGAACAGAAGTCCAAGCTCTGGATCACGACCTCCGGATGGAGGGCGAGGTTGTGCCCGTTGGCATCGATCGTGAACCGTCCGAGGTTGCCCCGGATCGCTCGCCGCAGCCGCTCTTCCGCCTTCCTGCGCTCCTCGGTGATCGCGCGGTTGCTGTGCGACATGAGCCGGTTGAAGAGATCATCGCCCATCGTTTTTCTCCTTGTTCGAGCGGTTTTTTTGGGTTTATGCCGATCGTTCAGCATAACAGTCCCTTTTGTTTTTGTCAAATAAACCTTATGAAAAAACGCCTTCGTGGTAAAGGCGTCCGTGCTCGCTTGTTGTTGGATCCGTCTCACCCCACCCGTCGGAACCGGCGGCGGATGAGCGGGTGGAGGCTCGTGAGGAGGGCGAGCATCTCCGCATGCGGGATGATCGACTCCACCTCGAGGTTCGCGTTTTCCGTCACCAGACGCTCCTTCGTGCTTGCGGGCACCTCGGGATCATCCGTCTTGATCAGGTGATCGCCGATACGGTGGAACGCCGAGTAGACGATTTCCTTGCGGCGCTCGGGATCTGTGGAGAGCCGCATTTCGAGGATGCTTCCCAGCGCATAGGCTTCCCAGCTTGGCGATGCGTTGTATGCGTACCAGGCTGCTGCTTGGGCGGCGGCAAAACGTCCCCGCTGTTCGAGTCGGAGCGCCGCCCGCAGCTTGCGACGGGACAGGGTCGCGAATACCCCATCACCCTGACCGTTCGGGAGGTAGAGCCACTCCACGACACGAGCGCCTCGTGTCGCAAGGATGTAGAGCGAATGGTTCGCCTTGATCTCGAGGGGCTGCGTGAGCAGCCCGGGGGAGAAGGTCCGCCACTCCATGTGGCCGGTGTATTCCTGCTCGTCGGGGAACAGCCCGTCGCAGAGGCGGTCGGCTGGTCCATCGAGGACGGACGGGTCTTCGAGACCCATGTGGATGACGTAGTAGGGGCCTGTTTCCACCTGGTCCTTGTGGGCGTAGGTAGCCCAGCCCCAGCGCGGCAGATGGTCATTCGCCCCGCCAATGCTCCGCACTCCAACGACACGGTAGTCGCGGAGGAGGCCATGGGGCTCCCGTTTGTCTTGTTCCGGCATGTGCATGTCCTTTCGTTTCGTGGGGAAAACGATGGGTCATCGTAGCAGAATAGGCGCATTTTGTCAAGATTAAGAATAAAAAAAACGCCCATAGTTCGGGCGTTCAGGGCAGGTCCGCGACCCAGCGGATGCGGATGGCCACCGTCGGACCGGGTGGGGGTGCAGTCGGGGAGCCTCGGCTCAGCGTGGTCGTCTCGAAGACGTAGAGACCGTTCTTTGCTGGTATACGAGCGACGTCGGGCTTGGCTTCCGGGATGTCCGCCCCATCCGCGAAGGACCAGGAGTAGGTATTGTGGAGGTCTGCTGCTTCCACTTCGGCGACGGGTTTTCCGGGGAGGTCCTGGATGTCCACCTCGTCCGCGCCGTAGAACGCTTTACCGATGAGGAGTTCGTCCGTTTCCAGACGGTGCAGCTTGCAGCCTTCGCTCGTACCGAGGGTCAGCACGCCGAGCGAGGCGTTCGCCGCCTGGTGACGGCGCTCGTCCAGATAGGAGGTTCCCTGACGTCGGATGCTGTTCCGGAAGCAGTGCCGCAGCTCCGTCCCGATCGCGAGCGCCCCCGACCGAATCCGCAGGATGAATTGGAATGGGCCATCCGGCAGTAGGCATGGCCGGTCCGCCGTGAGCGTGTAGCCGTCCACGACGTAGGCGGAGATCCAGCTGCTCGTGTTCGGGATCGTTGCAGTAGCCGCAGAGGGCGTTCCTCCCACGAAGGCGGAGCTTGACCCCGTGGGCCGCGGCCTGCAGGGGCGCATCGTTCAGGAAGCCAGCCGTCAGGACCTCCAAGATCGCGGTCGGCACGTCTTCGTCTTCCGTCCGCGAGAGGAAGCCGACGAGCTGCAGGTCTTCCGGATAGAGAGGATGCGAGTGCCCGTTCGGATCGATCGTCAGCCGTTCCCATTGCGCGAACAGGGTTTCTTGCAGTCGTTCGGTGGCGATTTCCCTAGCGAAGAGCGTATCGTGTGCGCTGCCTTTGTCCATGTGAAGGGCTCCTTTTCAGCCGATGGAGGATTCTAGCCTGATCCGCTGGATCTGTCAACGGATGGCCCTTTCCGCAAAAACAAAACACCCTCCAAATGAGGGTGTTTTGTTTTCTTCCGTTACGCCGCGGCCTGGTGGCTGTTCTTCAGCGCGTCCTTGAGGCCCTTGCCTGCCTTG
>CAZURG010000053.1:4292-4605 GCA_964623645.1 uncultured Gammaproteobacteria bacterium | reverse complement strand
GCCGCGAAGACCGAAATATTTGGAACCGTTCTCACAGTCCGCCATGAGCGGCTTTGGAGCCGTCGAAGCGAACGTCGATTTACCCACTCCGCCCTCGCCGTACACGAGCATAACGACAGGCGGCTTCACGGAGGGATCCCCCGTATTGATGATTTTCAGCATAGATATGTGTCCTCTGAATGAATGGAATAAGTCCTCGCCGGATAACCGCCGGCGCGGGTTCGACCTTTAGGCAAGGCCGCCATTCATCCGAGAAGCGCCAGAAAACAAAACTCCCTGGCTTTTGACCAGAGAGTTTTGGCTGAAAATCTGA
>CAZURG010000053.1:0-4282 GCA_964623645.1 uncultured Gammaproteobacteria bacterium | reverse complement strand
TACAAGTATGATGCGCGTCTTAACGCTTCGACCACTGCGGGCTCCGACGCGCGCGGCGGAGACCCGGCTTCTTGCGCTCCTTGGCGCGCGGGTCACGCGTGAGGAAGCCAAGCTTCTTGAGGGTCGCACGGTAATCGGCCTGCTCCTTGAGGAGGGCGCGGGCGATCCCGAGACGGACGGCTTCGGACTGCGCATGCGCGCCGCCGCCCTCCGCCTTGACGCTGACATCATAGGCCTCTTCGAGACTGACGGCACGGAGCGGCTCGAGGACGATCCGCTGCATGTCGAACGTCGGGAAGTAGTCCTTAAACGCCTTACCATTGATCTGAATCGTCCCCTTGCCTCCACGGATGAGCCGGACCCGAGCGATGGCCGTCTTGCGACGTCCAATGGCCTGGACCACGTTCTCTTTCGTCATGGCGAGAGTCGTCGTTGCGGCAGCCGGAGCAGCCCCTTCGACTTTCTTTTTGCGGGGCGCGCGCGGGGCGGCCGCCTTCTTCTTCGGCTCCTTGGGCTCCTTGGCTTCCTTCACCGGCTTCGTTTCGATGTCCGTAGGCATATTAGGCTTCGATGATCAAACGCTTCATCCGTTCGTTCTGCGTACGGTTCTTCGGAAGCATGTATTTAACGGCGTGACGAAGCACTTCGCCCGGCTTGTCGACCTGCAGTTTTGCAACCGGCAGGCGCTTGATGCCGGACGGGCGGTTGGACGAACGGAAGAGCACTTTCTGCTCCATCTTCTTGCCGGTGTAGACGAGCTTCGAGGCGTTCACCACCTTGACGATGGCGCCCGTATCGATGTGCGGCGTGTACCCAGGCTGGTCTTTCCCCAACAGCATGCGCGCGACCTCGGTAGCGAGCCGACCGACGATCTGCCCAGCGGCGTCAACGACCACGGTCTTGCGCGTGAACCCGGCGAGGGCCGGTACCTTCTTTTTCCAGGCCATACCTTATTTCACGAGTTGGATCTGGGCCATCTCGGCACCATCTCCCTTACGCGGGCTGAGCTTGATGACGCGGGTATAGCCTCCCGGACGGGTGGCGTAGCGCGGCCCCAACTCTTCCAGCACTTTGTTAACCGCCTTTTCGGTCATGACCGTCTTCAGGAGCTCGCGGCGAGCATGCAGCGACTTGACCTTCCCTTTCGTGATGAGCCGTTCCACCAACGGACGAACCGCCTTCGCCTTCGCGAGCGTCGTGTTGACGTGCTCATGCACGATGAGGGACGTGGCCAGGTTCCGCAAAAGGGCCCGGCGAGGGGCGGTCTTCCGGTCCAGCGTTTTTCCGACACGTCGATGTCTCATAATCGAGCACGATCTTAAGCTTATTCAGCCGTGTACGTCAAGTCTTTCAGGACGTTTACATGGTCCTGGAGGATCTGCATGGCTTGGTTCACCGCATCTACCGGGTCCATGGATCCGTCCGTCTCGACGCGCAACGTTAATTTATCGAAGTTGATCTTGTCCCCCACGCGCGTCTCTTCCACCTTGTAGGAGACGTTGAGGATCGGGCTGTAAAGCGCATCGATCGTCATGACGCCAAGTTCGCTCTTGGTGGTCTTGGCGCGTTCTTCCAGCGATTGGTAGCCACGGCCCGAGGACACCCAGACTTCCATCTCGAACGAGGCGGAGGAATCGGTGAGCGTGGCGATGGGCTGTTCCGGGTTGACGATCTCGACCAAGGCGTCCTTGGCGAAATCCTGCGCGGTCACGACCCGTTCCCCCTTGACGGCCAGGCGTAGCTTGACAGGCTCCTCGGAGAAGAGCTTGAAACGCAAGGCCTTCACGTTGAGGATGATCTCGAGGACATCCTCCTTCACGTGGTTGATCGTCGCGAATTCATGGTCCGCCCCCTTGACTTTGACCGCCGTGACGGCCGCCCCAGAGAGGGACGACAGTAAAATGCGGCGCAGGACGTTGCCGATCGTGGTACCAAACCCTTGGATACACGGTTCAACGGTCAGCACGCCTTCGTTGGGACGTTCGCCACGCGTAAAGCGTAACTTTGATGGAAGCATGATGGGCTCCATAAACGCGAAACCTCGCAGGTTGTTAAGGGGATTAACGAGAGTAGAACTCGATGATCAACTTCGGATCAAAGGGTTGCCGCAATTCTTCGCCGGACGGCACGGAGGTGATTTTAGCAGATAAGTCGCTCGCTTGCAGGGAGATCCAGGACGGTGTCTGCTTTTTGGCTAACTCTTCAGCTGTTTTCTGCCAGAGACCCTTGCTCTGCTTGTTACCACGGATCTTGATGATGTCACCCGGCTTGACGCGGTAGGACGGGATGTTGACCTTGCGTCCGTTGACGTCGAAGTGGGCGTGGCCAACGGCCTGGCGGGCGGCGGCGCGCGTCTTGGCGAAGCCGGCACGGTAGACCGTGTTGTCGAGGCGCATCTCCAGGAACTGCACGAGCGCTTCTTCGGTGTTGCCCTTGCGCTTGGTAGCTTCCTTGAAGAGGTTGCTGAACTGACGTTCGGCGAGGCCGTAGAGGCGCTTCGCCTTCTGCTTTTCGCGGAGCTGCTTGCCGTAGTCCGTCATGCGGCCGTAGCCGTTGGTCGGACCGTGGACGCCCGGCGGGAAGGGGCGACGAGCGAGGGCGCGCGCGTGGGAGGCCTTGTCGGTGAGGGCCTGGCCTTCGCGGCGGGAGTATTTGGCGGTGAGTTTAAAACGCATAGCGAATGGCGATTACACGCGGCGCGGACGCGGAGCCCGGCACCCATTGTGCGGGACCGGCGTGACATCCTTGATTGAGAGGACGTTCAGCCCGTTGGCGTTGAGGGCGCGGATGGCGCCTTCGCGGCCTTGGCCGACACCCGAGACGTACACGTTCACGTCCTTGAGCCCGGCATCCTTGACGCGCTCAATGGCTTCCTTGACGACGACGGAGGCGGCGTACGGCGTGGCCTTCTTCGGGCCCTTGAAGCCGACGACCCCGGCGGAACACCAACCGATGGCGTTGCCGTTGTTGTCCGTGATCGTGACGATCGTGTTGTTGAACGTGGCTTGGATGTAGACCTTTCCCTGGACGATCTGAGCACGCGCGGCTTTCTTCTTGCGGGTGCGGGTCGCGCTGGCTTTAGCCGCCGGCTTCTTCTCAGAAGCGGCAGCGCCGGATCCGGCTGCTTTCTTGGCTTCACTCATAGTCTGAGTCTAGAAATTCTGGGTCTAGAAATTAAGTCTTCTCGAGCTTGCGCTTGCCGGAACCCATCGTACGGCGGACGTTGCCGCGCACGGTGCGGGAGTTCGTGCTGGTGCGCTGACCGCGGACCGGGAGGCCCTTGATGTGGCGCGAACCGCGATACGAACCGATTTCCTTGAGGCGCTTGATGTTGGCGAGGACTTCGCGACGAAGTTCCCCCTCCACTCTCAGGTTCTTTTCAACCTCTTCACGCAGCTTGTTGGCTTGCGCTTCAGTGAGGTCCTTGACGCGGATCTCGGGAGCGATGCCCGTTTTTTCGATCACGCGTTTTGCGGTCGTGGTCCCGATCCCATAGATATAGGTCAGGGCAATGTCGACACGCTTTTGTTGGGGAAGGCTGACGCCTGCGATACGTGCCATAAGGTTATCCTTGACGTTGCTTATGTTTAGGACTCTTCGCGCAAATGACGACCACGCGTCCCTTGCGACGGATCACTTGGCAGTCGCGGCAAATGGCCTTGACGGAGGATCGTACTTTCATAATGCGATGGAAGCATGCCGTCTCCACAAAAGCAGGCCCTCGGCCAATTTCGAGGGACATGCTCTGCGGAGGGACACCTGTTGTGAATAGAGATCGCCCGGGAACGGGTTTTTGCCGTTTTCCGGGGATTTCCGCAGGAGAAGACTCGTGCGCTGCCCAGCGATCCTCAGGGCTTCCAAAACAGCCTGAAAAACCGCCGTACAAGGCCTATAATCTATAAGTAATCCGCCCCTTTGTCAAATCGTAGGGGCTCAGCTCGACCTGGACCTCGTCCCCCGGGGTCAGGCGGATGCGGTTCATACGCATCTTCCCAGAAAGATGACACAGGATTTCCTGGCCATTTTCGAGTTTTACCTTAAAAGAGGTGGCGGGGAGGTTTTCGACGACCTTGCCCTTGAGAATGATAAAATCCTTGTTGGGACCGTTACCGGGCATAGGTAGAGACAATCATTTCCATGAGGAAGATTAGGCACTAAGGCTTAGTGAGGGCATTTTCTGCCCCTAAAGGGGAAAAGTCAATAAAAAGCGCTTTGCCTCCCGGCGGAGGGGGTGGGGCTGGCGCCCCACGGCCCGCCCTTTCCCACTGGGACGGGCCGGTCC
>CAZURG010000052.1:0-4752 GCA_964623645.1 uncultured Gammaproteobacteria bacterium | reverse complement strand
GCCGACCTCCGGACTCCCCTCGAGGCGTCGGAAGCGGAAGAGCCGGTTCTCCTTCTCCTCGGGGCGCGACGGCTCGCGATACAGGGGGCTCAGGACGGCAACGTTCCGCCAGGGCGGATGCTCCAGGCTCGGCAGGATCCAGAGCAGGTCACCGACCGTGGCCATGTGCCGCTCCTCTTCGAGAGGGAGACGGATCAGCTCGTGGAAGGTGGTCTGTGTCTCCGCGCTGGGATCCTCCTGGATGGTCAGCGAGACCGGGGCCGCCCCGAACGCCACGTGCGGCGGGATGTACCGTTCCGCCAACGCTTCCTCCAAAGGGAACCCTTCGGGAAGACGGAAGCGATGCAGGTTCGCGCGGATGAACGCTTCGAGATCGCGCTGTGGACGCGGCGTCGTTTCTGCTTCCTGGTGATAGGCTCCGTGCGTCTCCGGCGCGGCCGCTGGTTTGATCTCCTTGAACCATTGAACGTCGAACATGGGATCTCCTCCGAGTCATTCGCAAGATGCCAGAAAATAAAGTTTTTGTCAATGGAAAGACCGCCAAAGCGGTCTTTTTTCGAGGGGTTTTGTCCGTGCATCGACTGAGGGTCTGATCGTGCGTGCAAGGTTTGACGGCTCTTAGAACGGATTCGTATTCGCCAGCGCCGGCACCCCTGCTGGGGCCGCCACCGCCGGCACGTTCCCCGGCGGCGGCACGAACCCACCCATTCCGCCGTCTTTCGTGAGCGTCCGGAAACTCGCGTTCGAGGCATCGAAGAACATCTTTACGACCCCCGTCGGCCCGTTACGGTGCTTGGCGACGTGGATCTCAGCGATATGCTGTTCTTCCGGTGATAGATCTTCGAGGCGATAGTTGCGGTCGGTTGCCTTGCGGTAGATAAACATGACGACGTCGGCATCCTGCTCAATCGAACCCGAATCGCGCAGGTGGGCGAGGCGGGGGATGGCGGGCTTCTGCAGCTCCACGCTACGCGAGAGCTGCGACAGCGCGATCACGGGCACGTTCAGCTCACGTGCGAGCGTCTTCAGTCCGCGGCTGATCTCTGAGATTTCCGCGTTACGGTTGTCGCCGGACGACTTGGTCCGGCTTTCCATGAGCTGCAAGTAATCGACGATCACCATGCCGAGGCCGTGCTCCATCTGCAGACGGCGACATTTCGTGCGTACCTCCATGATGTTCGCGCTGCCGGTATCGTCGATGTGGATCGGCGCTTCCGTGAGGATGCCGATGGCATGCCCGATGCGCGGAAAATCGTCGCTCTGCGCCGAATCGGACAGGTGTCCGTTACGCAACCGCCACAGGTCGATGCGCGCTTCGGCGCACAGCATGCGCTCCGCCAGCTGGTCCTTCGACATTTCCAACGAGAAGATCCCCACCGGCACACGGTGCTTGACCGCCGCATGGCGCGCGATATCAAGCGCGAACGAGGTCTTTCCGCACGACGGCCGCGCCGCCAAGATCACGAGGTCGCTCTTCTGCATGCCGCCCAGCAGTGCGTCGAGGTCGCTGAACCCCGTCGGGATGCCGCGTAGCTTGCCCTTCTGCCGATGCAGCTCATCGATGCGATCGAATGTATCTGCCAGGACCTCGCGGATCGCGGTGAAACTTCGTTTGCCTAATTTTTGTGAAACCTGAAAGAGGCTCTTCTCTGCTTGGTCGAGCAAGTCTTCGACGTCTTCCGATTGCTCATACCCGAGCGCCGTGATCTCGCCCGCCGCTTGCAGCAGGCGCCGCAAGGTCGCTTTTTTCTGCACGATCTCCCCATAGTGAACGACGTGGCTCGCCGTCGGGACCGCATTCGAGAGGGCGATCAGGTCCGACCGCCCGCCGATCCGTTCGAGGTCGCCCCGTTCCTGTAGCCGGTTGCCGAGCGAGAGCAGGTCGATTGGTTCGCTCCGCCGGTACAGGTCGAGCATCGCCTCGTAGATGCGACGGTGTTTATCTAGATAAAAATCCTCCGCCTGGACGGTATCGGCGACTTTCACCATCGCATCCTTATCGAGCAGGAGCGATCCCAAAAACGACTGCTCGGCTTCGAGGTTTTGGGGCGTCACTTTCTCAAGGGGGGACATATGGCCGCATCCTACGAATCCGGGCCCGAAGATGCAACCCGGGACGAATAGGGAAGAAAACCAGTATATCCCTTTCACGACGCAAGACATTTCCTATTTATACTAAGGATCATGTGGTTTTCGTGATGATTGGTTGTGTCGTGCACGCAGATGCCGCATACTATCCCTGATTATGCGTCGCTCTTTCATGTTCGGATTTCTTACCTTAGTCGGGATGACGGTCGGGGCCGGTGTCTTCGCCTTGCCGGGCCTGTTCGCGCGGTTCGGGATCTGGCAGGCAACCCTGTGCTTCTGGCTCCTGGCCGCCTTTGTCGTCACGATCCAGCGTCTCTACATCGACGTGATCCTCTCCGTTCCGACGTCGCATCGCTTGCCCGGATATGCGCGGTTAGCCTTGGGCAAACGCTGGGGCGCCCTCGCGACCGTCACGCATTTCTTTCCGATGTACGGGGCCCAAGTCATTTACCTGCTCTTAGGCGGCGTCTTTTTGCAGGCATTCCTTGCGAGTTTCGGGTGGGCGGTTCCACAGCGCATGGGGATGCTCGCGCTCTTCGCCTTCATCGCGGCGGCCGTATGGGGCGGTTTGCGGCGGGTCGCGCGTCTCGATGCGGTTCTTGTCGGGTGTAGCCTTTCGTTGTTCGTCTTACTGATTGTTGCCGCGGCTTCCCATGGTCCGGCCCCCACGCAGTTCATCCCGAGCCCCTCATGGGAGGTGTTTGGCCTCGTCCTCTTCGCCTTGTCCGCTCTCCCGATCGTGCCGGAAGTGACGGAGCTCTGCGATCGCCAAAAACGTCCCGCCCGCCTCGTTGTCCTGCTGGGGACCCTCTTCGCCGCGCTCGTAATCTGGCTCTTCGCCTTCCTCCTGGCCCGTGCAGGCGGAACGCAGCTCACCGCCCAACCGGAAAGCCTACTCGCGGCCCTGCCGCCGTGGGGTGCACGGGTTCTGCCGCTCATGGGCCTGCTCGCGATCAGTACGGCCTATCTCGCAACCGCCGAGGCGTTGCAGGGCAGTTGGCGGCATGATTATCGCTTCCGGTTCGCCTCTTCATGGGCGATCACGCTGGTTCCGGCGCTCCTCATCGCGCTCTTGCTCAAAGATGGATTCGTCCTCCTCGCCACCATTCTTGGTACGATTTGCGGCGGCTTCAACGGCATCCTGATCGGCATGATGCGCGCGACGATCGCGGAACGAAAAAAGGAATCCCTAGCCCTTTTCCTCAGTCTCGCGGTGATCTTCGTCTACGCCTTCGGTGTCTCGGGCCAACTCGTGACCTGGCTTTTCTTATAACGTATGCTCTTCCTCCTTCGTGGCATCCACATCAGCTTCTGGCTCTTCGTCTTCTGGGTCGCCTTACGCGTCTGGGAGCTTAATTTCGAAGTCTCGCCGCTTCCGGCCTGGACGTTGCCGCTCTTCGTGTTCCTGGTCCTGCTCGCTATCAGCACGCTTCTCTCTCGTCGCCTGCAGAAACGTCATCCGCTTGATCGTAAAAACGTCCTCAAGGCGACGGCACTGCTCATCCTTGGGACGTTCTTCTGGGAATTGGGATTGACCCTTTACCTAAGCGGTTGGTCTCGTTTAGGAGACTTGTTTACCTGGCGTTTTGTCGTGGGGTTGCTTGTACAGGCGCTCGCGAGTTTTCTTGCGGCCCTCTGGCTACGCCGCACACGTCCGCCGTTCCCGCCTCCGGAGCCGATTCCTCCCGTCAATCTTGCGACTCCCTCTCAACCGCTCCCATAGCCACCCGTTTTGCTGCTTCGACCGTGTTCTTCAAGAGAAAGGCGATCGTGAGCGGCCCGACCCCGCCTGGGACGGGGGAGGCCTGTTGTGAAGGGAGGAGGCTCGCCGTCTCCACATCGCCCACCACGCTCCCATCAAATCGCTTGTTCGTACTGATATCAATAATGACGGCCTCCGGATCCAGTTCCGCTCCCGTCAGGACCCCCGGAAGCCCCAGCGCCGTGATGACCAGCCTCGCCTCATTAAGGACGTAAGGGGCTGGTTTTTCGTTTTCGACGTCCACGAACGCCCCCGTGCGTTTGAGCAGATGGGCCAGCGGTTCGGTGAAGATGGGGGATTTGCCAAGAATCAACGTCCGCGTCCCATTTAACGACAACCCGCTCTGCGCCGTTAACGTCAACACGGCCAGATGCACCGGTGAAAACACGTGCCCCGTCCCCGCCAATAACGCACTTCGATTCTGCGGATGAAATCCGTCCACGTCTTTTTCTGGCGCGATTGCCGCAATGATCGCATCCGTCTCCAATCCGTCGGGCAGGGGAAGTTGCACGATGATCCCATGGATCGCGGCATCCGCGTTCCAGGTGGTAACCTGCGCGATCGCCTCTTCGGTTGAAAGCATCTCTTCCCGCCGCACGATCATCCGCACCCCCACCTCTTCCGCCGCCTTTTCCTTCAATCGAACATACAGTTCCGAAGCCGGATCTTCCCCTACTAAAAGCACCGCCAATCCTGGCGTGAGTCCGCTTGCTTCCATCTCCTTCTTCAGCTCTAGCCGTATTTCCTCCGCCCCCTCCCGTCCAGAAAGGATGGTCATAAATCCCGCCGAGTATGCCCCATTCATTCGACGTTTGTCGAGCTCATCCTTCGTTCGAGGCTTCTTCCTCGGAAGAGGAGGCGTCCCGCCCTCCCGGGGAAGATTGAACCGTGAACGTCGGGGC
>CAZURG010000051.1:0-4908 GCA_964623645.1 uncultured Gammaproteobacteria bacterium | reverse complement strand
TTGTAATCATGCAGTGTCTGCACGCACGGTAGCTTGCGCGCGCGAATTTCTGCCAGGAGCGACGTCGAAAGGTGGTGGTATAGGTTATGCAAATGGATCACGTCCGGCCTCACCACCTCAAGCATGGTCGCAAACCGGCGTCGCGCCTCACGGTTCCAGATGAACGAGAGAGCCTTCGTTGCCGTCGTCAGCAGCGACCCCTTCCCGACCTCCTGCGCGACCCCGTCGAACGAGTCATACGCATGATACGTCGGCGACCAGCTGTCATCCGGATGGGGACGCGTGCCCGGCTTCTTCGTCGCGAACACGTGGACCTCGTGACCCTGTTGGTGCTGGCGTTCCATGAGCTCATGCAGATAGACCTCCGCCCCACCATGAAAATCAAAGAACTTATTGACGTGGAGAATGCGCATAAGGGACAACGGATTGGTAACAGGCGACGTAGGCGTCGATCATGGATTCAAGCGAACCGACCCGACAGGCATCCTCATAGGCGTTCCAGGCCTGCGCCTGCATCGTTTCGGGATCGTGGAGGGCAAGTTGCAGGGCCTCGGTCCAGGCCGCGAGATCATCGCCAACAAAGGTCGCGGAGGCTTCGCCCAACCATTCGCGGAAGGCGGGACGATCACTCAAGAGGAGCGGCACGCCCGACGCGGCAGCCTCGAGGACGGCGATCCCTTGCCCTTCCCACGCGGACGGGAAGGCGAACAGGTCGGCACGCTGCAGGAAGGGACGTACATCTCCCACCGCCCCCCGAAACGAGACGCGGCCACGAATGCCGAGCGTCTCCGCCAGGGCCTCCAACGAAGCATGCAACGGCCCATCGCCCAAGATCTCCAAGCGCCAAGGCGCGTGGATCGGGGCCAGCGCACGCAAGAGCCACTCCTGTCGCTTTTGCGGAACGAGACGCCCGATCGTGAGGACGAATGGCGTATCGCCATACGTGAGGCGAGTCTTGGGCGTAAACCGGGCGAGCTCGATCCCGTTCGGTATGACGCGAAGAAGCTCTGAACACACCCCTTTCGCGATCCAGAAGGCCTTCACGGCCTCGGAAACACAGGCGACGGCATGCGCCCGATTCCAGGTCCACACCCGCAAACGACGCTTCCACCAGGCGTCATCACGGTCATCATTATGGCACGTAGAGACCCACGAAAAGCCACGCCGTCTTGCGGGCCAGCCGAGCCAATGATCCGCCCCAAGATGCGTATGAACGATCGTATCGCTCGGCAATGAGACCAGGACCCGTTGCGCGAAGGCCCGCGTCTGGCGACGGTCCGCCGTTTCCGGACCGATTTCGAGGTCGATCCCCGCAGCGCGGATGTCCGCTTCCATCGGTCCGCCTCCTCCTAACGCAACGATCCGTGGAATGAATCCCCGCTTCGGCAACCGGCGCGCGAGGTCGACAACCATGCGTTCGGCCCCGCCACGGCCGAGATTCCAAAGCGCAAGCAGGACGTGCCTAGACATATCGAGAGCGGCGACACAGCGCCATGGCGGCAAAAAACAACCCGATCGGCAACCACAATTTCGCCGACCAGTACGTCGTATTAAATAATTGATACGTCCAGGCCCCCAACACACCGATGGCCGCAAAGACGAGGCCTTGCCCGATCCGATGGCGCCAACCGATCCGCGCGATCGTGTGCCAGGCCAAATGGGCGATCACGGCCGCGACGAGCAAATAGGCAACCGTCCCGACGAGGCCCGTCTCCGCCAAGAGCTTTTGGAAAACGCCATGCGCATCCATTGCCCCACCGAAGAGCAAGCGGTACCCCCATGTCCCGGCCACCTGGTTCGTGAACTGTCCTGCCCCAACCCCAACCAGCGGATGCGCCAAAAATGCCCGCCAAGCGATCCCCGTCAGCATCGCACGCGCATCGGTCGAGGTTGCGACTTCGGCTCGCAAGGAAAACCATGCCATGTATCCCGCGAACGGCGCGACGATAACCCACCCAAGGCGCGTGAACCAAGCCCAGAGTTTCGCGAGCCGTGCGCGCCAAACCGTCACACCCGCGACGAGCAACTGCACAAAAACCACGATCCACGCCGAACGCGCGAACGTGAGCAGCGCGACCGCTAGGCATAAAACCGCCGCCACCTGAGACCACCGACGCACCTTCGTGAGATGCGTCCACCGTCCCAATGCCAAAGCAAACGGCGCCGCCACGACCAACCATTCCGCCAGGACATTATGGTTCATTCCGATCGGGTACACACCAAAAATCGGCAGGGGCCGGGCGCGTTGCAAAGCTAAAATCGATCCACCCGCATCCACGAAAAGCGAGAAGAGCCCTTGGATGGCAAAGAGGCTCGCCCCAAAGATAAATAATCCAAATGATCGCCGTACATCCTCCCATCGCCGCAACAATAATACCGGCAATGCCACGAACGCGAGATACGAAAACGCGACCGGTCGCAACGTGAATTTCATGACACCGACCGCATCGGGTCGCGCGGTCGAGAGTGCGCTCGCCGCATGCGCAAGCACGAGCACCCCATAGCTCCACACAAAGGGCAGACGACGCCAGGCCGCCCTAAACGTCTCATGCCGCAAGACCCAGATGAACACCGAAACCATCCCAAAAACCGCTGCGATATCTGCCAGCGGGACGTCGATCGACCCCCCGAATAACCGATCCGCCGAACCGTTCCGGCTCAACCGAAACGAGAAGAGCCAACCGATGAGCGGCGCGCACGCCATAGCCGCCGTCCCGACAACGAGCGGAAGGCGCCAACACGCAAGCGCCACGAACACCGCCCCCAGAGCAAGAACAATGAACGGAAAGACGTCAAAAACGAGACCGGCGCCGACAAGCGCGCAAAGAACTGGCAGGAACAAAACGGCCGGGCGCCGCAACATGCCCCCAGCGTATCACGCAGACAAAAAAAGAAGAACGGCCGCCGCGATGGAATCTCCATCGGAGGCGGCCGTCAGGGACGGTTCAGGGCGGGGCGGGGACCGTACAGGGCGACTCGTCGATACGGCCGTCGCAGTTGTCGTCGACCAGGTTGGCGCAGAGCTCGACAGGTCCCGCGGTCCCACCCACGGCGGAGCACTGCACCTGCCCATTCAGGCAGATCATCATCCCGGCCCGGCGGCAGGCCCCAACCCCGCGAGCACAAGGATCAGGCGTGAAGCCCAGGTTCCCGCAGCACCCCTGGTTGAGCCGGCCGTCGCAGTCGTCATCGAACGCGTTGCCGCAGGTCTCGACGGACTGGGGACGAACCTCCCCCACGCACGCACCCCACTGTCCAGCGACGCACGACTGGGTCCCGCGCCGGCAGATGGCCGTCATCCCGTGTCCGAGCGTCTCGGGAACCCCGCCGTAGCAGGAGCGAGAGGAGATGGCATCGTCGATCAGGCCGTTGCAGTCGTTGTCGATCCCATCGCACGCCTCAGGCATCGGGATGCCCGACGGCGGCGAGACGCAGCGGCGCCAACCCGTGAGGACATCACAGCGCCACGTTCCCATCCGCAGGCAGGCCCCCGCGTAGTTGCTGCACGGCGACCCCTCCGGATTGCGATCCATCGGGCAGGCGTAGGCCGACACCGTGACGTCGGCCGCCGCTTCCACGTCCACGGCCGCATCGCGAGACACGTCACGCGCGGGAACGTCCGAGTCGGCAGCATCCGGGCGGTCGACGAGAGGCACCTCGGAGATGGCATCCGCGACCGCAGCCTCCTCCGCCACGTCCGCCGCGGCGTCGAGGACGGTAACCGGCGTGCAGGGCGCACCCGGACGGTAGACGCAGTCCCAGATCCCGGCAGAGCACAGCAGGAACGTCTCGCGACACCGACCGCAGCTAGCGTTGGGAATGACCGACACTTCGTCGAGTCTACACGGATCCCCCACATTGGGACGCCCCGGATCCCGGAGCGGCGGCAGGCTGGTCTGATTCTCGAGGGCACAGGCCCCCATGAGGACGAACGGGGCCAGCAGGCCCAACAGAGACTGGCGCATGGCGCCCTCCTTCGAAGATGAGGCGACTTGCCTCGTTTTTGGCCAACGTTGGCAGGTTTTTTGAAAACGGAACGCTCGCGTCGGAGAGTCCGAGCGAATACCTGATCCTGATACAAAATGGGGCTTTTGTCAAGCCCCGACGGCAGGCCTAGCTTGGCGGGACCGGCTGCTTATAGCGCTTCCAGTACCCCCATCCGAAAAAACCCACTAACAGAGCCAAAATTGTGATCGTGAGAAAGGTCCGCCAGCCGAGACCACCTGCGGCAAACGCCTCCAAAACATCGAATCCGAGATACCCGGTGAGCAGCACCAGGAATCCACGCACGAGGTTTCCGCTCAAGGTCGCCAGAAAAAAGACCTTCCGATTCACCTTAAGGATCCCACACATCACGGAAACAGGTACGCTCGGCAGAACCGGGAGGCAGCGGATCACGAACAGGGAGACGAACTCCCGTGCCCCGCTACGGTTAAGGTGCTTGGCGATAGCATCGATCCCCCCTTGGGTGATACCGAGGTACTTACCAAACCGCAGGATCAGCTTATCCTCCAATACGCCCGCCAGGAGAAAATAGATCATCGTCGCCAGCGTCTTCACGATGGCGGCCAAGATCGCTAACCCAAAGAGTCCGATCAGGGGCAGCCGCTGGGCCTGAGCGAGGGTCCCCGCCGTGATCAGGACCGCCTGCGACGGGATGGGTGAGATAACCTCCTCGATCACTTCCCCAATGGCAAGATACGCCGGAAGAGGGACATGGGAAGCGAGACCAACCATCCATTGCTCGATAGCGACAATCCAAGGCATGCCCCTGGTTATAGCACGGACCCCTCGCTCCTGGCGAGAAACAGCGGACTTGCCAAGGATTTGGCCGTTTGCTAGGATCCCCCCGCCCGTACAACCAACGTTTTGGGTCGGTGGTGTAGCCCGGTTAACACGTCTCCCTGT
>CAZURG010000050.1:0-5147 GCA_964623645.1 uncultured Gammaproteobacteria bacterium | reverse complement strand
GAACTCGCCTCTTGTTCCCGGGATGGAAGCTCACACACTCTCACCGAAAAAGAGCGTACCCCACCCGGGGACCTACACGGGGAGGGAAAGGAGGAGGTAAGCAAAAAAGAGGAACTCGGACCGTGTTGATTCCAAAAAAAGCCCCGTTCGGGCTTTTTTTGGCTTTTTTTAGACTCTTCCCCTACCACTGTACGAATACTTTCTGATCCGTCTTCAGCGGAAGGGTCTGCTGGTATCTTGCATCTCCGAAGCGATTCGCGGATTCCGCTGGAAGGGCTGCGGTGAGCGGTGACGGGAAATGGGCGTCGACGACGACGCGGGCGGTGGTGCCGGGTTGTTTTTGGACGAGAAGTTCGTAGGAGCGGGAGCGGATGGCGTTGGCGACCTTAGGTGGGAGGCGATAGGTGAAT
The DNA here is from genome assembly GCA_964623645.1 of uncultured Gammaproteobacteria bacterium. GTDB lineage: Bacteria > Patescibacteriota > Patescibacteriia > 2-12-FULL-60-25 > 2-12-FULL-60-25 > JAGOUA01. The sequence goes on along the minus strand of CAZURG010000050.1, from coordinate 4,737 downwards.
TGGAGCTCGCCGGTCTTCCCGGGCTCGACAGAAAAGAAGGCGCCGAAGACGGTTTTGCCGAGTTCACTGGATGTATCGACCTGGCCAGGGATGAATCGGCCCTTGTTGCGGATCAGGTCATTATCCATCGCTCCGACCGAAGAGATGAGCTCAGAACCTTCGGGGACGTAGATGCGGACGTAATCACGGTAATGAATGTAACGCCAGTCGGGCTTGGGGTTGGTGTTGCGGTAGCGAAGGGTCACGGTGGCGCGGACATCGTTGGGGTTGGTGGCATCAAGACCGTAGAGGATCTGCTTATCCATCACGCCATCGGTCTTCCAGGCGGCCAAATTACTGTCAACGACCCAGAGGTAATCAACGGGAGCGTCCTTCGTACGGCCGGACCAATCTCGTCGGTCAATCAAGCGTTGAAGGTTGGGGTCGGAGAGATAGACCAGGATATCTTTCTGCGCGAGAGAAATCGTCAGGATTTCCAGGAGCTCCGGCCATCGGCGCGCAGGGACCGTAATCAGCTTCTGGAAGAGCGCATTGCCGAGTTTCGCGACGACTTCCTTGCGTTGGGCGGGCGGGACCCCTTCCTGGTGCCATTTCATGTGGACATCGTATTGGAGCGCGTCATAGAAATTCTCGGCCGTAAAAGTCTGGTCCTCGATTTGGATGGGGCCGATGAGCCCCATAAGGCGGCGAAACAGGTCCGGCTGAAGTGCAATGATCCCATCGAACGTAGGGATGGGCGCTTGGGCCAAGGCACGTTGGTCGGCGTATTGCCGTAGGAGCGTCTCGGCGGTCTGGGGAAAATCCGGGGACCAGTTGGCGTCGCGGAAAAAGAGGGTCTTCTGTTCGAGCCATTTGGCGATCGGTGCAGGCGAGGGTTTGTTCCAGACCCCGGAAACCGGGAGGTCAATGGCGTAGACGTCCTGGAAGACCATGCGCTGGACGTCCCCCGAATCAACCGAGACCTCCCCCACCGTCCCGATGAATCCTCCCGTTCCACGCATTTCCTGATTGTTCTGCAGGATCACGAGATAGTTCTTGGGCTCAGGATAGCCGGAAAGGGGCAAAAACACTTCCGCAAGACGGACAACCTCATCGAATTGGGCTTGGATGGTTTGGAATTGCGCGATCCGGCTCTCCAGCTCTACACGCAAGGGACCGGCAAGACCATCACGCGGAACACTTTGCCAACGGCCGAGGGCGATACGCATCTGCTCTTGGGCGGCGCGCATGGCGGGCAGGGCCTGACTCACGCGGGCGAGGATCTGACGCTTCTCCTCGCGGGACAACTCACGGAACGAACGGTTCGGTGCCAAGGGGTTCTGCAGACCTTGGGTACCGATACCGACCTGGGCAAACGCGCCCTGGACAAGTTCAGCGACATCGAGCAGGTCTCGCGCCCCTTGCAGGGTCGAGCGCGCAGCCCCGACGCTCTCACGCAACGTGAACACGTACGACCGGACGACGGGCATGGAACGCCAAAACAGCATAGAATTGACCCCTCCTTCCACTTGCGTCAAGGACGCTTCGACTGCTCCAAGGCTCGCACGCGCCTCACCCAGCCGCTGCTCGAGAGCCGCGTCCTGGACCGTCTGGAGCTCGCGATACGCCGTCCGCAGCCCCGTTGCCGCCCGGACCCCGCCAATCACGAGCGGCAAAAAAAACAGGATCACGATGACGATCCCCGTAAAAATACCCCATCTGCGGCGCCGTTTACGGGTCGTCGCGTGGGCCTGGTGCGTGCTGAGGGAAGGAGCGTCGGACATGACTCCAGTCTACGGTTTCACGGAAAAACAAACAAGGTTATTGACAAAGGACCACGAAGCCGGTACCACGCAGGGGCGCAAAGCGCCCTGTTTTGCCGCCCTTTCCGAATGGATGGAGGGACCCATGGTGACTCTTCTGAGGCACGGGCTGTGGAGCCTGCTCTCGTTCGTCTTCGCGATGATGGTCACGGTCGGCATCTGCCTGCCGCTGCCCGCCTACGCCCAGACCGAAGTCGAGACACAGGTCGACACGCCGGCGATGCATTTTCGTGAGTACATGCTGAACAGCCTCGACCCCCTCCTCACCGAGGGAGCCCGTCGGGAGATCGCGAGCGGACGGCTTCGGCCCAGCCTCTCGACCTTCCGAAGACCGGCTCGTTACGGCCTGATCGCGGCAGCTGACACCCCCAACATCATCACTCCCGAGGAGATCCTCTGTCTCAATCGCGAAAACCATTCCCTGCAACTGGCCTGCCGTCGTGAAGACGGGAGCCGGCAGATGATCTTCCTGAGCGCCGGCGCCTGTCTGCGTCGCGTGCCGCTCACGGCCCTCGTGCCCCGAGGGTGCAGGCCGTACGTCTCGACCATCGAAGGACGCCACGTGACGATCCGTCGCGCGCAGCGTCCCCAAGCCGACGTGGACCTCAACCTCGCCGCAGAAGGACCGGAAGCGGTCACGATGACGCCTCCCGGACCCACGGCACCCCCCTCACCTACGGAGCCCCACACACAACGACCGATCGGAACGAGCGGACCGAGCGAAGCGGCGCACGTCGCCTCGGTGCATGATCCGCCCGCCACCCCATCTGCATCCGTGAACAGAGCGTTGGTAAAGGAGAACAAGCGACTACGCTCCCTCCTCGCCTTCACCGCCCTGCTCCTGGCCCTCGGCGTAGCCTACACGCTGCTCCAGAGCTGGAAGCAGTCGCGCACGAACGCCAAGGAGGAGGAGCGGGAGCAGGAGGAGCCGCCCCCCGACGTAACAATCGACGCGGCGGAAGCCGAAGCAGCTCGCGCTTCGCTGCTCCGCGAACGCGATGAGGCGCGGGCCCAAGCCGCCACGGTCCTCGAAAGGAAGGCCCGTGTCGATGAACATCTGGCGCAAGCGCTCACGAAGGCATCGTACGCGGAACAGGCTGGAACCAGGCAACAGCAGGAGATCGCCCGTCTCGAGAACGAGCTGCTCAGCATCAAGAGCATCGACGAGATGCTGCGTAGGCAGCTCACCGAGGCGGAAGCGGCACGGAAGGCCGCTGAAGACGAAGCAGGCACGAGCGAACGCGCCCGCTACGACCAGGCGACCGCGGCAGCAGCCGTCCAGGAACGACTCCTGGCCGAGAAGGCGGAACTCGTCCGTGAGAACACGCTTCTCAAGCGCCAGCTCACCGAACGGGATGCGCGTGACCGGGCCACCCGCGATGCGGCCGCCGCCAAAGAGAACCTGGCGGTGAACGTCCACAGCGACACGATCACCCCCTTCGCCCCAAGCCCGCAGGCGAACGGCACAACAAGCCAGGGTCTCCACCCCCTGATCACCGCGGCGGAGGAGACCCCCACGCAGCGCCTCGCCGATGCGGACCTGCTGGCCCTCAACGCCCGAACCCATGCCGAAGCGGACGCCGCAGAGGAACACCGCGCGAACAACGACGGGATGCTCGACTTCGGCGATCTCCACACTGACCTCCCCGTCGTACGCGCGTCATCGCACCCGACCCTCACCGACCCGAGCGAGGAGAAGACAAACATCCTGCACCGTGACGGACCGTTATCGGCATTCCGAGAGCCGACCAAGGTCCAACCAGCCTGCCTGGACCTCCGCCACCACGCCAACCCGCGCTCCGGCAAGGCGCTCACGACGAAGATGGAGAGGGCAGAACGGGACCCCCTCATCGCGATGACCCGTGCACCACTCGACGACGACCAGGCCACAGAGGCGCCTCCGCGGGACAGCCTACGCGAGCTCGGCGAACTGACCCGAACCTCCCACAGCGGCACCTGGTCGGTGAACGAGCTGAAGGACGAAGGCGAGAAGACCCCGCCCACTCCCCCACGCCAGGCGGCCAGCGGCGCCAACGAGAACGACAACAACTGACCCCTTCCCGATCCCACCGATCGGGATTTTTCTTATCGGATTTTCCCTAGGTATGGGACAGATTCGCCGGCTCCTGACCGAACGTCGGATCATGGGAAAAACTCGGCAGGAGCAGGAGACGGCCGCAAAGCCAGCCATACCCATCGAGCGCGGCAAGCCAAAGCGAGGCTGCATCCGGCGAGCGCGACAAGAGCCACAGATAAACGGCCGCCGTCCGCCAGGCCAACCAACGCGCCGCATGAATCAGGACCATCGCCGCCCGCTGGTCTAACGGATGCATGAACCCGCTTACGCGCCGTACCCATCCCGTCGCCATGAGCCGCATCGCCTCGACTTCGACTTGATCGAGGATGACGTTGACGCGGACGTAATCACGATATGTATCAGCATCCACAGAAAATGACTTGCCCAACAAGCAGGAGGCGCGCCAGGCGGCGAATCCAAGATCGCGTTGGATATGCGCATTGACCCCCGCGAGGGCGCACTGCAGCGGGCTATAGCCGGGCTTTAAGGCGACGAACCGCTTCGTAAACAGCGCCCGCCATGGCGCAGGACAAGCCGATCGTTCGCCCGCCAGCCAAAGCCATACGGCATCGAAATACATCTTCGAGAATTCCACGACCAGGCATTCGACCCAGGCCGGATCTTCAAAGAACTGCTCCCGGCAACGAATTTGGACCGCATCCGTCACCAAGCGATAGAGTTCGGTGAACCACCAGATCCCATCATTCCGACCAACGGTCTCCTGGACACGGCGCATCAATAACAGCGTCCCGTCGATAGAACGAAGGCGCGGGACCCGCACCGAAAGCTCTCCCGCCAGAATGAACGCCGCGGTCGTCGAGGACATGGGCCTATTGTACGGGAAAACGTCAGGAAGAC
>CAZURG010000049.1:0-5949 GCA_964623645.1 uncultured Gammaproteobacteria bacterium | reverse complement strand
GCCCTCCCCGACTACCGCACCTACATCGGCGGCGGAAAGGTAGATGAGCTGATTTCCATCGCCCAAGAAAATCGCGTCGAAGTCTTGATCATCAACAACCTCCTCAAGCCAAAACAGCTCTACGAGATCGAAGAGCGTTTCCGCAAGGCCGGCCACCGCATCAAAGCCTGGGACCGGGTCGACCTGATCCTGAAGATCTTCGATCTGCACGCGAGAACGGCCGAGGCGAAGCTGCAGATCAAGCAGGCAGCCATCGAGCATGTCGGACCGCGCATCTTCGGCCTTGGGCTGGAGCTCATGCAGCAAGCCGGCGGCACGGGTGCACGCGGCGGACAGGGCGAGACAAATACCGAACTCATGAAGCGTCACCTGGCAAAGCAGCTCGACCACACGAAGCAAGAGCTCCAACGCATCGCCGCGTCCCGCGCCCTCCATCGCCAAGATCGGCGCCGGCGCGGGCTAAAGACGGTCTCGGTCGTCGGATATACGAACGCCGGCAAGTCGACGCTCGTGAACGCCCTGACAAAAAAAGGAGCCTACGTGGCCGATGCTCTGTTTGCGACCCTTGATACCCATGTGGGCAAGCTGTGGCTAGAGGATCCGGACCAAAAAGCGCACGGCGAGGAGGTCCTGATCTCAGACACGATCGGGTTCATTCAAGACTTGCCGCCGCGGCTGATTGAGGCGTTTTCCAGCACACTCGACGAAACGATCCATGCTGACGTACTGATCCATGTGCTCGACGCCTCGGATGCGCACCACAAGCAAAAAAAGGCCGAGGTGGAAGCCATCCTGGAGGAAATCGGGGCCGCCAACATTCCCCGGATCCTCGTCTTGAACAAGATGGATCAACTGACGCCAGCCAAACAGAAAACACGGCTCAATGGCTACAAAAAAGAAAACGCGCTGCCCGTATCAGCGCGAAACGGAGTCGGGATGGAAGCCCTTAAGGAAGCGATCCGCGCCTCCCTCCATAACGAAACCGCCATCGAATGATCGATGGCGGTTTTTTGCTTAGGGAGTGGTGATCGTAATCGCCTCAGAGACGATCGATTGGTCATCCCCCGTCGTGACCTTCACTAACCCCTTCCCGTTCGTCCACCACTCATAGCTCACCATGGAGGCGCCGGAAAAGCCCTCCATCGTTGATCGCACCTTGAACGCTGAGAACGTTCCCGCGGGCACCGTGACGTTCTCCTTGCTGATGACTTCACGCGCGATACGAATCGTCGCACCAAATTCGGTTACACGACCCATCGCCGCGAGCGGATCGCTTGGAGAGCTGCCCATTCTTGCTTGAATATCAAATTCCGTCGTCCAGGCGGCACCAACGCGTAGCTCCGCGGGCATAAGCTCGCCACGAACAGCGGTCGTAGTCGCCTGACCAAGCAACCCCCCGGAACCGCCAAGCGCCAGAAAGTTCCTTGCCGTTACGACACCATCCGGACCACAGGTGAGCGTCTGCGTCCCTTCTGAACCAGATGAGAACGTCGTATGTAAATCAATGACATTCCCCTCCACGCGATCAACGGCCATCGTGTACTCAGAAGGCGCGCCCCCAGGGAACGTGTTCCGATAGGTCACCGAGTAGCCTTGTTGTAAGGGGAAATAGGCGTTTCCGCAACGCGCGACCGGAGTGACTGGCGACACGCTGGAAGAACCACCACACCCCGCCCCCAAGAACACCATCGCCGCCAACGGCAAGATCAGAAAAGCCTTTTTCATATATACGGAGGATACCCCTTTCCGGGAATGAAGGAAAGAAGGATCCGCATCTGAACCGTGAATCTCATCTCAATCCGTGAATCTATCGAGAATTTTTAATCCCCGTACAAAGACGGGACCAGATCCTGCACAATTACAAAACTCGCCCGTAAGCAAGTTTTGACGTGGTGGGTCGAGCTGGGATCGAACCAGCGACCAGGCGTGTATAAGACGCCCGCTCTACCAACTGAGCTATCGACCCGATACCGCCGTTTTAGCCCAAAAACAAGGGCAAGGCAAATAAGGAACTTCGTTCGACCGGACGAAATCTTTCCCTTCGTATACCTATAAAATGGCTAATCCTAGAGAAAATTTCGCTTCTTTTGGCATCCGTGTCTCTCGCCTAGCCCATAACGGAAAAACCCTGTAGGCTGGTCCTATGTCCTGGACTATTGACGAATCCCTACAAGGCGAACGGCTCGACCAAGCGCTCACCACGCTCGACCCCGCGTTTTCGCGCGCGCAATGGCAAAAGCATATTAAAGAAGGCTGTGTTTCGGTAGATGGCAAAGCGGTCCTAATTCCCCACCGACGGGTCCAATTAGGACAAGTCATTCTCTGGGAACCGAGCGCAGGAGAGATCGTTCCCATGGAAAGAACAGCCACCGGACCCATCTCGCCGCTCCGCATCATCGCTGAGACGGACGCTTGGCTCGTCATCAACAAGCCGGCCGGGCTCTTGGTCCACCCGGCCAGCGAAACCGATACAGAACCGACCCTCATCGACGCCCTCCTCGCCCACGATCCGAAGATCGCCAAGGTCGGTCCCGAACCCGAACGACCCGGCATCATCCATCGCCTCGACCGCGACGTGAGCGGACTTATGGTCGTCGCGAAAACGCAAGCAGCGTATGATGACCTGCAAACGCAGTTCCGCGAGCGCAAGATCGATAAGACGTACCTAGCCCTCGTCCATGGCGTCATGGAACTCGATGAAGGGGATATCCGCTTCAAGCTCGCTCGTTCGACCACAAAAGGCCGCATGGCCGCCCGACCCGTCGAAAAATCCGAAGGGAAAGTCGCCTGGACGCATTACGCGGTGCTCGAACGGCTCCCCGGCGCGACCCTGCTCCGCGTCAACATCTTTTCGGGACGGACACACCAGATCCGCGCGCACCTATTCGCGCTGGGACATCCCGTCTTTGGGGACACTCTCTACAAGCGCCGCCAGTCGGACCGCCGCAATGAGGCGCCCCGGCTCATGCTGCAGAGCATCGAACTAAGCTTCCGCGATCCGGTGAGCGGTGAGAAACAAACCTTCACGCTCGATTCGGATCCGGCCTTTGATGAGCTGCGCAATCAATGGCGCATCGAAACGGACAAGAAGCAATAGAAAAAGCCCTGCTTCGTAAGCAGGGCAGAACCTTCCTTTCTTGGTGAGACACGGCCTCGGCCGTGTTTTTTTGTTGTCGATCGAACGCCTACCTAGGACACACGCGGATCCTTGGGCGGAGCCTCGCGCCGATGTTCGCCGGACTGTTCCCTTCCGGCCACGTGCGTGGCCGTCTGCTGACTGAAGCGTCGTTCGAGTTGGACCCCGAGGCGCTCGTCACCGAGGCGCCTCTCGTCTTCCAGGAGCTCGGCCATCACGGAGAGCCGCGCCTGCACCTGGGTGAGCTGCGCCTGGGCCTGGCGCTTGCCGTGCGGCTCGGTCCTGCCCATGGCGCTGAAAAGAGCGATGAGATCGATGCGGGCCATCTCGAGACGGGTGGCTCGATCGAGCTCCGTCATCACGTGCTGGGCGACCTTCGTCCCGAGCTCCTTCCAGACGTCGACGGGGGTCTCGGGAGTGAGGGCCATGATCCGGTCGCGGATGGCGCGGATGGTGGGATCGCGGCCAGCCCGCACGTCGGAGTAGGTCTCATGCGTGAAGAAGCGGAAGAAGGCGTGCGCCCCCAACCCCATCGGACCGCTGATGCCCGTGATGGGCGTCGAGAAGCTGGCGCGCGGACCCGTGGCCGGAACCGCCTCGAGACGGGCTGTGAGGTCGGCAACCTTGTCGTTGAGGCTGGTGACGTCATCGGACAGGCGGGTCATGCGCAGCATGGCCGCCTGCAGAACGAGGCTGACGACGGCGAGCAAGTCGAGCCGCCGGTCTTCGATTCCCTTGCGTTCGAGACGCGCCTTGATGTCGCTGGCGAACGAGGCGGTCGCCGAATCGGCGAAGAACGGGAGGTACTTCTTGGCGATCTCGAAGATGAAGCCGATCTCCGCCCCGACGGACGCGTCTTCTGCCTCACGAGCCTGGTCCATCTGCGTCCGCACGACCTCGATCGTCTTCTGTCGCGAACGGGTGACGAGGAGCCAACCAATCACGAGCAACGAGGCCAGGAACCCCACCACCAGCCCCACGATCACCTGACCGCGGAAGTGCGACGTCGCTTGCGCGGCGCGCTTCTGCCGGCCTTCGTCATCACGCTGGCCGCGTGCCATACGCGTCTCGCCTTGAGCTGTCGCGATGGTCCGCGCGTCAACGCACTTGGGACCCTCGAGAACCCCGTTCAGACGCGCAGACGCGGCCTGCGCGGCTTCGCGAAGATCGTTCGCGACCGCACCCATGACCGTCGCCGGGATGAGCGCCTGGTTCCAGGCTGTGAGCTGGCTCGGAGCCACGTCACAACGCAGGGTCTCCACGGTCGCAGGGACGCGCGGAAGAGTGAGACAGGCCTGCTCAGCCACGCTGCGAAACGCGGTCGACCGCGGGATCAGGACCCGGCCCGGGAGGGCGCGGATCTTGAACTGCTTGGTCAGCGTGCTCCCGGCGTGGCGCTGGACAGCGTTCCAGCCGTAGAGCGTCTCGAGCGAGGCCGCGTTCACCGGAGCGGTACAGGGGTTCGCGAGATAGGCCCGGCCCGCGAGGGTCGGGATGCCATTCACGAAGAGCGGCGCCGTCGGGCGGCCCTGGCAGTTCGGGGTGAGGTTGGCGGTTGCGGTGTAGATCCAGCGGACAGAACCCGCGGGAACGCCCGCCTGGTTGGGCGAGCGGCGCAGGGTCTGCGACTGCGGAAACGACACGGGCACAGGCGTCTCAGCCTGGGGACGAATGAACTCCTCGGTGACCGTCACGGTCGCCTGAAAACGGTTGAGCGGGTTGACGCGAAGCAGGTCGATGAGCGAAATGAAGGTCCCTTCCCCTTGCGAGGTATTGACATGGTTGGCGCAGGCCGTCGAAGAGTCCGTCCGGAACTCACAGCGGAACGCGTTGTCGGTCCCGGGCCGGAGCCAGTTGCGGGGGCCGATGCCCCGACGGTCCAAGCGCGTCGGCAGGCCGTTCGCGAGGACCGTGGCAGGGAACGGCTGCTGCCGGTTGAAGTACCCGTCCAACTGCTCGCGGGTGCCCCCATTCCAGGAGCCAGCCAGCAGATGCGGCAACTCGACGGGTGCGGTCAGCACCGCCTCGACGTTCGGCTGCGCGTACTCGTGGCACGACGGGATGTCCGTCGGGACCGGGCGCTCTTGCGCAGCTGCCTCGCGCGGCAGGACGAACAGGAATCCCAGTACCACTCCCCACAGGGCGAGTAAGCACCGGTTGATGGTTGACAGGTTCATGTCAGCCCTCCTTTGAAGGATCTCTTTAGATATCCGTGAACCGAATGAGAATGTGCGAACTTACACGAACGTTCACGCCCTCCTTCGTGGCGTGATAGGGGTCAGCTAATCAGGTTTTCACAAATCTGTCAAGGGACGAGCGGACTTTATGAAAGGCTCCTAGATACGAAAAAAGACCGTATCTTAGGTCTTTTTTCTTTCGCTTTACGCGGCGAGCTTGATGTTCTTGATCTCGCGGACGCGCTTCTTGCTCGAGCGGACGTAGCTGATGCTCTTGCGGCGGGTCTTGATCATGCGGACGAGCTCGACCTTGAGCAAGGCGGGCATGGCGAGGGGGATGATGCGTTCGACGCCGATGCGTTCGGACATCTTGCGGACGGTCATCGTCTTGGCATTGCCCTTGCCACCAACGTTAATCACCAGGCCTTCGAAGATCTGGACGCGTTCCTTTTCGACGCCGGCGGCGTTGGTATCCTTAATTTTCAGGTGCAGACGCACGGTCATGCCGGTTTTTACCTGTAAAGGTTGAATAACCGCTGGGAGGACGAGGGATTCAGACATATCTGTAGAGAATGTCGGTAGATTAGTCCATATGGGCGGGGGTGTCAATACCGGGGGGCGCCTCCCGGCGGGGGG
>CAZURG010000048.1:0-5960 GCA_964623645.1 uncultured Gammaproteobacteria bacterium | reverse complement strand
TTCCTCTGCCTGGCGCTGTGCTTCGGCGCCCTCGTCCGCGCCGCGCCGAGCGAGGCCGACCGGCAGGCCATCCGACGCCGTCGCGAGCAGCGGGCCGACGCCCAGTGCGTCTCCGGCCCGCTGCAGGGCATGTGTCGGCGTTGCTATCTCGACGGCGATCGTCGGGCGTGGATCGACGGCCCCGTCGCCGCTGGCATCATCCGCATGAACGCTCGGCGCACGGACATGGCGCCCCCGACGGACGCCGAGGAGTACGCCTACCGTTGCCAGAACACCGACGTGGCCCCGCTCGCGGCGATCGTCGGTCGCGTTGGAGTCATGCTCGAGGGTCAGGATAGCCGCTTGCGCGGCGTCGAGCACGATGTGGCCGAGGTCAACCTCCGTGGTGCTCCGCCCTCGGTGACCACTGCACAGGCCCTCGCTCGCCTCGCTCGCGCCATCCAGCGCCTCGGCGCCCAGCGCCAGCTGGACAACGCCACCCGCGACCACCGGGAGTGCCGCATGGAGCATCGCGCGGTCACCGCCGACATCGACCGCCTCGACCAGCTCTGTCCCGACACCCTCGCCTACCTCCGGTCGATCGAGCGGCAGTATGCCGACCTCTTCCGCGAGACGCAGGGGGAGGACTTCGTCGGCGCTGGCCTGCTCATCGAGCGTCTCAACGCGGTCGCGCAGGCCTGCACCCTCGATCCGGGTGGGGCGACCACGGCGTGCCTCCGCGCCCACGAGCGGCTGAGCGAGGTCGCCGTTCGCCCTCCGCCGCCCGTGGCGCCCTCGCCGCGCGTGCCCAACGCGGACCCGTCGCCGCCCGCCGTGCCCGCGCCGCGCGTCCTCGTGCGGCGCCCGGTCGCGGCCCGTTCCTCCCGCCAGGCGCCCGCTCCGGCCCCGTACCCCCTCCTCGAGGGCGACGGCGACGAGCAGCCCTGAAGGGCTCTTCCCATCCGTAGGCTTCGCCTGCTGGTGGGATTTTTCTTTTCCATAACCTGATAAAGCCGACATTCTATGGAGTGTCTTTCAGTCTATTCCTCGGTGGTTTAAAAGATCAAAAACAGCCCCGTAGGGCTGTTTTCTTATGCTGTCTGCGGCAAGCTGTTGCGTTGATTCTTCGGCGGGAACCCGACGATTCGCTCAACCTCATCGCGTTCGATGGTCTCGTGTTGGACGAGGTGGTCGGCGATCTTGTCGAGGATCGCGCGGTGGGTGTTGAGGAGATCGATTGCCGTCGCCTGTCCCTCAGCGATCAAGCGGTCAATCTCGCGGTCGATCAGTTCGGCGCGCGATTCGGAATAGTCGCGCTGTTCGGAGATCTCGCGGCCGAGGAAGACCATTTCGGCCTGTTGGCCGTAGGTCCGGGGGCCGAGGAGGGGAGACATGCCCCAGTGCATCACCATATTTCGGGCCAGGAGTGTCGCGTTCTGCATGTCATTTGTCGCGCCTGTCGTGACGTCGCCGAAGACCAGCTTTTCGGCCGTGTAGCCGCCGAGCATCATGGCGATGTCCTCGACGTATTCGACGGAGCGGCGCATGCGGCGGTCTTCGACAGGGAGCTTGATGGTGTACCCGGCGGCACGGCCACGGCTGATGATCGAGATCTTGTGGACGGCGTCGGCGTAGGGCGAGAGGTAGGCGACGAGGGCGTGGCCCGCTTCGTGATAGGCCGTGACGCGACGTTCTTCCTCATTCATGAGGTGGCTACGGCGTTCGGGGCCGAGCATCACCTTTTCGATCGAATTGATGATGTCGAGCTGGCTCAGGCTCTGCTTGTTCTCACGCGCGGCGAGGATGGCAGCCTCGTTCATGAGGTTAGCTAGGTCAGCGCCAGAGAAACCAGGCGTGCGTTCGGCGATGCGGCGTAGGTTGACGTCCGTATCAAGAGGCTTGTTCTTGGCGTGGATGTTCAGGACCTCTTCACGGTCGTTCAGGTCGGGTGGGTCGATCACGATGCGGCGGTCGAAGCGGCCGGGGCGGAGGAGGGCCGGGTCAAGCACGTCGGGACGGTTGGTCGCGGCCATTACGATCACGCCGAGGTTCGGTTCGAAGCCGTCCATCTCGACGAGGATCTGGTTCAGGGTCTGCTCACGCTCGTCGTGGGAACCGCCGAGACCGGCGCCGCGTTGGCGGCCGACAGCGTCGATTTCATCAATGAAGATGATACAAGGGGCTTGTTTCTTCGCGCGATCAAAGAGATCACGGACACGGGAGGCGCCCACCCCGACGAACATCTCCACGAATTCGGAACCGCTCAGGTGGAAGAAGGGGACGTCAGCCTCACCGGCCGTGGCGCGGGCGAGGAGCGTCTTGCCGGTCCCGGGACCGCCCATGAGGAGCATGCCACGTGGGATTTTTGCGCCAACCTTTACGAATTTTTCGGGTTGTTTGAGGAATTCGACGACTTCCGCCAGCTCCTGCTTCGCTTCTTTTGCGCCCGCCACGTCGGCGAAGGTGATCTTGTTCTTGCCGTCTCGGTCGTTCTCTTTTGCGGTCGATTGGCCGAAAGAGAGGGCGCGGCCGCCTTGACCTTGAGCCTGGCGGGCCATGTAGAACATGATCCCGATCAGGACGAGGATCGGCAGGACGTTCGAAATGATGATCGGCCAGACGAGCTCCCATTGCGAGGGTTGGGTGACCTTCACGGGGATGGCGCGGATCGTTTCGGCGTCGAGCCCGTAGTCGGTAAACAGTTCGGCGAGGGGTTGGTTGGTTTCCTTGGTGAGCTCTTGGGTCGTCCCGTCTTTCAGGGTCACGGTCAGACGCGTGTCTTTGACTTCGACAAGGGTGATATTGCGATTCTGGGCCTCACGTACGAAGGCCGTCAGGTCCGTTTGGGCCGGCTTCTTGGTGTCGATCATCGAAAACCCACCGCCGATGACAAGCAGGACGGCCAGCGTGATCAGTGTATTCCGGACGAGGGGGGAGAGGCGCATAGCTGAGGGTAAGCCTATCTAAGGTGGGGGTTTTCGTCTAGGGAAGCGGGCAAGGCGAGGAAAAAAATGAACCCAGAAGAACCCGGACCAACACCGTCCGAGTTCTTCTTTTTTTTCATTTCTCTTCTCCTTTCCCTCCCCCTGTAGGTCCCCCGGCAGGATGCCTCTTTTTTCCTCGCGAGCCGTCCGAACATCACCTGTGGTCCCCCGGGAGATCGAATGCCGTGAGTCCTCGCGAGGAAAAAAGAGGCATCCTGCCGGGGGACCGGCCCGTTCCAGCGGGAAAGGGCGGGCCGTGGGGCGCAGCCCCACCCCCTCTGCCGGGGAAGGCAAAACAAAAGACACCCGTTAAAGGTGTCTCTTGTTTTGTTTTTACGCCTTCTCCTCCTTCGGCTTACGCAGCGAAAGTCCCAACCGATGGTTATCCGGATCAATGTTAATGATGCGGAAGTCAAACTCGTCACCGACGCGAGCGACCTCGTTCACGTCCTTAACAGGCTTGCTGGCCAATTCGCTGATGTGCGCGAGCCCATGGATATCCGGGTCCAGCTCAACGAAGAGCCCGAACGGATTGATCTTGAGCACGCGTCCCTTCACGGACTGTCCAACCTTGTACTTCGACGCGACATCCTTCCAAGGATCCTGGATGAGCTTCTTCATGGAGAGGAAGATCTTGGACCCTTCGATGTTGATGATCTCGGCGCGCACGCGGTCGCCCATTTTCAGGACGTCACGCGGGTGGTCGATGCGTTGCCAGGCGATCTCGGAGATGTGGACCAAGCCCTCGAGGTTCTCCTCGAAGCGGATGAAGGCCCCGAAATCCGTGACGGCCGTGACGGCGCCCTCGACGACATCGCCGATCTTGTACTTGGCGAGGACCGATTCCTGCTTCGTTTCCCAGACGGCCTTTTCGGAGACGACGATCTTCTCCTCGCCCTCGTTGACGTCGATGATCTTGACGTCGAGGGTGCCGCCGACCAGGGTCTTGAGCTTCTCGTGGATCTTGGACTTCTCGCCGCCCGCGACGCGCGGGTAGTTGTTCGGCGAGAGTTGCGACACCGGGATGAAGGCCGGGACGCTCTCGACACGGGTGATGAGGCCGCCCTTGTTGGCGTCCAGCACCTTGACCGAGATGACCGCGCCTTGCGTGAAGAGCTCCTTGATCTTGTCCCAGGCGCGCTTGCGTCCGGCGCCTTTGAGGGAGAGCTCGAGCTCGTCGAACTCGTTGTGCAGGTCGATGACGGTCGCTTCGACCTCGTCGCCGACGCGGAGGTCGAGGTTCTTGTCGAGCTCCGGCCCGCGGATCATGCCGACCGCGAAGCCGTTGAGGTCACAGCGGACCTCATTGCGGCCGACCGCGATCACGATGCCCTTCACGACGTCGCCGACGCGGGGGAAATGAGTATAGGTTTCGTCGTTGAGCAGTTGAGCCAACGCCGAAAGTTGAGCGGTTGCCATGGTATGTTCACGTGATCGTCCAGCCGGATGCCGTGCGTAATGCTCGCCAGTCCATCAGGCTGCCCGATCAAGATGGGCGAATCTTAGCCAAAAACAGAATATTCGTCAAGCGCCGTGGGGATTGGTAGAATGGGACCATGTCTTTGTCTGTCGAGGCCCAAGGGCGGGGCTGGTCTGAAGAGGAGCGGCGCGTGCGCGTGGATGGCCTCCTTTTGTGGTGGCCGTATGCCGACGGGTCCGTTCGGACGACCCTTGAGGGACTGATCGAGGACGCTGAAAAAGAGCTCTGGAATGCGGAAAACGAGGCTCAGCTCCTCGCCTGTGCCGCGGCGACCTGGCCGGCGCGATTGGCGGTCCGTTGGTATGCCGAGACCCATCCGGAAGCTCTTTGGGAGCGTTTGCTGCCGCGCTGTCTGCCGACGACCCAGGTTCTGCTGAAGCGCCTCGCCGAACAGGAGGGGACGGTGTCGTATACCGCCCTCCTGGCCTCGCCTCAAGCCGATTTCGCTTTGCATGAAGCCGAGCGCTTGGAGCTGGAACTCCTCTTGCCGCAAATCTACGCCTTGCTATGGAAAGAATGCTCCAGCCAAATGGCCTCCGAAGTGCAACGTGCCCAACAGGTCCGCGAGGAGAAGCGGGCCCTCTTTCCGGAGCCGACGGTGGGGAAGGCGGGGGTGTCCGTGTTCGATCATTTGATGATGTACGGGGATGATACGGCGTAAAGAGCAGACAAAAAACCAGGCCACGGATGGCCTGGTTTTTTGTCTTTAGAACCGATCGAATCGATACCCTTGCGACCACGTTTCGCGTCCTTCCTTGGAGAGGACGCGGGCGTTCAGGAAGGCTTGGCCGCCGAACGGGTAATCCGCGCCGGCAACCGTCGCGTTGCAGAACGAGATTCCGGCTTCTTCGTCTGCGCTGCAGATATGGGCAAGACGGCCGTTGATCCAGATCTCGATCCGCTCGATGCCGCTCGCGTGGGTTGCGGCGATGCGGACGGTGCGGGTTTCGTTGTTGTTGAGGATCGTGGGAGCGCTGGAGCTCGGCGTCAGCCAGGAGGCGATGCCGATCCCGGTGCTGCGATCGGTGTTCCAGGTGAGTCCGGCCGGCATGCGGCCGGTCGTGTCATTTGGGGTGACCGTCGTCGGGTTGGTTGCGAGCTCCTTGCGGATCATGAGGACCAGGCCGGAGCTCTCGGTGACGCGGCCCGCGGTATCGGTTACCCGTGCGGAGAGGACGACGCGGCGTTCACGCGGATCTTCCGTGTCGTTGTTCCAATAGGTTTGGACGTAGCGGCAGACGCTCGCTTCGCAGGTGCTGACGCGGTTGCCGTTCACGTACAGGTCGATCGAACGGATGCCGCGCTGGCTAGTCGCTTCGGCGCGGACCGCGAAGGTCTCACCGCTGTTGATGAGAGCCTTACCCGGATCGCCCGTGAGAGTGATACGGGTCAGCTCGGAGCGATTCGTGCTGTTTTCCGGGCGGATGAGATAGCTCGCGTCATTTGAGGAGAGTTTGCGGCCAAGCAGGGTGAGGGAAGGGGCTTTGGGAAGATCGGCCGTCGCGCCGAATTCCCCG
>CAZURG010000047.1:0-6093 GCA_964623645.1 uncultured Gammaproteobacteria bacterium | reverse complement strand
TCTCCTAGGGGTGTAAAAAGCCCGCGAGGGTTCGAATCCCTCCCTCTCCGCCATGTAAGAAGCTGCAGAACGTTCAACGACGACTGCAGCTTTTTTGTATGCGTGTACGAAAAAGACCCCGGCCACACGAGGTGAGACAAGGGCCCAGGACCATCAGCGGGACGCGCGATACCCCATAAAGACGGCGTAGGCACTAAGCCCAAAACTGAGCACGCACATGGCCTGGAACATGGACGTCCACGGCGCGAGGTGGACCCCTTCGCGCAAAATCGCCCCCCACAGCGAGCGCACACTGTCGGAGATCAGGAGCCTCGCAGCGAAGGAACGCTGGGCCTGCCGCTCGGGAAACCGCTCGTCGAGAGGCTCCATCAGCATGGCCCGCGCCTGACGCAGGTCTTGGTAACAGGCGCCGACGTCGATCCCATTGGACACGGGGACGGGAAGCAAGCTCGGCAACCGTCCCTGGGTGAGCCCATGCGCCTCGAGGTAGCCCAGCGCGCGATCCAGGCGCCGCACCGCCCGTTCCGGCTGCTGACTCAGGAGGGCCGCGTCGATGAGCGGCTGGTAGCAGCCTCTCTCAAACGTCACGAGTCGCACCAGGTAGAACGAGAGAACCGCCATCAGCGCGACGAGCGCGAAAATGGTCCACGTATCGGAGCGCGCGCCCGGATGGGCGGAACGCCGGTCCGGAACCCACGGGATCGGCACGACCCACGGCTGGCCATCCGGCCCCTCCTCCGTCCGAGGAGGCGATGACGGTGACGGTGACGACGATGACTTCATCAAGAACCTCCTTAGTTGTGATCCTGGTGAAGTCCCCTATCATCGCAAGAAAGAGCAGCCACGTCAAGACCCCTCTTCCGAAGTCGCGAGGAACCGTCAAAGAAAAAACCGCCGACTCAAGAGATGAAGCGGCGGAGGAAAAGGCCTATGCAACCGATGAGGGCGAGGACGTAGGAACCCGAGATCCAATACCAGTAGAGGCGATTGTGCGGGTGGGTACTGATCCCTTCGGGAGTGCGGAGCCCTCCGGAAGCGGGATCGACGAGGGCCTCGCGCATCCGCCCGAGGACGAGACGGCGCTCGATCACGGAAGCGTCCGGGGGCAGGGCCACCACACTCGCGGCGGACGCGATCAGAACCCGCTGCCAGGCCAGGAGATCGTTCGCGGGCGTTGGCGGATCGCTGGTGTTGCCCTGCACAAGCCCGTTGAGCTCGGCATAGCGGATCGCCTGTTCCAGTTCGAGCACCACCGCAACCGGATCGGTCACGGTGACCGCACGCTGGAGATGGCGCGTGTACCCCACTTCGAAGCGCTCGATGACACGCGGGACGATGAGCGCATATTCGAGAACGGAGAAGGAGGCGATCCCGATGAGGACGAGGGAGATCCACAGCGAATACCGCGACAGCCGCTCGCGCCGGGAAAGCTTCTCGGGCCCTGACATCGACGATCGCAGGCGACTCCCCTTCTCCTGTGGGGGCGCAGGCGGGTCCGAGGCGTCACGCGCGGCAGCCCCTTCTCCCATCTCCGAGCCCGTCTTTCCTTCAGATGACATCGTGCCCCTCATTTCCGCCCCACGAACGTGGAAGCAGCGCAGATGTATACCCGAAAGATCGCCCCGTGTCAAGGGAGGGACCGACATGAAAAAACCGCCTCTCACTCCAGGAGCAGGCGGCGAAGAAGAGACAGGAGAGAGAACAACACACCCGAGAGGCTGAAATACATCCAATAGAGGTAGGCGTGCTGCCAGGGGTACAGCGCCATACCGTGCGGGTAGCGGAGCTCCTGCGTGCTTGGATCGATGAGGGCTGTGCGCGTACGCTTCCTCAGCTCGCGACACATGCGTAGCGTTGAATCTGCATCGAGCTTGCCGCTGTCGGCTTCGATGGTCAGGAGGGCGCGGTGCCAGGCGCCCAAGTCCTCCCGCGCGGTCGGGGGATCCGCCGTATTTCCCTGAGCGAGGCCATGCTCCTCGGCGTACCGGATGGCTTCACGCACATGCTCGAAGACCATGCCCGGGTCGGTCGCCTCGGCCGCTTTCGTAAGCGGCAGCAGATAGCCCTCCTGAAAGCGCTTCCCCGCTCCCAGGGCGAGCGTAACGCAGACCATCAAGGAGAGGGCGGAAACAAGGAAGACAATGAGCGCACCAAGCGACCTCCTTCCCATGGCCCAGAGGCCTTCCCGATCTGATCGACCAACCACGTCCGGCTCGGAATCCGTCTGCATGACTGACGACACCCTCCATTCCCGCATGAACGGAAACAACGGATCCTTAACAAGACAGCTCCCCTCTCGTCAAGGATCCTTTTTTGTCATGCGCTGCCTAAGGGAAAAAGTCACGACCTGAACGGATTGACACCTCCGCCGTTTTCTGCCACGATCCGCCCGCAAAGGAGTCGTACATGCCCAACGGATTCGACCACGAAGTCAAGGTCCACCTCATCCGCCACGCGGAATCGACCAGCAACGCCCACGGCAACATCATCGGCGGCGTGGGCGCGGAGCTGACGGACAAGGGGCATGGGCAAGTGGCCGCGCTGAACGCGTTCCTCCTCGCCCATCCGCTCGGCGTGCAGAAGGCCTACTGCTCGAGCCTCGTCCGCGCCAAGCTCACCTACATGGGCTTGGCCAAGGGTCTCGAGGTCGACCCCGCGACCGTGACCTACGACGCCCGCCTCCGCGAGATCGACCGCGGCGACTGGGAGATGCAGCCCCGGGACGTCATCTACAACGATGAACGGCTGCTCGAACTCTCTCATCTCGACATGGACCATCGCGCCCCGAACGGCGAATGCATGCACGACGTCGGCACCCGCATGCGCAACTGGCTCTACGACGCCATGCGGCAAGCGAAGCAGGACAACCACAAGGCCATCGCCGCCGTCACGCACGGGATCGCCATCAAGTGCCTCCTCCACCGCCTCTTCGAGATCCGGTCCAGCGCGACCTGGGAGATCGTGGTCCACAACACCTCCGTCACGACCGTCCACCTGCGCCCAGGCCACGACTGGTCTCTCGTTCGCATCAACGCGGTGCCCCACCTGCCGCCGAAGTGGTGAGCCCCCTCCGAAACGGAGGGATTTTTGCATCATTCCTGGAACATCGCTATGATCCAAGCGGTCCGACACGGACAAAAACCCAC
The DNA here is from genome assembly GCA_964623645.1 of uncultured Gammaproteobacteria bacterium. Lineage (GTDB taxonomy): Bacteria > Patescibacteriota > Patescibacteriia > 2-12-FULL-60-25 > 2-12-FULL-60-25 > JAGOUA01. Next base: position 2,947 of record CAZURG010000047.1, on the reverse strand, counting down.
GGAGAGGTGGCTGAGCGGTCTAAAGCAACGGACTTGAAATCCGTCGTACGGGCAACCGTACCGCGCGTTCGAATCGCGCCCTCTCCGCCATAGAAAAACTCGCCTAAACAAGCGAGTTTTTCCAAACCTCGAGGAGCGCTCGTGCCGCTTGCAAGGACGTGGCCGTATTCTCAATCCTCAGCGAGTTCACGTGGCGCAGCTGTTTTGCGGAGTCCGATAGGGAGAGGAAACAAGCAAGGGTCTAGGCGGCCTGGTCCAACTCATCCAGGACCCCCCAATCCCGCACGTCCGCTTCCCCATTCTTGATGGAAGCGAGGCGCTGGCCATTGAGCAGCACGGCAGCCGCGATCGATCGAAAGGCCTGGGTAAGGGGCCATCTCTGGATTCCTTCACGGGCAAGGGCGGCATCGTCCAACGCCTCCTCGAACGCCTGGCGCTAGGCTTCGACGAGGTCGGCACGCGGACCGCAATCCAGACCGAGCCCCTTCGCACCCGCCAACAAGGACTTGAGGCCGTACGCGACGTCCCGCATGTCCTTGAGGATGCCGCGGCGGACCCCGGCATAGGGACGCAAGAATTCCTCGTACGCATCAGGATGGTCGTAGTAGGAGGCGTGCATATAGGCGCCCGTATCGACAACCTCGGCCGCTAGCGTGACGTTCGCAGAATGGAGATGCCAGCCGATATAACCGACGTTCTGGAAGACGGCCAAGTTCTTACCCATCCGCTCGAAGAAGGTACGGAAAAAGAGGCGCTCGCTCTCAGGCTCGCCAAGGACCAGCTCCGGGAATCCCAAGCCCTTATCCGCATTCTCGCGATTGAAGACGTCGAACGCCTGGGCCATCAGGTCGCGGGCGCGGTCATCGTCGGCTTCCTTGAACTCGGCGATGCGGGTGTTGGTCTTGAGCAAACGGATACCGATTTTGGCCGAAAATTCGCGCGTAGATGGAAGGATGCCATCGCGCTGCAGCTCCCAGACGCTCACGTTTTTCCCCTGATAATAGACCCGACAGAGGTCCCCGGCCGCATAGAACAGTTCGGTACGGAGGCCGGCTTCGGTCAGGAATTCGCTCTTCCAGAGGGGACCGCCGTTGGGATCGTAAAAATCGTCCGCATCGGAAAAGCCGAACGCGCCGACGCGACCATGCTCATCGATACGTTTCCAGTCGACATAGGCGTCGAGCGGGAGACCGCCCTTGAGGGTTGGCTTCAGGTATCCTACGCCCTTAGTGTTGACGGCGTAGTACGGCTCGCGGACGCGTTCGCCCTCATAGGTCGCATCGATCCCAGGATGCGTGATCGTACGCAGGTGCGGCGGCTCGACCAGAAGGGATAGGTCCCCTCCGCTCGGGTTCACGAACACGAAGGCCCGGTCGAGGTCATACGGACTGGTGACCCGCTCGTTGCGCACGACGCGCTTCACATCATGACCGAGCTCGAGACGGGAGAAGCGCTCGAAGCGCGGCTCGAGGCCGGCGATGTCACGGCCCTTGACGTCGAGGTCGGTGAGGTGGGGTGAGCGGGCTTCGGACACCTCTCGAAAGTAGTGGTTGGCAAAAGACATGTTATTTCTTGCGGGTCCAAACCGTTCTGGTCTCGCCCGCGAGATAAATTTGATATTTGTTGAACTCATCGTTGAAGGATGTTTCATCTGTCTTCGCAAGAGCCTCGCCGGCGGGCCATTTGTTTTTCGCCAAAAGAGCCACTTGCGCCGAATGAATTTCTTGGCGATTCGTACTGTGCCTATTGCAGGCGCTCATGCACAAACGGACCTCCTGCACCGGGGATGGATCCGACGACGTACGCTCCGCGGCGGTAATCGCGTATCGAATGATGGCTTCCATGGTGGAAGTCGCGTCAATACTGCGCTTGAGGGCCGCCTCAGTGGGATTGACGGCACGAAGCACAAGCGCGCGCTCGCCCGTCGCGTCGATGGTCGTGTCGATAAGTAGGAAGGCGCCCCCGATTTCGCGGCGACCAGGCACCTTCAATAAGCACGCATACAAGTTCGGATGGCTGCCCCGTGCGAGAGAAAGCTCGTGCTTGTTATAGCACGCGTTCGACATGCTCCCCGCCAAGGCCCGGCCAAGGCCGGTCACGGGGTAGATTCCCATCTCGCCGGATTCGCCTTCGGAGGCACTGATACGTGCGATGGTGGCCCTGGCGGCAGCAATCCCTTCCAATACGGACCCGAACGGATGCGTTAACGCTTTTCCGGCGGCGGGATCGGAGGCCGTGCCCCACAAGGCGTGCATGACGGGGGTGAAGGCGGGGCTGACAAGGGAAGTCCCAAGCGTTGAGTCAGCGAAATGCGCGAGATATTCCTCGCGGAACAAGGCGTTCCAGCGGTCGATCTGCGGCACCGAAACAGCCGTATTCGCGCGATCGCGACCCTCCAATAAACATTCAACGTGCGCCGGGGAGTGCGCACGCATGGTCGCCAAAAAGGCGCCGCGCAGGAACGGACCGGCGGTCGCCAACAGCTCATCCTTCGCGATGCCGCCCGAAGGCTGGATGAAAACGCTGGTCAATAACGCCATGAGGCGTTGCGGGCCAGGACTCTGCAGGCTTGGGTCATGGACATATCTTGCCAGAAGGTCATGCCGGCTCCGCAGGGCGCTGATCTCATCCCCAAGCTTGCGACGCGCCTCGCGGCTGTCCTGCTGCTCCCTGAGCTCAGCCTGGCGCTCGAGCCGCTCGTGGAGGACCGCCTTGATGCGCTCGTATTCAACCTGAAGATGCGGTAAGGGTATCGGTTGGGCGCGATCGGCCGAAAGGCCGCCAAGGAGCACATCAACCGTCTCGACCCGCTGACGAATGCCACCCAGCTTCGCTTCCATCGCGATCCGGGCCTTTTCATTCGTGATGGTCGCGAGGCGCGCCTCAATCGTCTTTCCTTCTGCCGCCAGTCGATCGCGTAAAGAGGTGAGCCAGTAGACTTCAGAGG
>CAZURG010000046.1:0-6234 GCA_964623645.1 uncultured Gammaproteobacteria bacterium | reverse complement strand
CGGTATCGCGCCAAGACGAGCCGCGCGGAACTCCCCGCGAACCATCTGCTTCGCCTCCGCCTCATCAAGGCCGAGCGTCTCGGGCGGCTCGAGGCCGAGGTACGCGCCATCGTCAATGAATCGCGTTCCCCCGAGCAGCGGCACGAACCCGCTCTCGAGCCGACCCTTCCGGAGCGGCAGCGCTGCCTTGGGCTCCTGGCCCGCGGGATGGGGAAGCACAAGGCAAGCTTCCTCGTCTCGTTTCTCCGCGCCTCCAGCGACGAGGCGGATTACCTGGTTCATCAGGAACTCCTCGCTGACGCCTATGGCGAGCCGGCTGCGGACCTCCTCGCCACCGCCCGCGCCCATCACACCTGGGTGAACCCGGCCTTCCAAGCCGCCTCCCAGTCCTGACCTCCCACACCGGTCCCATCCCGTGTGGGATTTTTTTTCGCTGTCGAAAACGGGTATTTTTGTCATGTATCTATGTATGTATTCCGATGTATAAAAAACCCCAGTCCGCATAGACCAGGGGTCAGATCGCCAGCTGTTCGCGCTCCGGACCGACACCCGCCGCGATCACGGGGCAGCCGGTCTCGGTCTCGATGCGCTCGAGGTAGGTGCGCACGTCTTCGGGCAGGTCGGCGAGCCGACGGCAATTGGGGAGCCGTTCCGCGTGCCGTCCCCAGCCGGGGAGACGGAGGTAGCTCTGGACGCTGTCACGCATGACCTTGGAGGTCAGCGTCTCCTCCGCCTCGACGGGGCGGCCATTGAAGGTATAGCCCGTACAGACCTTCACCTCGTCGAACGCCGCGAGGGTGTCGAGCTTGGTGATCGCGAGGTGCGTGAGGCCGCCCATGCGCGCGGCATAGCGCAGGGCTACCAGGTCGAGCCAGCCGCAACGCCGCGGGCGGCCCGTGGTCGAGCCGTACTCGTGCCCGAGCTCGCGCAGGCGGTCGCCCGTCGCGTCTTCGAGTTCGGTGGGGAAGGGGCCGTCGCCCACGCGTGTCGCGTAGGCCTTGGCGACGCCGATCACGGCCCCGAAGTCGTAGATCCCGAAGGTGGCCCCGACGCCGGCCCGGGTACAGAGAGAGGACGTCGTGTGCGGCGCCGTGCCCGCGAACGGGTCGAGGAGGATCGCCTGCGCCGCCTCGAACAGGACCTTCTTCCGCTGCTTCACGGCGCGGGCGATGATCGCCCGCGCGTCGCAGAGTCGCGGCACCACGTCGCCCTTGTACGCCATGATGTCGGCGATGACCTCTTCCAGGGTGGGGAAGGGCTCGAGTCCGGCCCGGCCGCAGAAGGCTTCGGCTGCACAGCGCCGCTCGTTGTAGTAGTTGTTTCGCGTCAGGATCTCGCGCACCCGGTCGACATCGGTGAGGTCGCCCAGGCGTACGCTGCCACGGCGGGACGCGATGTCTTCACACGCTGGGCCGATGCCGCGCTTGGTGGTGCCGATGCCCTGCCCGCCCGCCTCCCGCGCTGCGTCGAACCAGCGGTGGATCGCATGGACCACCGGGGCCGACCGGTCCAGGAGGACTTCGGCCCCGCAGAGGTCTGCGATCGCGGTCGCCTCGTGGCGCAGGACCGCGAGCGTGCAGAGCACGCCCGGTCCGACCACGTTCTTGGTGCCGCGGCGGATGATCCCCGACGGCAGCAGGTGGGTGACCTCCTTCTTGTCCCCGACGATGATGGTGTGACCCGCGTTCGCCCCGCCATTGAAGCGGATGACGAATTCGGCCTGTGCCGTGAGGAAGTCGACCAGGCGTCCCTTGCCCTCGTCGCCCCACTGCCCGCCGAAGACCCCGACCGGTTTTCCGTCTTCCCAAATGTCCGCAAGACTTTCCATGATGGACGTGTCCTTTCCGAGCCAGGACGAAGGCCCCAGCAGCGGTGAACGCTAGGGGAAAACGGGGCCTTTGTCAAGCCCTCCCGCACTGGCTTGCCCGGGGGAATGCCATTGACGAACGCCTCAATCCGTGTTCCAATCGAAGAACGAATGGAGGGTCAGATGTCTGAACGAAGCCTGTTGGATACGACCACGCCCGTCCTCACCGATATGGCGGATGAAGAGGAGCGGATGTGCCGCGAGATCTACTTCACGCGCCACATCCCCCCGATGCCCCAGCGCGACCGCCAGCGCGTCCAGTGGGCCTACACCTTCGGCAAGGAGTGGCACCGCCGCAAGTTCCGGGATTCCGGCAAGCGTTACTTCGAGCATCCGCGCAGCACGAGCCTTGTCCTGTCCCACGATGGCAGTACGGACGCCGACGAGTTCGTCGAGGCGCTCATGCATGACGTCCCCGAGGACCACTTCATCGCCCCGTCGCTGCTCGAACAGGTCTTCGGCCACCGGGTCGCCCGCGAGATCCTCTCGCTGTCCAAGTGCCGTAGCGTCGAGGAGCCGATCACGGGCCGGATCATCCACCTGCCCAAGCGGAGCCTCCAGGAGTGCCTGCAGGAGATCGAGGCCCTCGGCCGTCGCCCCATCCGCGTGAAGTGTGCGGACCGCATCTCGAACATGATGGACCTCGCCGATGGGACGGCCGGCTCCGACTGGCCCGCCGAGCGCCGCCTCAAGAAGGTCGCCGAGACCCGCGAGCTCATCATCCCCCTCGCCGACCGGCACGAGCCCCGCTTCGCCCTGCGCCTCCGCGGGCTCTGCGACCTCATCGAGGCGCGCGCCAACCTTCCCGCGGCCCCGTCGCAGGAGTGACGGACGGTTTCCCTGGAGCTCCGCTCCTTTTTTTGCGCATGAAAAAATCCCTTTTCACACCGTGAAAAGGGAAAGGCCCTCAGGCCCAGGGGGCCTGGGTCGGCATCACCCGCCGGTACTCCCCGGCGGCGCCTGCGAACTTCACCGTCCAGGCGGGGAACGTGAAGTCGCCGTTCTGCAGGCGTCCCGTGATCTCCTGTCGGTCCACCGTCTGCGGGAGGAAGGGGCGCAGGTGCTCGGGGAGCGGGGTCTTGTAGGTCACGCGGTGTCCGCCCCCGTTGCCCTCGGCCGTCCCGACGAAGAGCTGGTGGTCGACGTCGACCATCTCGTCGCGCGGCGGATCGCCCGTGTGCCCGTCGACCGCGGGGGCCACGAGGACGTCGGGATAGCGCGACTTGTACCAGAGGAAGAGCGGGGCCGCCTCCGTCTCCTGCTGCTCGTTGAAGCAGCAGACCACCACGACGCGCTCGCGACAGTCCGCCGCGAAGTGAAGGAAGTCGCGGCTGATCTGCGGACGCTTCTCCGGCGCCACCTGCTCGAGCGCGTCCGGGATGTTCCAGGGCTCCGCGAGCACGACGTCGTAGATGTCATGGGTGAAGACTTGCGTGGCCACCCCCTTCGGCACGCGGCGCCCCATGCTGCGCGTGTTGCGCGGCTCGGTCGCCTCCTGCAGGTCCGTGAACACGCCGCGGTGCGCGCGCATGTCAAGGAAGTTCTCTGGGCCGAAGCTCCCCTCGATGGGGAGGAAGAGGATCAGCGCGTTCGGCTTGCCGCCGCGGGCGCGGTTCTGGCGGACGCATTGGTACCCCATCACGTGGAGGGGCTCGCCGGTCACGGGGTCGATGCCGATCCCGGCGTACTGGCGGGTGTCCTTGAGGTCGGCGTCGCCGGTCGTCAGGCACATGGTCGTTTCTCCTTCTTCGTGTCTGTTCGTCGCCGCACCGGGATGGCGGGCGTTCAGGAACGCCTGATCATAGCGGTTTTCTGACGTTTTGTCAAGGGTTTTCCGGGATAGGATTAGATTTCGGTTCGAACCCCGCCCTTGACGGGAACGGTGACGCTTGCTAGGATCATCTGTCATTCCCTGTATTTTTAAAGAGAAGAAAGGAACCTCTGCATGAAGGCGCAGAAGATCCAGCGCATCATGCGTGCTGGCCAGATCGAATCGAACCGCACAGTGATCGCCCTCAGGATGACGAAACAGGAATTCGCGTCCCGCATCGAGCCGCTGGACCTGGAGCGTGTCCACGTGGTGAGGGGCTGCAGCTACGCCCCCTATGCCGCCCATGCCGAGATCCTGGTCAAGACCTTCGAGCCGGACGTCAACTACGAGAAGGCTCGCCAGCTGCGCGCGCTGTTCCGTCGCCTCCGTCTCCAGGGGATCGAGTTCACGGTCCTTCCGCGTCCGCCCGGCCGTGCGCGCCGACCGGGTCGCAAGCATCTGCGTCACCCCGGGTTCCCCAAGTCCTGGATCAGCCCGCCCCCGCTCGACCCGAACCCGGTCCCGCGTCTCCGCCGTCGCTGAGCCTTTCCTGTCTCCCTCGTCCCGATTTCGGGACGTTTTTCGTAAAGGCTTCTTTCGTCGTTAAGGTGGGCGGCACGTGGAGCGGGGAGGGTCTGCCGGGTTCATGCATCGGCCCGCCTCCCAAGGGTCGCCGCGGTTCCCGTTTTTTCCTTAAGCAAGCAATATCTCACGGGCTAATCTTGACAAGGAGCTTGCCTGGCGCTAGGATCCCTTGTCGCCCCGGCATCCCGCCGGGGCACATCCACCATGCCTCCGAGGGTGTCGGGTCTGACGGCGAAGAGCTGCGGAACCTGGCCTCAGAAAAAAAAGGAAGGTTCGCGATGCCCACGTCCGTCCGCGTCTATTTCCCCAAGTCGATCGAAGAGCTTCCGAATGGCGTCTTCCGACCCATGGAGACCGTTTTTCCCGGGGATCCTCGCTTTCTCTTCTGCGGGGTCCTTCGTCTGGCTTCCGTCCCCGAAGGCTACTACCTGTATGAGAATGCGGTGCGCGGTCGGTACGTGCTTCCTGACGAGGCCCGTGTCCACGTAAGTTACTGCATGCTCGTCGGCACCCTGCTGTCCTATCCCACGCGCCAGCGAGGCGTCTACCGCCACCCTGGCGATGAGACCGTGACGGCGACCCTCGATCGTGAAGGGGGTAGCTACGCCTTCTTTGGCAAGCACGTCTCCCTCGAGCGGCTCTACGAGCTCCTCGACCTGGTCCGTGCCGGGACCATCGTCCCCGCCGAAAGCTGGGACGCCCCGCAGGTCCTGGCCCCGCCCGCTCCCGACCAGGCCGCCCTCCTTCAGGCGGCACGGGCCGACATCACCGTCCTCGCCTACCGTCTCGAGGCCGTCGAGGCCGAAGTCCGCGCGCTCCAGGCCAAGCAGGCCGAGCTTCCCGCGCTCGTCGCTGACCGTCTCCGCAAGGAGGTCGCGGCCCTGGGTGACTTCGCCTTCGAGCTCGCCTGGGATGGGGCCAACGCCATCCAGTCCGTCCTCGGGAGCGAGCGTATGCAGGGATTCTTCCGTCGCGTGCGCCCCTGACCATCCAACCGACCCGCGCCCTTCGCTGGTCGGTTTTTTCATTTGTATTGATGATGTATATACCAAAGTATTTATGATCTTCTGTGAGGAAGGGAGCGGTGTGAATTCTTGACGCGTAAAAGAAAAACCCGCCCATCTCAGCTGTCGGACGGGACGTCCGGCGCCAAGGGGGCGGGGTCAGGGGAGGGAATGGCCGGATCGATCGTGATGGTGCCGTCGCCCGTCACCTCCGTGTTGGCCGGGGCGGTCGTCGGCGTGCGGATGAAGATCTTGCCTGAGCCGACGATCTTGAGCGTGGCGGTCTCGGCTCGGGCCTGGCAATCGAACAGGCCGGTACCTTCGATCGTCGCCTCCAGGCTCGTGACCTGGCCGCCGGACACCGTGATGCGGCCAGAACCCGTGGTCCGTGCGAGGATCGGCCCGTTCACCTCCGCGATCTCGACCTGCGCGCCGCCGACCAGTCGGATGTCGGCTCCGGAGATCCGCCCGCATCGCGTGAGCGAACCTCTCCCGTTGCGCATCTCGACCCGTGCCTCGATGTCGCCGATGGTGGCCGTCCCGGCGAGGTCGCTGAGGCGGACGGGGGTCCCACGCGGGACGCGGATGGTCACGGTCGTGGAACGGCTGCCCGCCCCGAAGAGGTTGAGCGCGTCCTCCCCGGTCCCCATCGAGATCGTGTCGAGCGCGCCCTTCGGCCCGGTGATCGTGACCTCCAGGCCCGGTCCCTCCCAGGGCTCGATGTGCACCTGCGAGGAGAGGCGGGCCACCGACAGACGGGCCCTGTCGAAGCGGAATGGTCCCCGCGTCGCGTCGTTCTCGCGGGCGCCCTCGTGTCGTGCGTGGATCTTGATCTCCCCGTCCCCGCGGTTGTCGATCTTCCCCGTCGCGACGTCGACGGTGCTGCCGTCCTCGAAGGTGACGACGGTGCCGCGGCTGTCGAAGCCGCCCGTCTTGTCGGCGTGGATGGTGGTGCCATGGATGGTGGC
>CAZURG010000045.1:0-6406 GCA_964623645.1 uncultured Gammaproteobacteria bacterium | reverse complement strand
TCTCAGGGAAAAATGCTCATGTGAGGCGCCGCCACGGAGGACCGAAGTCACTCCGCGGCGGGCAGGGGGAGCTACACCGGAACACCCATCATTCGCGCATCCGCGAGCGGGTCGGGGCTGCGCACCAGCATCTCCAGGAGCGCTTCCTGGTCCTCCAGGCTGAAGCTGTTGATCTTGTACAGGCTATTGTACTCGCTGATGCCCATCTGGACGGCGAGCGCCAGCGTCCCTGGGCAGTGAGACTGGTAGAATGGCTTCTCCCAGGCGATCGAGAGGGGCGGTCTGCCCATGAGGTTGAACACCTCATTCGCAGGCAGCGGCGTCATGAAGTGATTGAACGGGTCATTGCGCGCCCGAGGCAGTTCGAAGGTGTCCGCGTCCCGCGCCATCCAGATGAGCTTCTCGAACTCCTCTCCCTCGCCGCTGAAGATCAGCGCCCTTCCTTGGTAGGTCACGAAGCCGATGATCTCGATCTGGATCTCCTTGGCCGTGATCCGCTCGATCTTGGCCCGCCGATTCGTGAGCCACATGAGGAGAATGAGCGCGTCCTCCGGGCTGATCTCCCGATCCGGAACGGCCGTCTTCCCGATCGTGCGAAGCGTGATCATATGTGTTCTTTTCCCGTCTCGAGGTCCCAAACCCACAAAATCCACCAACCAGCCCCATGCTGATCAGTGGTCTCGCGGATGTTGTCCTCACCTGAACCGTCCAGTCTCATCAAGAGTGACATCCGGGCCGCAAACGCCGGCGGCGTGCAACAGGATCATGTCACTGGACGATTCGGGTGAGGCGCCCGTCCCTCGCGACGCGTGTCGCGGGGGACGGGCAGGCCCTGTCGCTCGTAAGCGACGGGGCGGGTGTCAGCGCTTGAGGATGTGGCCAGGGTCCAGGAGGTAGACCCGGGTCGCACCATCCAGCGGCTCGCTGACGATGACGGAGGCTTCGTCAGCGAGCCTGAAGGTGCTGCAGCGGGTGAACTCCCCGCCGTTGATCTCCTCGTTGGGGTCGGGCGGGGCGTTCTCGCCGCGCCAGTCCATCACGGTGATCCCGGGATCCACCATCTCCCCCGGGTGCTGAAAGCGGATGTGGCAGAGGACCTCCCCCGGCTCGCCCTGGATGGGGAAGCGGCCGCTCCCGAGGAGTTCGGCCCGGGCCAGCAGCTTCCGGATCTTCTGTCCGCGCTGCTCGGCGAGGGTCTTGATGGTCTCGCTGTAGGCTACGATGGCCGCCAGGTCGTCCCTGGCGCCCGCCCGCAGCACCGTCACCTTGTCCCGCTGCACGCTGATCACGTGCACATGGGGCAAGTTCGCCGCCGCGAGCATCAGCGGAAACTGCTGATCCGCAGTGCCGCCGTTCGCGATGAGCGTGACCTCATCCCGCTCGCCCATCGCCTTGATGGCCTCTTCGATGGTCATCGCCGTGCAGCCCTCCGGCACGGCCTCGGCCCGGTCGCGGGACCCGAGTACGACACCGGTCTCGGCGCCTTCGATGAAGGCCGTCGCCCGCTTGGCATCGGCGAGTATCTCGCCCACCGCGTCGCCGAAGAAGGGGACGAGAAAGAGGGGAGGCTGGACCTTCATATTTTTTTCTTTTCCCAAGGATCTACACAACAAGCGCCCCGCCAACCACTGTCGACAAGACGCTTGTTATTTCCGAGATCCTCGCATGAACCGTTCATTCGTGAATGCTTCCAGGGCTGTTGCCTATCTGATGAAGTTTCGCTGAATGATGAACGATTCGTGTGAGGATCCCGCCGAAAGATAGATGTTTTTCCCGCTCCTCACATCCATCTTCGTCCTCCGTGCGTGACTTCCAGGTCTATGCCTATCGTTGAAGCTCCGGTTCGTGTGAATGAAGAAGATGTATGTGAGGAGCCGATCCGCAGATCGGTCTCCGTTGTGACGACAACGTGCGAAGGGGCGCCACGGGGACGCCCGTTCTTTTTTCCTGACATGAACCGTTCATTCGTGACAAATGCTTCCAGGACGGGTGCCTATAGATGAAGTTTGCGGAATGATGAACGATTCGTGTCAGGCCCCGTCCACGTGTGTCGTGGACGGGCCAGGGAGTGCGACGGCTGGGAATCGAACCCAGGACCACCCGATTAAAAGTCGGGAGCTCTACCAACTGAGCTAACGTCGCCCTGTCGTGTTTGTGAGATGCCCTCACTCCTTCACGTCTGTGATAAGCAGGCGGAAGACTACGGTGTGGTTCATTTTTTACACGGGAACCGCGCCCGTGGGGGAATCAGGCCGCCGGCTTGTAGAAGGTGATCGAGAGCCCGGGGCCCTTGATCACCACCTGCCGGCCCTTCTCCTCGGAGGTGTAGCCCTCGGGGAGGGCCTTTCCGGCGAGGACGGCGGCCTTGAGGCTCGCGTCCAACGCCGCCTTCGCGGCGATCGCCGCGAGGTGCTTGGTCTCGCGCTCGCGGGTCTCGCGCGCCGCCTTCGCCGCCTTGACGGTGCAGGTGCGGCACGCGACCTGCTTGCTCTCCGTGGCCCAGAAGGCCTGGGTGCACGGCGCGTAGATGCAGGTGCGCGTGTGCGCGACGAAGGGGGTCCCGAAGACCTTGCCCTTGAACGCGGTGCCGGTCGAGGTGGCGGTGGCGGGGGTGACGGTCTCGGTGCGGTTGGTCTTCATGGTGGCGTCTCTCTCTTCATCAACACGCGCTCGGTCCTACGGAATTGCAGGATGATCGAGGGCGCGCCGTCTAACCAGGCATGCTTGTGCCTATTCAGACGGAACGATGGAGGAGAATCGACCGTAAAACGAGCGAGGGACGAAAGGGGACGTTGCTGTTCCAAGAGAAAGGAATCAAGTCTTTTACAGCACTTGAGGGACCTTCACTTTGAATCTGTTCCGTGTGCCTTTCACCAACCTTGTAAACACAGTATAGCATTTTCCGCCCGGGTCGTCAAGGGGGCCTGTCTATTTTTGGCTAACATAAGCCATATTATGAGAATTACAAGCGGTTCTTTTTGCTAACGTCAGCCAAATAGAAGGCTTTTGTCACCTTTCGGGGGCCGTATCCATATATATGGCTAAGCAGTAGCCGCTCTTCTTTTGCTATTTGGACCCACCCATGCCTGCGCGCCGAATCTCCGCATTCAGAGCTTCTACGAACGCCAAGACCTCCGGATCCCGCTTTCCGTTGCCGGTCGGAAGAAAAATTCGATTTAGGCCCGTCGTGGGAACGCGTGGTTCTAGGGCAAGCGTCACGTATTCCAGCCATGAAATGGAGACCGAATAGGCATGGATCGTGGCTTTTGAAAGGGTCCCCAGCGAAATCGAGCGCACGGCCCGTTCTCCCAGCAGGGGAACGCGCACCTGTAGTCTTCCGGCTGTAAGGACGACCTCGCGTCGGATGACGTTCCAAACGACGATCAGGAGGGCTGCATTCAAAGCCAGGAAGGGGAGGCTGTAGGCAAGCGTGGAGCCATGCGTCGCCGGTCCCATCTCTGCGAGAAAGGATGGTCCTAAGCTGAACACCGCGATGACGTCGAATGCGAAGATCGTCAGCAGAAGCCACGGTAGCCAGGGCGTTGGTTTGGGGGAGAGAACGAGATCCATGTAGCCAGGATACGTGCTGTGTTCGCCGTTGACAAAGCTCTCGACCCGCCTTGCCCTCCGCCCAGCCGCCCGCTACACTCCCTCTCGTTATGAACATCTTCTGGCATGGCTTCTCCTGCGTCCGTATTGAAACGGAAACCCGCATCGGCCCGGTTTCTTTGCTAACCGACCCGTTTGATGGCGAATCCGGCGTCCGTTTTCCCAAAAACCTCACGCCGGACATCGTCGTCCTCTCACACCAGGACAAGAAGCGCTTCTCCATGGATTTCGAGAACAAGCCGTTTTTGATCAATGATCCCGGCGAATATGAGGTGAAGGGCGTCTTTGCCTTCGGTGTGCCGGTTGACCATCCCGACCGCCAGCATCCGCACGGCGTGATGTTTCGCTTCAAGATCGAAGGAATGACCGTCGGTTTCTTGGGCGGGATGGATCGCATCCCGAGCGACAAGGAGATCGCGCTCTTGGAAAATATTGATATTTTGCTGCTTCCGGTCGGCGGCAATGGCTTGTTGACGCCGCAGCAAGCGATGGAAACGATCACGCGCATCGAACCGCGTCTCGTGATCCCGTTGGGCCATTACATCGAGGGCATGAAGAACGAGACGGGACATGTCGATGCGTTCTGCCAAGCGATGGGAGCATGCAAGCGTCAGGATGTTTCAAAGCTGAAGATTCAAAAGAAGGATCTTCCGGCGGATGAGACGGTGATCACGGTGATCGAAAAATCTTAACGAACAAAGAGGCATCGCCCTCGCGGTGTCCGACGCATATGCCCTTCCTCAAAGAATTCCGCGAATTTGCGGTGCGCGGCAACATTATTGACCTCGCTGTCGGCGTAATTATCGGCGGTGCCTTCGGGAAAATCGTCACCTCCCTCGTCAACGACCTCATTATGCCGCCGCTGGGATTTGTGCTGCGCGGCATCAATTTTCGCGATTTGGCACTGGTATTGGCCCGTGATGCCGACGGGAAACCAGTCGCTTCCATCACATACGGAGCCTTTTTGCAGAATGCGTTGGAATTTTTCATCATCGCGTTCGCCGTGTTCCTCCTCGTGAAGGCGATCAATCGCTTACATCGTAAAAAAGAAGAGGAGGCGCCTGCGCCAGCGCCGGGACCATCAGAAGAGGTCCTGCTCCTGCGCGAGATTCGGGACGGGTTGGGGAACGGGAAGAAGGGTTGACAAGATGACGACTATTTGCTACGATCTGTCATCGTTTTTTCCGTTCTTCATCCACGTCTAGAGTCAGAAGGAGATCAGCTATGGGCGGAATGCCGCATCACGACGACAAGCGCGAGGAGACCACCAGGAGTGGGATCATCTGCTTCATCCCAAACGTCCGTCCCGCCAAGCCGCCGCTCCTCATCGGGGTCGCTGCCTGGCAGATGGGTGGGGCGTTCCAGGTCCGGTTCCTGTCCGGGTGGGATGCGCTCCCCAGCCTCCCGTCCTGGGTCAAGGAAGCTGCTCATGCCTGCGGGACGGGTGGTGCGACCCTCGACGCGCTGCAGAAGCTCAGGAACTTCGAGGGGGTTTCCATCGAGGCGGTGGAATCGTCCAGCCGCCCTCTCGACGAGGAAGTCGCTCTTCGTGAGCGCGAGGCCATGCGGTTTCGAGTGGACGCTAACCTCTCGCCGACCTACTGCGTCACGGTGCGATGCTGTCATCCCGATACGGGGGAGTTCATCAATATCGGTCTCATCGCCTGGTGCGGCACAGAGGTCCGCGTCCGATTCGTGACCAACTGGTCGCGGGCACGGGCCTTTCTCCCGGGCGCCGACCTTGGTCCGCTTCAGAGGTTGATCGAGCGGCACGTCTTTACGGGAGAGGTCCTACAGGATATCGCGGCCCTGGTCGTGTCGCATGGCAACCTCTCCGCCTCGGGCGTGACCTGCTGCCAAGTCTCGCCCGCCCAGGCGATCGCCGACTCGAAGGTCCTGCGCGCTGAGGATTTCCTGCCCGAGGCGTGATAGTCCCGAAGGCTCGTGCAGGTCCCCGCCGAAGATCTCTTCGGCTTTTTTCTTGCGAACATTCGGACGCCTTCTCCCTCTTTCTCTGTAAATCTGGTATAATGGACGAGTATGCGCTCCTCGAAACCCCGACGTGCCACCACCGATGCCCGCCACGCCCCACCTCGCCGCGCCGTGAAGCGGATTTCGGTCGTGAAACACGCCAAGGCCAAGGAGCTCGCCGCCGAACCCGTCCCCGCGCTCGCGAATATCGGCTTCTTTCAGCAAGGCCTCCTTTCTGCCGAACAAAAACGCGAACTCATCCTCGCCCACGCCAAGGTCCGGCAATCCCGGAATCTTCCGCATTCCTGGTTCTACCTCCTGGGGGTCGCCACGTCCTGCCTTGTCGTCCTCGGCGGCTGGTGGCTCACGGTCGGCTCCTGGGTCCGCACCCAAATGACCGTCGCCGCCCAGACGTCCGTCCAAGAGGATGTCCGACGAGAGATGGAGCGGTTAGAAGCAAAATACCCTTTCCCCAAACCGGATTTCACAGAGGCAAAAGCCGCGTTGACGCAGGGCGCGTCCGTCGTGGGGGAAATGGCCTCATCAACGTCAACGACGAGTTCGGTGGAATAGAGAGGCGATCAATGCTCCGCACGCAAGCGGAGCTTTCTCTTTCCCGTCCGAGTTCTTTTTTTGATTATTCTTTTCCTTCCCCTCCCCCCCCTGTAGGTCCCCGGGCGGGGCATCCCTTTTTTCGGTGAGAGTGTGTGAGCTTCCATCCCAGGAATAAAATGCGAGTTCTCGAACCGAAAAAAGGGATGCCCCGCCCGGGGACCGGCCCGTCCCAGTGGGAAAGGGCGGGCCGTGGGGCGCCAGCCCCACCCCC
>CAZURG010000044.1:0-6453 GCA_964623645.1 uncultured Gammaproteobacteria bacterium | reverse complement strand
CAGCACGCTCGGGATCCGCCGCGCCTTGCGCCAGTCTTGGGTGCCGGACAGCCGTGCATGCAGAGGTCCTTTCGTTGGATGAAGTGTTCGCTACGGGTGCGGCCGGTTGACCTCAACCGTCTCTTTCTCACGGTCTTTGCCGTCCGTCCCTCGTTCGTAGACCGTGATCTTGAAGGGTTGTGGGGAGATGGCGCGGTAGGTGGCGATCTCCGTTTCATCGGGGAGCTTCTCGTACCCGATCTCCAGGAGGTAGTCGCATCGATACGTGCCGGATGGTCCTTCCGTCACGAAGTGCCAGCTCGTTTCCCCGTACACAGGATCGCTTTTCACCGTAGCCCATTCCCAGGCGCCCTTCGGGTACCGTCGGATCTGGAACGTCGTGGAATACGTCCCCGGCACCTCGAACCCGCCGATGATCCTGTTCGCGCGGAACATGGCCGTGCGAATACGTTGCGCGGCCGTCTCTTCCCGTTGCGGGTCGTCGATGGCTCCGGGAACTTCGTCCAGGATCCCGTCGACCAGCGGCCGGATCAGGCTCCATGCGAGCGAAAGCCCGAGCTCCTGCGGCTTGAAGTGTTGGATCGCCTGGCAGACGATCAGGCCCGGGCGACGATCCGCGCGGGCGGCGAACTCTTCCAGGCTGGGCGCCTGCTCACCAAGGAGGGCCTTGGCGACGAGCCAGAGCCAATCTCCTGGCGATTGATGGATGTCCGTGCGGTAATGGCGCTTCCAGAAGCCCTGGCACATCTCGTGCGCGCGCAGCCGGACCCACATCTCCTCGAGCAGACGCGGGATCGTTTCCGTCAGGTACTGCTTGCCATACACGTATCGTTTTCCGGTTGCCATCGTCATTCCCTCTCTCTCAGGCCGGGCAAGGCTTGCCCGGTCAGTCGAGAGAAGGAGAATGGGGCGGTTTTTCCGTATGAACAATTGCCGGATCCTAGCATGAACCATCCCTTTTGTCAACCGTCATGCATCGCTTTTTCCCTAAGATAAAAGAAAAAGACACCCGCTCACCTTTCTTCAAAGGGGAAGACGGATGTCAGGGTCGCCGCGTTATTCGCGAGCGACCGGAAAGTGCCACCGACGGGAGTCGAACCCGCATCTCGCTGGCCGCCGTTAGGGGCAGGACCGACCCGGTCCATTTTTCGCCAGCCGGTGGCGCGGCGCTCACGGGGGAGCGCGCTTCGAGATCCTAGGGGGATTGCTCGTTCGAGCGGAGGCACGTGTTCCGCTCTTCCCCCGGCACGTGCAGGGGGTCGCTCACGCGGCCTTCGCGGTGACGTACTCGTACTCCAGCGCCACGTCGAACGCGGAACGCTTCTCACGCATCGCCTCGGTGATGCAGGCGTAGAAATCGTCCAGCGCAAGCCCCAGCAGCGCGCCGATCTCGCGCAGGTCGCGCACGCCGGTCGCGAGGATGAGGGCGAGCGCGCCCTTGTACGCGCCCGCCGACCAGTCCTCGAGGATGGTCTGGGCCCGGCTTGAGGCGGTCGGCCGGTGCTGGAGACGCTCGAAGATGCTGCTAGTAAAGGCCTTGTCCAGCGTGATGTCGGCGACCATCGCCTCGAGGCTCTGCGAGGCATCCAGAAGCTTCTGCTGCATGTACGTGTTGAAGTTCGCGTCCAGCAGGAGGAAGCACCAGGCCGCACGGATGAGCGGGCGCATCTCCATGCCCGAACCGGTGTAGGTCACGACGTCGACGGGGCCGAACATCGGCGTCCGAACGACCAGCGCCACCGAACCGATCTCGATGACCTTTCCGCCGAACTTGAACTGGCGCCCGTGCAGGTCGCGCAGGGCCTGCTCCAGGGTGAGCGTGCGCTGGATCGTCGAATCGTTGCACACGCTCGTCACTTGGATCGTCATGGTTACTTTCATCCGGTATTGCCGGATGCTCCTTCGTTTGCGGGGACCAATCCCCGCCTCTCCTCTCAATGTCTTAAGAAGAAAGGTGGGGGACGGGGACGCGTCGGCGTCCCCGTCAGAAAGGCTATAGGGCCAGCGTGAAGACCACGACCAGCCCGTTCGCCTGCGTCAGCCGCAGTTCGAGGGAGGGGCGGTCGTCGCGCGTGACCTCGACGATCGGGCCGGTGCTACACCCGAGGCGGGACACGTTCGCGCGCTGGACGGCCTCGAGCTCTGCCCGGTTCTTCACCGCGCAGCGGAACTCCCCGACCTCCATCCCGTAGGGAAGAAAAGCGAAGAGGAGGGGGTCGGGCTGAGGAAAGGCGACGCGGGTGTTCACGGTGCCTCCGGTCCGAGCTGGACATGCGCCTCGGCCAGCTCCTCGGGACTTCCGTAGAGCCCGAAGAGGGTGGTGAACAGGGCGCGCGCGAAGATGAGAACGAAGTCCATCTGCTTCCTCCTGGAATTCGAGGGAAATACCTCGCAATTCGCCTCGATACCCTTTCGGAAGATCAAGCCGATGTGCGAAGTTCCCACCCCACGGAACGTGTGTTCCGTGGGGTGGGTAGGCTCCGTCGCTTGTGGGCGACGGAGCAGGGGTGAAATGGATCAGCCGAGGTTGCCGACCTTTCGCGAGATCCTCTCTTCGAGCCTCGAGCGTGCCGCTTCCTCATCGAGCAGTCGCTCCCACAGTGCGCGGATCTCCCTTCGCTGCCAGCGGAGGATGTCGGTGAAGACGCCGATCGCCATCGGCAGGAAGAAGGCCGTCACGATGGCCACGACGGCTACCGGGAGCAGGTGCGCATCGACGTTCTGCAGGCTCTGGCCCACGGCGTAGCCGAGTCCCAGGCCGACGAAGAATCCGATGAGCGTTCCCCAGAATGTCATGTTGCCTCCACGAGGGCGAAGAAGTCCTCGCCAGTCTGCTTACTTTGCCGGATCATCCGTCGGACATCCGCCCAGCTGAGCGCTTCGCTGAGCAGGATGTGGATTGCTGAAGAGCTCTTGCTCGGTGACCGTGTGAACGGCTCGATCGGCGTCCGGAGCTCGGCATGGACTTCGAGCATCATGAGGAGCTGCTCCGTGTTGAACGTCAGGAGCGTGTTGAGGAACCGCCTCGAGGCCGGCGCCTCCACGTTCGCGCCGAAGGGCGTACAGAGGAGGAGCGTTCCCGCGATCGCCCGGTTCAGGATGCAGACGGAGGACTTCCGTTCGAGGACCGAGATCAGGCGCTTCGCCTCCCCATCCAGCTCATAAGCGGGCGTTTGGGAGCTGACGAGCCAGGCGAGCTGTTGGTACAGCTCGGCGACCCGCGTGATGAGCTGAAGCTCTTCTGCCGTGCCGCGCACCTCGAGGAGGTGGTTCCGCTCGCCTTCGACGCGGACCACGATCACCTGTGTCGCCGCCGCGAGGAGGACTTCACCGCCATGGCGGAGATGCCGTTGCAGCATCAGCCACAGCGTTTCCCCGATGGTGGTGCCTTCCGGAGACATACCGATTCCGAAACGATGTACGTGCATCTTTCTTCACGCCGAGGTTGACTCGACGCCTCCATTCGTGGGTTCCGAATCTCTCGAAACAGTGGATGAGGACCAAGTCCTCACACGAGCCCTCTTCCCTTATCTTAGGGAAAAACGCTGGTGTGAAGTCCCCACCGCGAAACGCGTGTGTTTCGTGGTGGGATGGGCCCTGTCGTTCGTGAACGACGGGGCGCAGGATCATTGTCAGGCCGCCGCGACCTCGAGCAGGAGGTCCACGACGGCGAGCGGATCTTTGCCCTCGAGTTTGGCCTTGAGCATCTCCTCGAGGAGGGCGAAGCGCTCCTTGGCGTCGACCGCGCAGATCTTGTTGATGTAGGCGGAGTCGCGCACGCCGAGGATCTGCCAGCAGAGGGCGCGCGTCCCGATCTCGTAGAGGCGCTTGCCGCCATGCGGGAGCAGGATGGCGATCTCGCAGCTATCGATAACTTCCTCGGCGGCCGCATCTGCCCGGAGGCAGGTCATGGTGCTCAGGATGAGTCCGCCCACGGCCAGATCGAAGATCGGTCCGAACGAGTCTTCCGTGGCCGGTCCCTGAACGAACCGAACCGGCGCTCCAGGGAAATACGGCCGCGACGTCCGAGTCCGAACGATCACCGCCCCGCGTTCGAGCCGCTTGAACTCGGCGCCCTCATCGAGCAGCCGCGTCAGCAGGATGAGTGCCTGGATGGGCGAAAGCGACGCGTCGTTCGCGCGGATCATCGCAGCCCCTTCTCCACGAGGGTGAAGAAGTCACCGCGCGCGCGGATATGGGCGATGAGCTCCACCAGCTCCGCCGCGGAAATGTCGGCGCGAAGGAACAGCCTCACGCCCTCCCGTTCCGCACTCGGCCCCTCCACGAAGCGCTTCGCCGGGATCCCCAGGTCGATGCTCACGTGCAGGACGTTCACGAGGATGGTGAAGGGCAGGGCGATGAGCGCATCGCGCAGCCTCTCGAAGTCGGCGACCCCGCGCGAAGCCCTGAGATCGTTGGCGTTGAGGAGCGTCCCGACGACCGTCAGGGCCGCTTCCCCGACGTCCCTGCGCTTCAGGAGCGAGGAGATGCGCGGCGGTGACGGGAAGTACTCGTGTTCGACGTAGCCTTTCACGCGCCGATCCACATCAGCGAGACGAATGATGGGTCCGAGCTCTTCCATCGTCCCGTCGATCTGCATCTGCCGCCTGCGCTCCTCGCCCATCCAGATCCGCGCCTTCGCGATGAGCTGCACCGGAGCCATGTCCGGCTCCTCTTCGTCCGGACGATCCAGGTCGCGGTCCAGAGACCCGTTCAGGCGTCTGATCTCGCCACCGGGCTGCGTCAGATATTCGAGGAGGAGATGTCGGGCGAGCGCGCCGACGGTGGCGCCACGGGGGAGGGGAGAGAAGATGCCGGTCTCGGTGTATTCCATGCTGTTCCATCGAGCCAAGCCCGATGCCTCGTTAGGGTGGTTGACGTTGAAAGAGCTTCTGAGGATGGTTCCTCACAGCATCATTCTTCCCCAACCTTAGGGAAAAACGCTCCTGTGAGGCGCCCACCGCGAAACGCATGCGTTTCGCGGTGGGGCAGGGGTGGTTCGGGTTGGTGAAAGTTTCGTGGTGACGCTTGTGACGGTGAGCTACACCGGCACGCCCGCCTCCCGCGCCACCAGAAGCGGGTCCGGAGCGCGGAGCATCCGCTCGAGGAGCGCCTTCTGCTCCTTGATGGGGAGGAACTGGATGCGGTTGATTCCCGCGACTTCCACAATGCCGAGCTGGACCACGAGAGCCACCGTGCCGGCGCCGTTGATCCCGTACGGGAAGAAGGACGGGTCCTTCGCCACGGCCGGGAAGGGCCGCGCGAAGAGATCGAACGGTTCGTCCGGCGGTCGCTTGAAGGGCCACGTCCGCAAGTCCTCTTCGTGCATCTCGTAGGCGAAGATGCAGGCGTCGCGGGCCATCCAGACGACCCGCTCGAACTCCGGCCCTTCACCGGAGAAGATGAGCTCGCTGAAGCTCGGGTACCCGGCGATGCTGATGAGCTCGAATGCGACCCGTTTCGCGCCGATACCCACGATGTGGGCGTGGCCCGTCCCGTTCACGAGCATCCTCATGAGCAGGAGCGCCTCCACGATGTCGACTTCCTTGTCGACGTCGGGACCCTTGGAGCGTTGCTTGATGTGGATCATGATCTTCCGCCCCGCTTCCGCAGGACGTCTCCGTTCAGTGGTGGATCGTTGAAGGGGGCATTTGAGGAGGGTGTCCTCACACGAGCTTTCTTCCCTCGTCTTAGGGAAAAATCCTCCTGTGAGGCGCCCACCGCGAAGCGCTTGCGTCTCGCGGTGGGGCAGGCCCCGTCGCTCGTGGGCGACGGGGTGGGGTTGTTGTCAGAGGGGCTCCGTTGGCGCGTTCACCATCAGGCCGCGAGGTCCTTGCACTCCTCGTAGACCTTGAGGGGGTCCTCGCCCGCGTCCTTAGCCTGGAGCATCATCACGAGAAGCGCGTAGGTCTCCGTGCGCTTTCGGAACATCCAGACATCCTGGAACGCGATGTCCTCGGGGTCCGTGAGACCCAGGGTGTAGGTGAGGGCGGCGCAACCGCTGCTCGCCAGGTAGCGGTGGAGGCTCGAGTTCATCTCGTGGGGCTCCGCGTAGAGGTCGGGCTGCTTGTCCTCACCCTGGAGGGAGGCCAGCCGAGAGATGGCGTTCGCGCCGTCCCGCAGCCACACCGCGTGGCGGGCGACCTCGGCGAGCAAGGCCATCGCCGCCGGCTCGCCGATGAGGCGCAGCGTGTGGTGGTTCTTCAGGTGTCCGATGCGCACCTCCATGGCCGTGATCATCTCGACCACGCGGAAGGGTGTATCGAGCGCCTCCACCAGCCGCATCGTCGCGTCGGTGATGGTCCAGCTCCGCTTCGTCGTCACCGGATCGGTCGTCACCAGAATCACTTCCGTCGTCGTACACATGGGGTCCATCTTCTCGTTCCGAGGCCCGGTCCCACGAATCCACCGACCGGCATCATGCCGACCGCTGTTCGTGAGAATGTCCTCACA
>CAZURG010000043.1:0-6706 GCA_964623645.1 uncultured Gammaproteobacteria bacterium | reverse complement strand
TGGCCGCCTCCGAAGCCGATTTCCGCGGACGGGACCTTCCGGGGGTCGCGACCGATCCGTACCTGCCCGGTGAACTCTTTGCCCGCACGGTCGAAGCGCATCAGCTTGATCACGAAGCCAAGAAACCGCTCCTACAAGGACGCGATCTGAAGGAGATCTTCAGAATTGAACAGGGCCGGCAGATGGGCGACATTATCAAGTACGTTGAAAGGATGCGCGATGAGGGCTATATAGAGACCCGCGATGAAGCGATCACCCTCGCCCGCACCTTCTTGGGACAAGAGCCGAAATAATCTTCTCTCAGAAAAACACCGTCGACCCGGTATCGGGAGAGCGACGGTGTTTTTCTTGCTCGTTAAGCAGATCCTATCTTGCATTTTCTTTCTGTGCGGATTAGCATCCACGCGGAGGTCTCATCTCATGAACGTGTCCGTTCCGTTCCGCAACCGACTCATCGGCTTCCTGTCGACCGATGCCATGGCAACTCAGCAGGTGCTGCTCGCCTGCGAGCCTTCCCTGCGCGACCCCATCGGCCTGGGCGTGGGCGTCCTGCTCACGTCGGAGCTCATCCGCGGCAAGACCGCCCGCCATCCTTCCTGGAGCGCCCTCATGCCGACCCGTGACCAGGCGCGCGCCATCGGCGCCTTCACGACCGCCCGCTACTCCCCGCTCACGCTCCTCGCTCGCACGGAGACGAAGCGGGCGGAAGATCTCCTGACGGAACTGCAGGCGATGTTCGACTACCTCGGACGCGTTCCCGACATCCTCCAGCTCGACAACGGCTTTCACTGGCCGGCGCCTGCGGCCCTGGATGACCTGCGGGCACGCTACCCGGAGCTGCGCTTCCTGATCCATCTCGCCCCCGGCCTCCAGGCCCGCGCGCACTACGACCCCGCTGCCTGCGTCGCCCAACTGGCCAGCCTGTACCGGCCGCACCTGGCAACGTACGGCGGACGCCTGACCCACGTCCTGTGGGACGGCGGCGGCACCTGCGACACCAGCGAACTCGACAGCGCCGAAGCCCTCACCTTCGTCCAGGCGCTCCAGAAGCACGCGCCCGGCGTCGAACCCATGTTCTCGGGCGGCATCGGTCCCGACTCCCTGGGCATCCTCGATCCCATCTGCGCCATGACGCGCGCCTTCTCGGTAAACACCTACCGGCCGCTCGCTTCCGACTTCAAGAGCGCCCCGGACGTCCAGCGGACCATCGACTACATCCATGGCGCCCTGCGCAAGCTGGCCCCCTCTTGACCCCCTTTCCTCACCGAAAGGGGCTTTTCTTGACAAAAATCCGCTGTTCGCCTATAAAAGACGGGCTAACCTCTTAACGCCGGCTCCGCCCTGACGGGATCCTGTCAGGCGCGTGGACACGATGGTGCGTCCTGCCTTTTCTGAAGCCAGAACAGACGATCGTCCGGCCCCCTCCACCCCTATGTTGGACGCCAATCAAAAGAAGAAGCTGATCGAGAAGTTCAAGACCCATGCCAACGACACCGGTTCGCCGCAGGTCCAGATCGCCCTCCTCAGCGCCGAAGTCAACGAGCTGATCAAACACTTGCAGATGCACAAGAAGGACCACTCCTCCCGCCGCGGGTTGATCAAGAAGGTGAGCGAACGCCGCCGCCTGATGAAATACCTCAAGCGTGAAGACGCGAAGGCCTACGACGACCTCATGAGCAAGCTCAGCTTGTAAAACGAAACGACGCCCCTTGGGGCGTCGTTTCGTTATTATAGACAGATTGACAAACGGACGATATTCAGCTATATTCATTGCCTGCCCTCGGCAAAAAGACAGGCAGAGAAAAGGGTCGAGCTCGTGACAAATACCCTTCCCAACCCCTTCCCGAGACCACCGCGCCTCCGACCAACGATAGCCCTCGAACAGCTCGCCCTCCCACCTCAGACAGACACCAGAGCACCCCCTTCCAACGCTTCGCGGCACAGACCCACCCCATCGAGAAAGCAACCCCTCATGCAACCGCTCGCCATCCTCGTGACGATCAGCATCTTCGCCGGCGGGACCCTTCTAGGCGGCCTTGATCCCCTGGGAGGCCTCGCGCTCGCCTTCGTGATCGGGCTTCTCACCAACGACCTCGTCGGTCGCTACGCCCACTGACGCTCCCATGAGCGTTTTTTCTATGGCATCAAAGTTCCTGCACCACTTCCGAATCCCGCTCAAACATGACTCGGCGGGTTCCAATGACATCCTTGCTGTGTCGCTTCTTCACACGGACCTGCAATTGCGTCGAACCACGCGGAATCTCAAGGTTTAATTCAAAGGTGCCGTCCTCACGCAGCGTCGCCGGCTGCTCATTAATGAAAACCGTCGCTTCTGGGCTCGTCCTTCCCTGCACATGGACGATCGGCCCGTTCATCCGTTCGCCGTCGCGCGGGGAAATGATCTCGAGCGGTGGCGGGGCGGCGAAAGAGCGCGCCTGAGCGACGACATAAAACCCCAAACCAGAAACAAACAGGCACAGCAATAGCGCGACCCGGGCCCGCGCGGTAAAAAAGAGATCCAAGCTCCCGAATGGACGCATCTCGCGGATCTGCGTATTGACGGACTTCACGTTGAGGGTCGCCAGCTCTTGATGAAATTTGTTTAGGTAAAAGGACTCGCGCCCACCGAAGGCCCGCACATACCCAAGCAACATACGTTCAAGATAGGCAACTTCGGAACCGAAGCTCGCCCATGCCCCCTGTTCCCACGCGCGGATCGTCGACGGGACGACCTTAGTCTGGCGGGCGGCCTGCTCGACCGTGAGGCCAGCGCGCTCGCGTAACTCACGAAGGTCATCGCCCAAGGACCCGGAAAGATGCACCTGCTTAATGGTGAAGGACATACCTAGAGGTCGTAATAGCGATCTTGCGGGCTCGAAGCGTCCTCGTCAGCCGGTGGAGGGACTGGGATCCCCGTCCCCGGAAGTTCCATCTGCTGGACGGCTGCCGACTTACGCACGAGCTCACGCCCCTTCGCTCCGTTCTCCGGTCCGACCCAACCCAACTGCTCCATCTCATCCAAGATACGGGCCGCGCGCGAATAGCCAACCTTCAAGCGGCGCTGCAACAGCGAGGCAGATCCACGGCCTGCCCGCAGGACCTCGTTCCAGGCCTCGTTCAAGAGCGGATCACGGTCATCCTCGGTTTCATCGCCAGCTTCACCGAGCGCAACATTTCCTTCACGGCGTTCGGTGACCGTGAGGTCGTAATCCCCCGGCCCGTACGCGGACTTGATGAAATCAACTACTTTCACGATTTCCTGGTCGGAAATGAACGCTCCCTGGACGCGGCGCGGCTGCGGCAACTCGGAGGTCGAGAATAGCATGTCACCACGTCCCAACAACCGTTCGGCCCCCACCTGGTCGAGGATCGTCTTCGAGTCGACCGCGGAAGCAACGGCAAACGCGATACGCGCGGGAACGTTCGCCTTAATAAGGCCGGTGATGACGTCCACAGAAGGGCGCTGCGTCGCCAACACTAAGTGGATCCCGACGGCACGAGCCATCTGACACAAACGGACGATCGGCCCCTCAATTTCATTCTTAGCGGTCATCATCAAGTCCGCGAGCTCATCGATCACGAAGACAACAACCGGAAGCTTTTCTTCGGCACGTGCGTTATAATCCGCCAAGTTTTTCGCATTTACGGTCGGCAAGAGCCCATACCGGCGCGTCATCTCACGCACGGCCCACTTGAGGGCGTTAACCGCCTCACCGATTTCCGTGATCACCGGGGTCAGGAGATGCGGGATCCCGTTATACATCTGCATCTCCACGCGCTTCGGATCGACCATGATGAACCGCAGCTCGTCAGGCCGGTTCGTATACAGGAGCGACATGATCATGACGTTCAAACAGACGGATTTTCCGGAACCGGTTGCGCCGGCCACGAGGGCGTGCGGCATCCGGCTCAGATCCGCCAACGCGGGCTTGCCGGCAACGTCCTTTCCCAAAATGAATTGCAGGGCATGCTTCCGTTCGCGAAACTCCCGCGCTTCTAAGATCTCGCGCATGCCAACGGTCGCGACGGTCTGGTTCGGGACCTCGATCCCAACGTATGGTTTCCCCGGAATCGGTGCCTCGATACGCAAGCTCTGGGCGGAAAGGGCCAACGCCAAGTCGCTTTGCAAGGAAACGATGCGTGACACCTTGATACCTTCTGCCGGTTTGACCATGTATTGCGTCACCGTTGGCCCAGCGGCATATCCTGCTGATTCCACAGGAATACCGAAAGCGGCAAGCGTCTTGCGAATAAGATCCTCGATCTGCCGCGGATTCCCGATCGCCGGCTTCTGGTCGCGCGGCTCAAGCAGGTCGACGGGGATATCGATCTTCGGATAGGCCCGACGGGTCCGTTTTTTCGGAACGACAGGGGCCTCGGGCTCCGCATCGGCCTCCTCCTCTTCCTCGGGCAACTCTTCCTCAAGAGCCTCGTCTTCCTCGTCAGCTGCTTCAGCAGGCTCCGCATCTTCAACCGGCATCTCTTGGAACGAAGGGGGGATTTCTAATTCCTCTTGAGAGAGCAAGGACACGGAGGAACGTTGTTCCGCCGGCTGCGCCAACATCACGCGCCGATCCAACCAATGACGGACAGGACGCGAGACCAATTCCCACACCCAAATCGCGGCATTCTGAACGTATTTTAAGAAAAATAGGACATCCTCAAGCCCGACATGGAACACCAGCATCAAGGCCGCCAGCAAGAGAGCCAACAAAAAGGCAAACGCGCCCGCAGAGCCAATGAACCGCGCCATGGGATCAGCAAGCAGCTGTCCGACCTTCCCGCCCGCATCGATCAGAGCCGCATCCGGCACAACCGTCCCGCGGTCAAAGGTCCAGAGATGAACGAGCGGATTCAGCGCGAGAAAAAAGAGGACGAACCCGATGACCGTCCGCGGCTGGAGGATCTCCAGGTCCGGCTTCAGGACATGATATCCCCACACGGCGAATAAAGCCGGAAACAGGACGCGATCCCAGCCAAAAACAAGCCCGAGGCCCTGGTTGATCGAATGACCGAACCATCCCGCCGCATCGAGGAATCCCAAGGCGATGAGGACTGCCAGGAAGAATAAAAACACCGCCATCAGCCCGCGCTGGGTACGCTCCTCCATGGTGATCGAAGACCAAAAAGACGCGTTTCGTGACATGGGATGAAAAGACGGACGTTATTGTATCCTACAAAGCCCTTTCTGAACATGAACACACGACTGCTTGCACTCTCCTTGCGTGCTTTTATCCCATAAGACGCGTAGCCAATCTTTAGACGGGACCGGTAAGCGTTCGGCGCTGACCGGCCCCGTCTTTCTCTGTTTTGGAGGAAATGTCCGCTGAGGCCAACCATCTCACTCCACCCAAGATGGTTATTTACGATTCCTTTGCCTCACCCTCCGACTCCTCCTCCCCTTCATCCCCGCTCGCCCCCTTAGACGTCACCATCTTCGGGTCTAGTTTTTCACGTTCCTGCCAGTTTGAGATGCATTTCTCGCGGATCTGCGCCATCATCTCCGTATGTTCACGTAGGAACGCTTTCGCGTTCTCGCGGCCGACCCCCAATTTTTCGGCTTGGAAGCTGTAGGAATTACCGTTTTTCGTCACCACCCCCAATTCGACGCCGGCATCCAATAGGTCGCCGGACACGGAGATCCCTTCATTGTACATGATGTCGAATTCACAGGTCCGGAACGGCGCAGCCACCTTATTCTTCACGATCTTCACCTTGGTACGGTTGCCGATGATCTTCTCCCCCATCTTGATCTGAGCCGAACGACGGACCTCGATGCGCACGGAGGAGTAGAACTTCAGCGCATTTCCACCCGTCGTGGTCTCCGGGTTCCCGAAGACGACGCCGATCTTCTGACGGATCTGGTTGATGAAGACAACGATCGTATTCGAGCGGGAGATGATGCCCGTAAGCTTACGGAGCGCTTGGCTCATCAGACGAGCCTGCAGGCCCATGTGCTGGTCGCCCATATCCCCCTCCAATTCGGCTTTCGGGGTCAACGCGGCCACGGAGTCGATTACGATCACATCCAGGGCGTTCGAGCGGACAAGGGTTTCCACGATATCCAGGGCCTGTTCACCGGTATCCGGCTGGGAGATCAGGACCTGTTTGATGTCTACCCCGATTTTCTTGGCGTATTCTGGATCAAGAGCGTGTTCGGCATCGACGATCGCACAGGAGCCGCCGCGTTTCTGCGCCTCGGACACGATATGGAGTGCCAAGGTCGTCTTTCCGGACGATTCCGGACCATACACCTCGACAATACGTCCGCGCGGCACCCCAAATACCCCAAGGGCCAAGTCCAGAGATAAGCATCCTGTCGGAATCGACTCAACCTGCATTTTACGCGCATCACCCAAGCGCATGATGGAGCCGTCCCCGAACCGTTCCTGGATCTGGTCCATCGCTAGCTGGACGGCTTGCTTCCGTCCCTCCATTTCTTCGTTGGCTTTTTTTGACATATCGTTCGTTGGTAAGCGAATGAGAAGCTGTTCTATTTTCGTTCTATTTCACGATATCACACGACCGCCCATTAGGCGATGCAGTGTCAAGAGGTCCATGCGCGCTGAGTCTCGGCTTCGTCGAGGGGATTTTTTGAGCAGCTACACCCCTTAACAATTCATTCAGCCTTGAAGAAGCCCGGTCAGCGTCAGCGGACCGGGCGAGATTCATTCGGGGAACTGCCAGCGGTCTTGGGTTCCGACAG
>CAZURG010000042.1:0-7168 GCA_964623645.1 uncultured Gammaproteobacteria bacterium | reverse complement strand
GCTGGGTCGTGCAGAACATGACCTACCTGCTCCGCGACGGATTCGCGGACTACCCGATGACCGTCATGGCTCTCTGCTACCGTCGGGGCCTGTCGGGACGCTAGCACGGGACCGTTCCCGACCCCCACTCCCCTGCCCCACCGGCAGGGATTTTCTTTTTCTGGTGCAGGGTCTACACTTTGGCGGCTATGTTCAACAAACTCAAAGAATTCAAAGACAAGGCCGCGACGGCAAAAAAACTGATGGATCTGCAGAAGAAGGTCGCCGAGATCACGGTCGAGGGCACGAGCGGCTGGGGAAAAGTGAAGGTCGTAATGAACGGGCTGCAACAGATGCAATCCTGTTCGATCGACCCGGAGCTCCTGAGCGACCAGAAGAAAGTGGAAGGACTGATCTGTGAAGCCGTGAACGATGGCGTTAAGAAGCTGCAGCAGGTGATGGCTGAACGAATGAAGGAGCTGGGCGGCAGCGATCTCGCCCAGGAATTCGGTGAACTCATGAAATAAGGGGCGTCCGCGCTATCCGCGTTCCCCATGTCGTCCCTCCCAGAACCGGTCGAGCGGGCCGCCGCGGCCTTCGACCGTTTGCCCGGGCTTGGCCCGCGGGCATCTTTGCGATACGTGTCGTGGCTCACGACGCAACCAAAGGATACGATTTTGGCGTTCGCGCGCAGCATTGAAGCGTTGGCCCAGGCCGTGCGGCGCTGTGAGATCTGTCAGCAGTGGACGGATCAGAACCCGTGTCGGATCTGTCGTGATCCAGGAAGAGATAGGACGCTGCTCTGCGTTGTGGCGACGAGCCAGGATATTCGTCCGCTTGAAGATAGCGGGGCGTTTAAAGGGAGGTACCATGTCCTGCATGGGACGCTGGATCCGCTCGAGGCGCGCGGGGCGGATCAATTGACGATTGGCCTACTCTTGCAGCGGCTGCGTCAGCCGGGTTCGGAAATACAGGAGATCCTGCTCGCGCTTGATGCGGATGTTCCGGGGGATGCGACGAATCTTTATCTGCAGCGGATCTTGCAGGAGTTTTCTTCCGTGAAGATTAGCCGCTTGGCGCGGGGATTGCCTTCGGGGGCTTCGCTTGAATATGCGGATCCGTTGACCCTTGTCGAGGCGATTACGCATCGGCGTGAGACGAGAAATCCTTAAAACAGGCAACGTAAAAACAGCCGATGGCTGTTTTTACGTTGCTACGTTGCCTTGTTACGCAGGATTCTTCGCGGTTGCCGTGGCCTGTTGGGCCTTGATGACTTCCTCGAGGGCGTTCTTGTTCCAGCCGACGATGATCTGGCCGTTGATGTCGATGACGGGGACGCCCATCTGGCCGGAGAGCTTGACCATCTTTTGGATGGCGTCGTTGTCGAGGGAGACGTCGAGTTCGGTGAAGGCGATGTTTTGTTCTTTGAGATAATCCTTCACAAGCTTGCAGTACGGGCACGACGGGGTGGAATAGAGCGTGATGGTCATAGGAAAAGGGCGAAGCTGATGGGATGATGATAGCATGAACGGAAACGAGTGCCAACGGGATGACCTGAGACACGCCTAACGGAGGAGGAAGAAGAGGCCGGGCGCGCCGATCAGGGCGAGGGCGGCGAAGACGGCCGTATAGCCGCGTAAGTCGGCGAGACGTTGGGATTCGGTGAGGGACGTGCGGTCGAAGATCGCGGCGAGGAACGCGCCCAGCGTGGCCAGACCGGAAACAAGGCACCACAGGCAGAAAGCCTTGATCGAGAGCCACTGCACGAAAAAGAGGTGGATAGATTCGATGAGTCCGACAAATGCGAGAAAGAACATGAGCCAACGCAAACGCCGCTCTTGCCAAGGGGTGAGCGCACGAACCAAGAGCAGGCCGAGCATCGTCACATAAAAGGCGAGGCCAAGGAGTGGGCGCGGGACAGGACCGATGAACGCCCAAGCGGAGGCGCGGACGGTCTCACAACCCGCTTCAGCGCCACAGACGATAGGCCCACCCGTTACGTAGACGACCAGCAGATATGCGGAGGCAAACAAGCCCAAGGCGAGCCAGGTAGCGATCCAGACACGTGGAGAGCGGAGGGAAGGCGACATATGCGAAAGCGTAAGGCGCGGAGGAGGAATGTGCAAGCGCTATTTTACCGCTTGCCCATCACAGGTCTTAGGGCTCCAAAGGCCGCGTTCAGCCTCACGCGCCTCACTCTCGAGACGGCGAAGTTGAGCCTTACGGTCTTTACCTAACGGAAAATCAAGATAGGCATGAGCATAGCCCTGGGCAACAAGCGTGGCGTTCACATCAATCCCCTCTTCGGTGACGAGGTGGCGTAGCAGACGACCGTACCGGTCGCGATCATCGGCTTGCGGATCTTCGACGAGATGTACGCGGTCGCCTTCGACGAGCTCCTTTAACACGCGTGACGCTTCCTTCCCGAAACATTGCACGGGGCGGCGCGGATCGACGGATTCGGGCGTGTTGATGCCGAGCAGGCGGATACGGGCGACCTTCGTCTCACCATCGAACAAGGCATCGACGGTATCGCCATCGACGGTGCGCGTGATGCGGGCGTTCGTCGTGAGCGTTTCCGGCCAACGGATGACGGGCTGTGAAGATGTCGATGCGGCCGGAACGACAGACGCAACGGTGGACGTCGTTGCGGAAGGAAGCGCATCGCTCGAAGGCGCCGGTTTTTGCGTGAACCAGAGGATGACACCGACCAGAAAAACGATGGACGTATACGCAAGGGAGAAGCGGCGGGAGACAGGCATAGTAAAAGGAAAACAGGGGAGCTCTTAACGCAACCTTCCGGGAACGACGGTCGGCCGCCATGACGCCATTTTCGTCGAGACGGGAACGCGTTGAGGCCGGACCGTCTTCTGCGCAAGGTCGGCTTCGGAAAGTGCGGGCGGACGTCGGGACTCTTCTGCGGCCGCCATTAGGGCTAACCCGCCCCCGACAAGCGCGCGGATATCCGTCGGGACCTTCGGAGCGGGCGGAAAATCGCTCACCAAGGGAACAGGCGAGACCTCAAGGCGGTGACGAAGTCCCCATGCATCGAACGGATCGGCGAGCAGGGCTCGCGTCGAACGGACCGCCTCAAGAAAGACCGGAGACGGCCAACGCCCCCCATGACGAACAACTTGCTCATCAAACGCAAGCTGCAACCAGGCGAGCTCGCGCTCACGCCGCTCCAGCGGGATCCACTCCCAGAAATCGGCAAGGATGCCAATGATCTCATCAGGAACGCCGCCTTCATTGAGACGTGTAAATCCCGTTTCCAGAAAGCTCATGAAGCGGGCATTCAGCTCATGGATGCGCGACTCCACAGCAAACGTCTCCCCTTTCGAATCTTGAAGTACCGCGATAACCGGACGCTCGGACAACATAGGTGGGTCCAGTATAACACGACCATTGAAAGCGCATGAGCGTGGCACGAACGCACGTACGCTCATCGGAATCCCATCCCCCGTCAAGATAAGATTTCGTCGTTTCCCGCCAAACCGTTCATCAAGAAAAAGGATTCCCCCTCCACGGCCGCTCGCGCCACGTGAGCCATAACAAAAAACCCGCCTGTGAAGGCGTGGTTTTTACGTGGCTCCGGGGCTTGGGCTCGAACCAAGATACGCAGCTTCAAAGGCTGCTGTCCTACCATTAGACGACCCCGGAACAAGCGGGGCTAGCCTAGCGCGCGCGACGCGGATGGTCAACTGCCCTAAGGGAACGCCGGACGGATAGAGGGACCCGCAAAAAGGGAACATTCCAAGCCTATACGCGCCGTTACCTTGCGGAAAAGCCCTTGCAAATAAAGGCGTCGCGATAAAAAAACGTGTCGCGTCGGACACATGCAGGACCCTTCACCTCTGATATCAGCCGATCTCATGCCCGAGGGTGTGCGCCGCGCGTTCGACCAGGCGACGGTCGGCGCCGTCCTCGGGAAGGACGCACGAATACGCCATCCAGGCCTTGGCACAGGTACCCATGGCCGCACTGATCGCGACGTCCTCGGGACTGTTCCGAACCAGCGCCAAGAGATCTGACTCGAGGGCCCAAACGGCGACACGGAAGGCTGTAGCCGTCCCATCCACCAGGGCTTCTGCCGGGACGATGCCCGCGCACTCAAGCGCGACGTGCAATTGACGGCGAGCCTCCAACAACTGCGCTTCCATTTCCTTCAGGTCTGCTTTCGACATGAAACCCTCCTTCTCATGGACCCCATTGACGGATACGTTTAGACCATGTGTCAGGGTAGCATTTTATCTCAGTTTTGTCAAGAAAAAAGACCGCTTGCGCAGTCAGGAACCCGCCTTCATACGCCTTCCCCGCATCTTCTCCGCCTTGTCGCCCTTCAGGACCAGCTGGGAGGCGAACGAGAGTTCGGGAAGCGTCCAACGCAGGGCCGCGACCGAGGCGATGTCCGCGCGGTTGAGGGCCTCGACCAGCGCGAGCGCGACCTTGAGCGGCAGCCCGCTCTCCCGCAGACGGACCCGGCACGTGGACGGGTCGATGCCACCCGTAAACGCCTCTTCCTTGACCCCGCGCGCGAGGCGACCCAGGAGATCGTGATTGGCGATGAGAAACGGGATGACGCGCCGCTCGTCGTTGGTGAGGTCCGCGTTCCACTCCTGCACATACCGCTCGAGCCACAGGCGACGACTGATGAGCGGATGTGCCCCCGGCGTCGTGATGTCTTGGATTTTGCCGTGATCGTGGTAGAGAGCCGCGATCCGCAGCGCCCGCCAAAATGGCTTGGGCAGATAGAGGGTCTGCAGCTGGAGGAGGGTGGCGAATACGTGCTGATCCGTCATCCATCCCTGGTGGGTCGGCTTCTGCGGGACCTGAGAAACGTCGGCGAGAGCCCGAGCGAAGCGCCCATGCGGACGGGTATGACTCCTCTCCTGCTCGAGAAGCCAACTCTGAAAGGCCGAATCCCGTTCCAGCCAAGGATCCACGCCCGGCGGGAGCCGGTTATGGGCAGGGCGCGGCGGGGCGGTCGGCTGCACGCTGGCCTCCGCCAGAAAGGCCCGCAGCTCCGCCGCAATCTCCGCTTCAACCGGCAACAGCTCCGCCCACTGCCGTCGACCACCCTGCTCCAGGGCACGGGTCGCCTCATGGATCGCCGACCAGTTCGGGAGGATGGGAACACGCGCATGGTCGATGAACGGGGCCGACAGCCCCGGATACGCCCGAACCAGATCCGTCGCGGCCCACTTAGTCACCACGGACGGAAGTCTGGCGACGTTCGCCCGCACCTCACCCCGGCGAAGAGACGCCTCGACCCCCGAGCGCAGCATGACCTGCAGGTTCTCACGCGCGTCGAGACGAACCCGTCCGCCCTGGATCTCGAGCCATTCGAGATAGGCTTCTTCCGTATAGGTGCGGATCCACCGTCGGGGAAAACGCTCCTGGAGACGCGCCTTCACGAGACCCGGATTCTCCTGGGGAGCCACGACGACTTCGATGCGTCGAGGCTCCTGGAGCGGTCCATACACCCCGTTGAAGAACGGGCGAAAGAACCCCTCCCCCACCAGCCAAGCCGTCTCAGAAATGGCGCGGAGGCCTTCCAGGATCCACCTGTCCCAGGGAATACGCTCGAAGTCGAGACGCAGCTCGGTACGGACCCGGCGCTCGATGGCGGACCGCGTCGCTTCGGGATCGATCGCATGGATCCGCGCCCCTTGCGCTTGCAGCGCCTCGAGGCAGGGCCCGTCATACCCCTCGGCCAGACGCACCTTGCCCGCCTGCCAGGCGTCGTTCAGTGCTCGTCCGCGCTCGATCTCCCGGGCCCGCTGTCGGGCGAGCGACAACGCGGCCCGCGCCTGCGGATCCGAAACGTCGAAGTGGAAGACCGTGAGAGCGACACCAACTTTCGTCGCGAACGCCCCGAGAGCCTCCGCTTCCTGAACGGAACGCGGAAAACCATCAAGGATGGCCCACCCATGCGTCTCGAGGGCAGGACCGATCCCTTCGGCGAGATACAGGTCGGTGTGGACGAGCATCGCGGCATAGAACGCCTGCGGGGACCCCATCTCCTCCGAAGCCTTGGCGAGGCCACGCGCCTTGAGGAACTGCCCCAAGCGCAAGCGCGGCGCGCCGACCGCTTCCGCGATCAGCTTCGCGAACGTCGTCTTGCCCATTCCAGGAAACCCCACGAACGCCACGATCTGCGGCCGCCGTCGTTCCAATATCGTCATTTTTCCTCCATCGTTGAAGAGAACAGATCCCGTTACGGGATGGGATTCCTCTACCAGAAAGATGCATAAACGTCAAGGCAGAGGCGGCAAAAAACGCCTTTCCGTAGCCAAATAATACATACAAATCCGGCCCCTCTATCCCTTGACAAAAATCCCGTTATCGGTAGGGTCAAATAGACTCTTGCCTAGAAGTGGCAAGTCGGCGCCGGATCGGCCGGACGCCCGCAGAGAAAGAAGGAACGTCATGCGAGGATACATCGGCATCACCGGATTCATGAAACGCGCAGAGGTGGAACGCGCCCTCGCGCACCTCGAGCACCCGCCGCACGAGCACGAGGCGCATCGCCAGCTGATGGTCGGGGTCCTCGTGAGCCTCGACACGCTGAACGGCAAGCCGCCCGCGCGTTACCCGAACCGCTACCCCGCCATCAAGCAGGTCGCGAAGATCTTCACGGACGACCCGCGTGCGCTCAACCTGATCCACTACGTCACGAGCGACCGGTCAACCCTGCCCGACCAGTTCGCGCGGCTGATCAAGGCGGGTGGCCCGAACCTGCATGGGTTCCAGCTCAACATGCGCTGGCCTGACCCGGCTGCCCTCGCGCCATTGCTCGGGCTCCGTGTCGTGCTGCAGATCGGGGAAAAAGCCCTCGAAGAGGCGAACCACGATCCCAAGGCGATCGCCATCCTCGTGGGGGCGTACGTGGACATCGTCACGGACGTCCTCATCGATCCGAGCGGCGGCGGTGGGCGACCGATCGACCTCGAGCATTCGCTCGCGTACGTGCGCGCGATCCGAGAGCGTCATCCGGACCTGGGGATCGGCGAGGCGGGCGGCTTCTGCGCAGAGGCGATCGACGAACGACTGCGTCCGCACCTCGCCATCGATCCCAACCTCAGCCTCGACGCCGAAGGCCGCCTCCGCACCGCGCAGGATGCCCTTGATCCTGGCGCCGAGGGCGCGTACCTCAAGAAGGCGCAAGCCTTCCTCCGCGGCTCCTGAG
>CAZURG010000041.1:0-8200 GCA_964623645.1 uncultured Gammaproteobacteria bacterium | reverse complement strand
CAGGCGCTGCCGCTCCTCTTGAGTGAGTCCACGCGGGGCCGCACCCGGACGGTCGATGACGAGCCCGCCGAAGTCGGTGCGGGCGAAGCCTGTGCTCAGACTGGCGGCGGCTTCACGACCCGTCTGCCATTCGAAGAGGTCCTCGATCCTGATCTCGTAGAGCGGGTGGTCCTGCTCCCGTGCCTTGGCCAGACGCTCGCGGCGCCGCGCCACTCCCCGCTTCACGGAAGCCGAGATGGCCCGCGCGAAGGGAGAAGCGGTCAGGAGCAGGTCCTCGTAGCCGATACCGGGGCACTTCTGGGCCAGGATCTCCAGGATGACGACAGGACTGACGGAGGCCTCGAAACGGAAGGCCTTGCCCTCATGGGCGTGGGAATCTTGTTCAGCGGGGATGGGCAGCCTCTTTTGTTGATGGGACGCGGGAGCATCTGGCCATAGGTCGGGGCGGGCGTCAAGGTGAAGGCTGCTAATGAGCTTATCCCTCACCATTTTTCGAAGGAAACGGGGATTCCTGATCCTTTTTAATAGGCATTATTCCGTTGAGAAAAGCTGATTATAAAATGGCTTATATTAGCCAAAATAATACGTACGTTAAAAATACCATCCATTTTGTTAAGACTTACTTGACAAACACGCGAAAAACGTGATATAATGGATTGTCCGGTCGAATCGGGAAATACCTCCCCCCTCTGGACAGAAGGCTGTAAAAACACAATGAGCTTGCCCACCGGCCGCACCGCTCTCCTCACCCTCCTCCCTGGCGGCGCCGCCACCGGCTCCGCGGCGAATCCGTCCGCGAAGCGCTCCCCCAACGACGCGGGCCTCGCCGCGGCCTACCTCCGCCTCTGGTACGGGGGCGACCTGCATCGCGGCGAGAGCGTCATCGGCCTCGAGCGCGCGTGCCGCGCCCTTGAGACGTGGCCCGACCACGACTGCATCGCCGACGAAGCCATCGAGGCACTCGTGAGCGAAGGCGTGGCCGTCTGGCGAACGACCGCCATGACCGGCGTCATCAGCCGCCGCCTCCACCTCACGTGGAACCCCGAGGAGGTGAAAGCCGCCCTCGCCGCCTAACCCGCGGTGCCCTGAGCCCCCGACCTAGCGATAGGTCGGGGGCTTCAACGATTTTAAGGGGGTTTTGATGGTTTCCTATTTGTATAATCCGCCCGATTTTCTTGACAAAACGCTCGTCTTTTGCTATCATAGGATACTTGTTTCCTCAGGAAACGAGCCTCTTTCCAACACGGAGAAAACGAACCATGACGGACCTGATCATCGCGGCGACCTTCGGCCTCAATCGGCGGCGCCTGGTGGCGCTGCGTTACGCGCTTCGCTTGGCGGAACGGCTGCAGGCACCCCCCGTGATCCTCATCGGCGACGACGAGGACCGGAGGAATGTCGAACGCGCCTTGGTAGCCCACGGGTTCGACCTGGACGCGCGCGAAGCGGCGGTCATGAGGCGTTCGGACCTCGCCAAGGCGAGCGGGCGCCGCGAGATCGTCTTCGTCAGCGGGGCGGAGACCTTGCGGGAGGCGCGTGAGGACGCGCCCCTGGACAGCCACATCCTGCTCGCGATCGAGGAGGACGGCGCCCGTCCGAGCGCGGACGAGCGCCTGCGGATCTGCCTGCCGTTCGGGAACCGCGAGGCGGCGGCTCACGCGGCCGTGTTCGCCATCCCCTTGGCGGCGCGGCTGGGAGCGACCGTGATCGCCTGCCACACGACCTACGGACAGAGACAGGGATCGGTCGGCGAAGGCGAGCTGACGCCCGATTCGCGCGTGATGCTGAACCGGATCAAGCGCCTGGCCGAAGCGTACGGCGTCAAGCTCATCGTCCACCTCGAGGCAGAAGCGACGAGCATCCACGCCTTCGCAAATGCCGTCGCGAACACCTACGGGTGCTTCCTGACGGTCGTCGCGCCCGGGGCCGCACTCCGCAACGGCAGCGCGGACCTGATCGCCGAAACGAGCAACCTCCCCGTCCTCACGGCTTCGACCGCCCGGACGACGGCGCTCATCGCGGCATTCCTGGCGCTGGACAGCAACAGCTCGGCAAACGACCAGCAGGCCTCCTCTGGCCATGCGAACCAAGCGGTCACGGCCTGGTACCTGAACCCCGTGACCGTCGAACTGATCGCCGCCGCGCACTACATCGTCAAAGCGGTGGTCGGCCTGGCGATCGGGCAGTACACCCACTCGCTCGTGATCGTGTCGGACGCGATGCACAAGGCCAGCGATGCGCTCCAAGGGATCCTGGTGGCGGCGAGCATGCGCTTCGCCGACCGCGCACGACGTGGGTTCCACTTCCAGATGCGTAGCCTAGAGACGGGAATGATGCTCTTCCTCGGTGGGCTCGTACTCAGCACGGCCACGCTGCTGACGGGCAAGGCCCTGGTCGGGCTCCTCGCCCAGTGGCCCAGCCTCGACCGCGTGCTCCGCTCCGTCATCTGGCTCCCCACCTACACGCCGAGCCACACCGAACCGGGGATGTTCCTCGGGAGCGCCAGTTTCATGGCGATCAGCATCCTCCTCTCGCTCATCGTGAGCCGCTACCAGATGTTCGTCGGCAAGCGGAGCAAGGAAGCGCTGCTCGTCGCGGATGGCGAGGAGACGAAGGCCGATTCGATCACCGAGCTCGGCGCCCTCCTCGGGATCATCGGCGCGCAGGGCTTTGGCTGGCAGTGGGCCGACGGCGTGAGTGCGCTCCTCGTGTCCGTGTTCGTCTTCCACGCGGGCTGGGAAATCTTCTGCAAGGGCCTCGACAGCTTCAACGGCAAGTCGCTGGGCGAGGACGTCGAAGAGCGGATCGCGCGGATCGCCCGCACGGTCGCGGGCGTCGAAGGGGTTGAGCGCGTCGTCACCAACACGCACGGGATCAGCCTGGCGCGCTGCTCGATCACGCTCACCACCCGCCTCACCACGACCCGACATGCGGGGCTGTCGGCCCGCCTGAAGCGTGAGATCGAAGCAGAGCTCCTGGGCCTCGAAGGCATCAAGAGCGCCCACCTCGACCTCGTGATCCGCGAACCGCAGGACCCGCCGACGCGCTTCGCCCTCGCCTGCCGGCACGACGCGACGACGAAGCGCTATCACGTCGTAGCCACACCGGCGGAAGTCACGCACGTTCTCATCTGCGACGAGACCGCGGCCGACACCGCCCGCAGCGAGATCACGCCGCACGTCCTCACGGGCGACCTCTGGACCTTTGCGCAGCGGAAGCGCATCCAGAGCATGCGCTTCCACACGGCGACGGGAGCCCTCCCCCAGGCCCCAGAGGATGCCGTCCCCGTCGGCTGGGCCCACTCCCACCGGGCGGAGGACTGCCTCGGCATCCCCCTCTGAGGACACGCCTCTTCACCCAATCGCGAACGTTCGCCGTTGGGTGGTTTTTTTGCGATCAAGATCGTTTTTTCAGACAAAAAAAGACCGGGCAGCCCACTCGCGTGGACCACCCGTTCAGGGAGAGCGCCTAGGCCCGGGCAACGACAGACGCCTCGGGCGACGGCGTAGAGACCGGGACGGGGAGATTGAGCTCCTTCCACACCGGACTCACCTCGCACATGACCATCCGCTCCAGTTGCGTGAGCGCAACCTCCGGATCTACCGAACCTCCGACCACGGATTGAGGGCGATGAGGATGACAAGCTCCTGGCAGCGCGTGGCCGCGAGCGCCATGAAGTCGGCGTGGCCTCCATGCATGAGGTCGAAGGACCCCGCGAAGACGCCCTTGGCGGGCTTGGGGTGCCGCAAGATGAAGAAGACGATGGGGGCCGCGATCATGACGATGACCAAGACAGCGATCGGGATGATGAACATGACGCACTCCGCTTGTGAAGCCGTTTTCGGACGTTTTTGGAGAAGAGCTTCCTGAGGACAGGATCGGACAGTGTAGCAGAATTACAAGGTTTTCTAAAGGCTTTTACGGAAATTCCTTGATCCGTCGCTCGATCCCGGAGAAAAACCCTTATGTAAGGGAAAAAATGGGCTTTTTTGGCTTTTCCTAGCGAAAATACCTTGACAAGACGGAGGGGTTATGCTAGAATGCGCTACCCCAAAACGTCGTGTTTTCGGGCGACAGGCACAAGGAGAGTGGTCATGGTCGGCTTCTTCACGCATCAGACGTTCGTCTCGATCGACACCATCTGGGCTGCGATCCGGGAGCTCCACGCCACGGTCAGGACCCAGCCCGTGCGCAAGCGCACGTACTGGGCCATCAACGCGACCGGGGGCGCGGCCGAGATCGCCTCGTCCCTGCTCGCCATCGGCGGCGCCTCGGGGATGTTCTTCCTCTCGGAGAACCCCTACCACCCGGCGGCCTCGTGGGCGCACACCGGCAGGCAGCACCACGACGACATCCCCGCCGTCTGCGAGGAGGCCGCCCTGCGGCTCTCGACAAGCATCGGCAAGATCGCGCGGGACCGGCTGCAAAGCTATGCCGCCGTCCCCAGCCACCAGCGCGACGAACGGACGGGCGAGGTCCTCCTCGACCCCAAGAACCTCCCCAAGATCGTGGCCCTCGGCGTGTCGGCCGCCACCCAGACGCGCGACAAGCGCCGCGGCGGCGACCGCACGCACTTCGCCGTGACGTATGACAACGGCCAGGCGTGCACGGTGGAGGTCTGGTTCAACCGTGACGGCTGGGAGGGCAAGCACGGCGCCGAGAGTGACGACGCGATGCGCGGGCTCCAGAACCTCGTTCTGACGGTGTTCGGCCTGAACCTCATCCTGGAGGCCATGGACCTCCCGCAGATCCCCATGTCCTTCGCGAAGCTGCCGGCCAACATCTACTGCCGACAGATGGTGTTCGCCCCTGACGGCGACACCTTCATCCTCGAACCGCGGCCGCACATGGCGCCGCTCGAGGAGCTCACCGAGGAGAGCCTCCGAAAGCTCCCCATCTTCCTCGAGAACGGCCAGCGTGACGGGACGGTGAGCGGAACCGAGGGGATGGTGGTCATCCCGTCGAGCTTGGACACCCTTACGGCGGCGCACCGCTTCATGGGGACCGTCATGCGGGCCGCGGCCCCCAAGCGCCCGATCTTTCACATCCTCAACCGGAAGCACCCGGAGAAGCTCGCGACGCTGTTGCCGCTCGACAAGACGCGGGCGCGCCTCCAGGCCTGCCGCGGCCACGTGAACGTGATCGTGCGCAACGAGGGCCCCTACTTCGCGGACATGGCCGAGGAGTACCCCAAGGCCTGGCTCGTGGTGGGCAACGACGTCTACCGCAAGCTCGTCGACCCGAACAACCCGCGCCGCGACCCGGACCTGGAGCGGATGTGGCGCGCGGGCGCGACGGTCATCGTTTTCGGCCGGGACGAGGAATACATGGACCGCAAGCTCATCCCCAAGGGCTACGACACCCTCTTCCGCGACGTGCGCGACCTCTTCGCCGACCACCCGGACCCGGCATGGCGCGAGAGCTTCACTGGCGAGATGCCGACGATGTCCTCCACCCTCCAGGGCCTCACCATGGGCGACCGCAAGCCCGCGGCCTGACCCCTCCCCCGATCAACCTCCTGTTGGTCGGGGATCTTCTTTTTTTACACAAAAAAAGATCCGCAGATACGGATCAGGCCGCCGACCGTTGAGCCTCGGGACGCAGCTGGGCCCAGGACACCATCTCCCGACGCGACAAGGCCCGGAGCACGGCCTCATGTCCATCGATGAGCGCGTTCCATTCCTCCGGATCGAGCAGGAACGTCTGGTCCGGACAGCGGGACAGGCAGATGAGCGGCCGTGATGCGGAACCGACGCGCTCGACCGACAGGGCCGACGTCCGATACAGCACCACGAACTCATCATGCGGATCGAATGCGGGCGCCCCGACGGACGGGCTGAGCAGCCGCTCAAGATCCTCGACCCAGAACGGAAAGAAGCCACGACGCGGACGACGCTGGTCCTCCAGAATCAGCGAGGGCCACGCCCAGACGAGACGAAGACCGGAAACGGGCCGCTCGGGCCCTTGCGTACCAGAGCTCACGGAACCCTCCTTCTCTCTTGGAACGACCGCTCAAGCGTACCTTCCAATGGCCGGCTGAGCAATACGCGCGACTTACCCACGCTGTGCCGCCGCGAGCGCCCGCGCGAACCGGACTTGATTTCCTCCGCGTTCGCGCGTGAACGCAGCCGCATAGCGCACCATCTCCTGATAGATCGTCGCATTCGCTTCCGCCTCACCCGAAAAACTCAGCACGAAGAGAGGCGCTTCCCCGAGCCATGCCGCCGCCTGGTCGACGTGCATGGGATTCTGCGCCTTGTTGAGGACGAACGCGTGCGGCGTCCCAAACCAGTCCAAGCCCGCGGCGATCTGCTTCGCCGTCTTCGTGGCGTGGACCGTCGGTTCGGTCACGATGTAGACGAGATCCATCCCGGCCGCGATGCCGCTGCCGACCATGTCCATGCCCGCGGTGGAATCAACGATGACGGCTTCTTTTTCCTCCAATACCAAACTCGGCAAGATCAGCTTGAGGCCGCTCGCCAAGACATGGCTGCACGCCTGGCCTAATTGCACCTCTTCGGTATGCGGACCGGCCGCCATCAGCCAAAAATGAGGCGCAATTTCTTTCGCGAGAAGGCGGAGGACGGGATCGTCTTCACGTAAACGGACCTGAATCCGCGGCTCTCGCGCCAAGCGAGCTAAGAGCTTTTCATCGGGAGCCATTCCCACCAAATCCTTCAATTCCTGACGATGCTCGCCCAAGTAGGGAAACGCCTCCGGCTCGCCGAGCACGTTAAAGAGCAGGTCCATGTTGTGGTCCGCATCGATGGCGAGGGTCGCGTACCCGTCTGCCTGCAACGCCCGCGTGAGCGCGGTCGCAACCGTAGACTTGCCGCTCCCCCCTTTGCCTAAGCAGCCGATGATCATACGAAAAAGATGAAGCGTGAACGAGTAGAGAAAAGGCCTCCGGGAGGAGGCATCAGGCCGAGGCGAACGCCTCCGTGGCGGGAACCCCGGACGCGAGCGGCTGCATCGCTTGGGTGATGGGGCCGGCCAGGCTCGTCATGAGCCCGAGCAGGCGGACATGGAGCTGGCGCGCCTGCGGACCGAACTCACAGGCGGGCGGCAGATCGCTCGCATTGGCGACGTGCCGAAACGGCATCCCCACCTCGTTGGCCCGTTGACGGGCTGCCTCGCGGGCCCGGATCAGGGGCGAGTCGAGGTATGCGGCGAGCGCCGTCACGGGCAGGAAGACCACCTCGCAGCAGTGCCCGGTCGTGAATACGAAGCCGAAGCGCGCGAGGACGGCATTCAGGCGGTAGACCGCCTGCGCGCTCATGAGGAAGCGCGGGACGCCCTCGTGCACGGCCTGGAGCAGGTCGG
Source organism: uncultured Gammaproteobacteria bacterium (assembly GCA_964623645.1). GTDB lineage: Bacteria > Patescibacteriota > Patescibacteriia > 2-12-FULL-60-25 > 2-12-FULL-60-25 > JAGOUA01. The sequence continues at coordinate 877 of CAZURG010000041.1, read as the reverse complement.
TCTGGTAGCGAGCGGTGACCGCACCGCGGGTGTCGTAGACGTAGGCCCCGAGCGGCAGCCGGACCCCGTCCGGAACGACGGCATCCGCCCTCCCCTTCAGCTGCCAGGCGCGGAAGGCCTCGACGATGAAGGCGAAGATGAACGCGGGGGGGCGGATGGACGCGGCGGGAAACGCCCCGGTCAGCGCGCGGACCAGCTCCGGCAGCCGGGACGGACCATCGAAACCCACTTCCTCCGCGAGGGCAGCGAAATCCTGATCCGTCACCGGACGATCCCAGTTGGTATACCGAACATCACACATGGATGCACCTCCTTATGGCGCTCCCCTATTTAAATGCAACAGTGTTGCACTTGTCAAGGGGGACGATCTTCCCTAAGATCAGCCCATGAATCCGACATCGCTCCTGCGCGTGAACGGGCTTCGCGTCACGCCCGGTCGGCTGGCGCTGCTTCAGGCGCTTGCCCGCGCCCGGACCCCCCTGCGGGCCAGCGAACTCATCACCCGCTGCAAAACATCCCTGGATCGCGTCACGACGTATCGGACGCTCGAACAATTCGTCGAAAAACAACTCGTCCGCGCCATCCACGTCGAAGGCGCCACCCGCTACGAGCTTCGTGATGAACACGACCACCACCACGTCACCTGCCTCTCCTGCAAGAAAACCCAAGACGTCGAGGTGTGCGGCATGAACCATCTGACGGCGGCCATTGAACACGCGGCCGACCAGTTCGCCCAGATCACCGACCATACGTTTGAGATTTTTGGGGTGTGCAAGGGGTGCGCGAAGAAAAATATTGCCCGTTTGACGGATACCTAAACGTACGCCGCCTCATCCAGACGTGGGTCCGGCGTTTTTTGGATCGCTTTTTTGACGGC
>CAZURG010000040.1:0-8381 GCA_964623645.1 uncultured Gammaproteobacteria bacterium | reverse complement strand
CCTCCATCGCGGCGTAACCCCCCCCACCTAGGGCGTCCCGACCGGTGAGCGTCGCTCCCGGTCGGGACCCCTGCGGACCCAGCTCTCGCTGAGGTCCGCTCCCACCCTGTGCTCATCAGTCCGCTGATGACCACGGACAGGGACGAATGACGGTCCACAAGCTCTCGCCCATGTTCCCACGCCTCGAATCATCGAGACCTGAGACCATGGGCAATGACGCACGTGGCCACAAGGGCTCGCGCTCCGGCCAGCGCGACGGTTCGTCGGGGGACGTCACTCCCCGGCAGGCACCCCCTATCACCGAGAAGGAGGCGAAGCGCATCGCGCGCCTCTTCCTCGACAAGCCCCGCACGGGAGTCACCGAATACTACGCCTTCACGGGCGTGTGGACGCGGCTCACCGAGGAGCAGCGCGAGCAGGTCGCGTTCGCCATCCACGCGATGCTCAAGGAGCGCGTGATGAAGCTCGACGCGGCGGAGACCTGGGAGGAGCTCCGCATCCTCCAGGTACCGTGGCTGAACCGGAGCTGGGGCCACGCGAACGACAGCTTCGCCCAGTTCCTGGGCTGGCTGTCGGACCAGCAGGCCAAGCTGGTCGCGGAGAGCGGAGAGCTGCGCGCGGACCTCGCGCGCCTCGCCGACCTCGACACGTGTAACGACGCCCCGCCCGGCATTCCCGTGGCGGCGTAGATCGGGACCTCATCCCATGCCCCGACCGTCCAACGGCCGGGACCTCGCATGGGACCCCCTCTTTTCTCAAGGATGCCTCCTTGGAAAAAGAGGGTGTGACGCAGCGCTGAACGCGCTGTTTGTCTATATGAGAAAAACCCTAAGGTAAGGGCAGAAATACTCAGAAGCGTTTGTTCAAAAGATTGAACGAACACTCATGAGCATTTCCGCTCAGGTGCAGGGCTCGCGCGGACACCGGCGCGACGCAAAGACGGGCGGCGTGACAGCCCGTGACCTCCACGCGGAGCAGGCGGACGCGCGCGATGGCCGTGACGCGGATCCGCTCCATCAGGCAAACGATCTCCAGGTCGCCGAGCGAGAGCGCGAAGATCGCCTCCGGTTCGCGGCCTGCGATCGGTACGACGAGGAGATGCGTACGCACGGCCCCTCGACGGAGGAGATCGCCGGGCGCTTCGACCCGGAACCGATTCTCGAGGCGGCGCGACGGGTGACGAAAGAGATCGCCCGGTTCGCCCCCTCCCCGAAGGACGATGAGGACGGCCTCGGGGACTGGCTCCACATGCGGGCTGCGGAAGAGATCGACCGCATCTGCCGCAGCATGGGCTGGAGGTCCGTGGTCCGCGCGCTCGATGTCCTCGAAGGGTTCGCGCACGGTGCCTATGGGCCCGCGCTGGCCGCGGAGGCGCAGGGCCTCCTGAAGAACCTGAACCCTTGGTTGGCCGTCGCGTACGCCGGGTATCTCCCCGGCCTGCGCGACCTCGCCCGCGAGATCTAGGACTCGGCGCGCTCTTCCTTCGCGATCTTATCGCTTGCGTTGCTCCCCTTCCCTCGGATGGACATCCGTCTTTGACGGGAACCGCGTGCCTCATGACAATATCCGACATACCTGGCCTCCGACGCACCGTCGGAGGCCTCTTCTTTTTCAAATTTTTTCCTTTCCCTGTCACTCGCCTTCCCCGCATGCTACCCTTTTTACGTCCCTTTTTATGCGCGTCTTCCTTTCTCTTTTTTTCGCTGGCCTCCTCGCTTTTTTCGCCGCTCCAGCACTCGTTTCAGCCGCAGACTATGACCTGTCCGTGCAAAATTCGGATGTCATCCTGGTCCCGGCCATGCCCATCGCCGGACAGAACGTCCGGATCTACGTGACCGTGCAGAACAAGGGCACGCAAGACACCGAAGGCGTCCTGCAAGTCCTCGATAACGACACGATCATCAGCAGTAAGGCGATTTCCGTGAAGACCTCCGGGCGTCCCGATGATGTCTGGATTTCTTGGCGGCCAAGTACCGCAGGCCAACACGCCCTCACGATCCGCGTCATCGCCGACGTCAGCACACCCGATGAAGACCGCATCAACAATGAAATTCGCGTGAATACGACCGTCGAACGTGATAACGACAACGACGGAATCGCCGATAGCGTCGACCCGGATGACGATAACGATGGCGTCGTGGATGGAAACGATACTGCTCCGCTTGATGCGACCCGTTCCACCGATACCGATGGCGACGGCCTCGATGATTCCCAGGATCCTGACATCGATGGCGACGGCCTGACGAACACGCGTGAGCGAGAGCTTGGGACCGACCCCAAAAACCGTGATACGGATGGCGACGGGGTCGGCGACGCCCAAGATGCGTTTCCGCTTGACCGGACCCGCTCAACGCGCCCGGTGACGCCCGCACCCGCACCAACGACGCCCCCCGCATCAGCCCCAACGGCACCTTCCACTCAACCCACCACCCCCTCAGACCCCCTCACGGCACCAAGACCAGCGCCCACGACCCCACGCGCAACAAGCACGCAACCAACGCCTACAACAACACCGGCCACCCAATTAGGAACCGTTACACCCACTACATCGGCGACCACCCCTTCCAGCCAAACAACAAGCACACCCCCCACTAGAGCCGTCCTTGCAGACACCGTGGAAGAACCGCGTCGCGAGCCCCCATCAGCCCCCGTAGCAAACCCCTCGATCGAATCTTCTGGCAGCTCTTTCTCCCCGCTGTACCTGCTCGCTGGCCTTACGGCCTTGATCGGCCTTTTCTTCCTGGTGAGAGGGTTCCGGAACGCTGAACGAGATTAGGATCAAAACAAACAGGATGCCGTTAAGGCATCCTGTTTGTTTTTGCTTCTTGCAACCACGCCAAAAGCGCATCATCAACATCCAGATCCATCAGATAAAATCGAGGCTGCCCACCTACCGTGACTGTGACCGCCTTCCCTCCCGGCACCCAAGGAGACACCTTAGACTCAATCGCTCGAATCACTTCGCTGAGCGCCCGATATGCGGGGATCGTCGGGTCAAGAGGGAGCGTATAGACACTTAACGCCAGCTCCGGGCATTGTTGGCGCGCCCGTAAGTACACTTTCCCCACTTCATCGCCCGGTTGCGGTTGGAACCGAATCGCCTGCACGGCCCGCTCCTGCAATGCATCCACCCAGTCCGCCATCCGCTGACGAGAGATCAGGATCGGGACCCCTTGGATCACCAATGCCACGGCTTCCGAACCCTCCAACCGATCCAACGCCTGCAACAGCCCATTCGTGGGCGACTCCATAAAATCACATTCGACCCGCGGAAGGGATCGGGGATCGATTGCGGAAAAGGCTTCGTATTGTTTCATAAGCGACAAATGATGAGATCATTGTAACAGATTCATGCAGGATACGGGGGACGTCAAACGCTCGGCATCGCTCACAGAATAATGCGCCCAAATGATGGCCCTGCCGGGGGACCGGCCCGCCCGAGCGGGAAAGAGCGGGCCGTGGGACGCAGCCCCACCCCCCCCTCTGCCGGGAGGCGTCGTTTTTCTCTTAGAATAAGGTAGAATGCTTTTATGCGCATCCTAGGAATCGATCCCGGCTTCGACCGAACCGGCTTCGGCGTCATCGAGAAAGCGGGTTCCACCCTCCGGTGGATCTCCCACGCCTGCCTGCAAACCAACGCAAAAAGCGATTTTTCGTTTCGCCTGCAGCAGGTCCGCAATGCCGTCACAAAAACCGTGACGCATTTTAAACCCGACGTGGCCGTCATTGAGCATCTATTCTTCCAAACGAACGCAAAAACTGCGATCAAGGTAGGCATGGCACGCGGCGTCATCCTGCTTGCGTTAGCCGATGCCAACATCCCCATCGTCGAACTCACCCCCAATCAAATTAAGCAAGGCCTCACCGGCTGGGGAAAAGCGGATAAGAAACAGATCCAGGAGATGGTTAAAATAACCCTAAAATTAGAAGAGATTCCCAAGCCAGATGACGCCGCCGACGCCCTCGCGATCGCCATCGTGGGAGCCTTCGCCGCCCACCATCCGGCGACCCGTCCACCCACCTCTTCAGCTCGGCACCACTCTTAGGAGGCATCGGTATCGTCCGGGCTCTCATCCCCCTGCCTTTGCAGCTCCTTCCCCGCCAGGAAACGTCATTTTTTCTCATAAGAAAAAACCGCCATGGGGCGGTTTTTTGCTTTCCACCTAGCGTGCGGGAGCGGCAGCCCCACCCGTAATCCCCGGCAACGCCTGCAACACGAAGTTCGAAATCGCGAAGGACGAGACGATGATGATCAACCCAATAATGGCGTTCTTGATCATTTCCTTGGCCTTGTCCGGTCCTTTCGAGTCGGTCGCCGTCATCCAGAGGAAGCCTGCGTACACGAGGTACACGAGGAGCAAGATCCCCATGAAGCTCAGGACGATGTTGATGATGTTTCCGATGATGGTCTGCAGGTTGCTCGAACCACGAAGACCAGATTGGTTCTGGATCGTGTTGTTGGCGTTCTGCGAGTACTGGAACGGGTTCTGTCCAGGGGTTGGGACCTGGGCAAGCGCCGCAACCGGACCGAGCACCGCGGTCACAGCCACCGCACCGGTGTAGATCAGTGAGCGAATATTCATAATGAAGAGCCTACGCGTTAGAAGTCGAACAAAAGACATTTTACCTACGGCGTGACCGCCCCACCACCAGCCCCCGCCCCTTCCGCGCCTGCGGCGGGAGCCGGCCGCTCGCCCGTGATGACGGTCTCCAACTGTTCCAGAACAAAGCTTGAGATCGCGAAGGAAACGACGACGAGCAGAAGCCCGGCAACCGCATTCTTGATCATGTCCTGGGCCTGGCCGACCTGCTTACTGTCGGGCGCCGTCATCCAGAGGAAGCCGGCGTAGAGCAGGTAACAGAGCAACAAGACTCCGGAGAATTGGATCGCGACCGTGACCACGTTGGAGATGATGCCGATCACACAGGCGGTGCCGCGGCAGCTGCTCCGGCTCAAGTTGGCAGCCGTTGCAGCCGATTCGACCCCGCCACGGATGGCGCTCACTTGCGCGAACGCCGCCATCGGCGTGACCAATAAGGTCACGCTGAGAAGCAGGCTTTTGCCGATACGAGAGAGAGACATGGGGAGGATCCGATAAGTCAAGCCGTTCGTGACGGGCCAAGCCCGCCGCCCCTGCGGCTTACAGGGACGTACTACCACTCCCCGTCGTGGCCGAGAGCAAGCTCCCGAGCACGAAGCGCGTAATGGCCCACGCCGATAAGATGATCGCCAAGCCGATAATGCCGGACACGATGAGGTTCTTCGCCTCGCCGGTCTTTTCCTCGTTGCCGCCGGAGATCATATATTTGAAGCCGCCAACGATGACGATGACCACCGAGATGATCCCGAGGAAGCTCAGGGCCACATTGATGATACGCGCCGCCGTCTGACGGACGTCGCCGCCACCCAACTTGATGCCGCTCGTTTCGATCGCGGTTACGCCCAAGTCATCAGGCGTCAACGTTCCGGCCGAAGGCCGAGACTGTGCGAGCGCGAACGACGGGGTGAACATACTCACCGCCAATGAGGCCGTGGCGACCCCAGCGAAAAGATTTTTCCATGCTGCTGTCATGAAAGTTCACCCCCTTTCTGTGTAAAAGATAGTTGCATAGAGCATACGCGTGAGACACGCGTGTCTGCGGTTGGATTATACCACACCCACGCCGAGAGGAAGAAACACGTCAAGAAGACACCCCCGCGAAATCCGCGACGATCTGCATGAAGGCTGTGATCATCGTATACGAGAGCACAATGATCACAACCCCTAAGATCGCATTTTTGGTAGTCGTCTGCGCCGATTTCACTTGCGCCGGATCCCCACCCGCCGTCATCCATTGGATCCCACCCCACACCAGCATCGCAAGGAAGAGCGCCCCGACCACCCCCAACAACGCTTTGATCGCATTTCCAATGAAGGAGGTGACGGACAGGTTTGCGAAGCTCTCATTGACCGCCTCGAACTGCTGGGTATCGGTGATGCCTCCCACGCTCGGATCCGGTCCCCGCGTCGGAAGGCACTGTGGCGCCTGTTCCATGTCCGCGAGCGTATTTGAGGCTAAACCACCTTCCATCAAGCCTGCGCAACGCTGACCCGCCGCCGATGAAGCGGTCTGGCACGTCCGTCGACATTCCGCGATGCACGTCGTCTGATCCGTCGCTGCAGAACACGATCCCCCATTCCGCGCTTCCCGATCCCCCACGCACAGGAACCGGCAACGAAACGCATCCCCCGGCCGCGCCGGCTCAAAGAGCGTTGTCGTTGCTACGATCGGCCGCGTATCCGGGTTTGTCGGCGGCGCTCCGATCGGCGTCACCAGACAGCGTCCCGCATCAAAATACCGGCGCGTCCGATCCTCATTCAGATAATCCTCGCACCAGACCGAGGCGCGAAACTCCTCAGGGCTCAGCAAGGCACGCCCGTTCTGGCAAAACTCCCGCACCGTCGTTTGGTTCGCCGTCGTCGCACCTCCTTGACAGCCGGGAAGCGTGCGACATTCCGATGCCGTCGAGCAGGCATTTCCCGCAACGTACGTCACGTAAACCGACCCGTCCGCCCGCGGCGTGCCATTCCGACAGAACGCGACGCAGTTTCCCGCAAAGGCTTCCGTAGGCAGCAACAAGACGCCCAGGAAAGCGACCGCGAGCCCAATCAGGTAACGAAAAGAAGGCATAAGATTAGCGTATAGACGGGGTAGACGCGCGAGACGTCGAACGGTTGCCCACTTCCTCAAAAATCGCCAGGAACGCCGTGGCCAACCCATACGAGAAAAACAAGAGAACAATCCCAAGAGCCGCGTTCTTAATAATCCCCTTCGCCTCCTCCGTTCGTTTACTTTCCCCGGCCGTCATCCACAAAACCCCACCCCAGATGAACCAAAGCAACGCCAAGGCACCCAGGATCCCCATGATCGCCTGCGAGATCCGGCCAAAAATCTTGACGAGGTCCGTTTCTCCAAGCGGATTCGGTAGCGTGCTGGCAGAATTCGCGGTCTGGCTCCCCGTCGCTCCACTCGTTGCCCCTCCCGTCGCAGCAGGCGTCGCCGGAGGAATAAAGCAAACCGGGCTCGGATCACGCGCGCACCGCAATCCCGTCCCCCGGGCGATCGGCATAATATTGTTCCCTTCCGGGCCCGCGATCGGACAGATTCGGTCACACTCTGCCTGACAAGTCTGTTCCGTCGGCGCAGCCAGACAGTTCAGGATGCGCTCAGGGACCAATCGCTCTCCATCCGGATCAGTCGCCGACACGCAGCGAAAACGGCAGGTCCCGCGTGTGACAGCGGATGACGGTAAGGCTTGCGCAAACGCCGAAAGTGGCGCCAACAGAACCACCATTAGCACCAGCATCGCCCGCAAAAAAGGAAACGTCTTCATAGGAAAAGCTAACGCGGCGTTGCAGCTGGCGTCGTCGTCCGCGGGGCGGTCGACCCCGGCAACCGCGTAAAGGATGAGCCCACCCCCAACGCCGATGAGACAAAGCGTACCCCGACCCCTGCCACCATGATGATCACGATCCCTACAAAGGCCCCCGTAATCATCTTCTTCGCGGTATCGATCTGCTTAGTTTCGTAGGCGAAAAAGAGCAGGTTTGCTCCCGCGTATAGGAACGTCCCCAAAAAGACCACGCCAGACAAGGCTAACAGGAAATTCGCGAAGCGGACCCCGGTATTAATAATGTCTGTCAGTGAGCATTGGCCATTTTCCGTACAGGCCGGCAATTCGAAGCGGAAAGAAGCTCCTGAGGCCGCCGGGGCACTCGTCCCTGCCGCCGCTCCCGTCCTCGCCGAAGCCGCGGCGCCACCCGTTGTCCGTCCGCCCCCAGAAGGTGCGGCGGGCGAAGTCACCCCCGCCCCACCACCTCCCACTTCCGGAACAAATCCACGAGCCGGCGCGGGAGCGGGAGCCGGAGGAGGAGGCGTCGGCAACGAAAACGCCGTTTCATAATCCGCACAGCTATACACCCGCCCATTCGTCAATCGTCCCGGCACCACGCCCGGCCCCTGCGACGAGCAATACATCGCGCACGCTGCCTGGGTACATTGTGCATCCGAAGTACAGGTCGGCCCATTTCCATTCGTCCCCCCCGAACCAGACCCCGGATACGCACATCCACAACTGCACTGATTCGCCGAGACCTCCTGCACCCCTCCCACCACCCCACCTACAACCAACCCCAGAAAGAGCACGGCGGAAAACAGATGGCGAAAAAGAACCATAAGAGGAAAGATCACGTTAATGATAACACACCACCCTCACTCCGTCATCGCGTAGAGAAAGAAGGGCGTCGACATCGTCCGGGTTCTTCGTTTTTCTTTTTCTCTTCCTTTCCCTTCGCCCTGTAAGTCCGTCCGGCAGGAGCCCTTCTTGTGCGTCGCGCGCT
>CAZURG010000039.1:580-8530 GCA_964623645.1 uncultured Gammaproteobacteria bacterium | reverse complement strand
GGCAAATGGGTTAAGTAGGGACAGTGCTCCGGCCGACGGGCCGGCCCCTGGATGGAAAGCCACTCCGGAATCGCACCGACCAGCGAATTCGTCTTCGCGAACGCCTGAAAAGCGGCCCGACCCTTTCCCTCATCATCCTGTCCGACCAAGGTCGGATACACTTGCGCAAAGAACCGATAGAGCTCCCCCGGCTGAAACGAATACGTCGCGGCGCAGTCACGCAAGACTTCCGTCATCGCCGAAAGGTCCAGCTCCTTGGCAATCGTTGGCCAACACTGAATAAACTCGTTGCCCTCCATCGCCCGGATCCAATGCTGGGCCACCTGGAGCGCCCGGTTAGGCGTAAATCGATCACGAACAAGCTGCCAACGGGGCAGGCGGACCTTCGGAGACATGTTCGGGGAAACGGACAGGGTGTGTTTCAGGCACGCCTCTTGAAGGGCTTCGGAGGGGGCGTATAGGACGGCAACATCCCAAGCCTTGATCGAGAGCGGGGATTTCATTTCCTGCTGTTGGGATAAGATCCAGGAGATCGCCGCATCGGCACGTTTCGCGGACGGTAACGTCAACACGAGGTCAGAGAAAACTTCGGCGGTCCAACCCCCATGAAAACGACGAGGACCCTCCCAAAGATGGGCGAGGACGAGCTCCACATATGCATCTTCACGCAGGAGGGTCTTCAGTTCGGCATATTCAAGAACGTCCGGGACGGCAGCGGTCAACAAGTGATTGTAGAGGGCGAAAAAGCGCGCCGCTTCCAACGTCGAACCGCGAAAGACCGCGACCGGGCTGCCGCTTCCGGTAAGCTCGAGCTCCCCCACCGTGCGGCCGGAAGGATCCTCAATGGCCGTTACGGAATCCTTTGCTTGCAGGGGCGAGTCGAACCAGGGGATCGCCTCGCTCCCATCCGCGTGTGGATCATTCTTTTTTCCGAAACGGGCGGCTTCGATCGAGACATACGTCCTAGCCGCATTCGCGATCAGCTTCGCCACCGGCTGACCGGACTTCGGCGGAAGCCCCTGTAGGACCGACACGAGTGCGGAAAATGCCTGCGGACGGTCACAGAGCTGGGCGAAGCAGCCGTTTAGGTAAAGCTCAAATCCCGATAGGTCGAGCGCTTCCAGGGCGCGCTCAAGCTCCGCACGGCGCCTAGGCATCAACGTGCGGTTCAAGCGCGAAAATAACTGCGTGCCCCAACCGGATGACGCACCGGAAAAGACCAGGTCCGCTTGGCGGAGAGCTAATGACCGAAGCTGGTCGACGATCGTGGACGACGGCTGGTACGGGTATCCAGGAATCTCCCATAACGGAGTCGCTACGGGCTTCGGACTGACATACAGAAATACCGTATAAACGTCCTCGACGAGCGCGCGCACCTGCTCCTCATTGAAGATTCCGCTCATCAAGATGCGCCGGATCGCTTCAAGGCGCTCCGCTCGCTTGGCCTGGTCAAGCCTCGTCCAAGCGTCGCCGATCTCCAACGAGACGAGCACGTTTTGTGCCATGATCTTGGCGTCGGGATCATGCTTCCAGGCTTCAAGACCGTCCAAAAGCATTCTCCATTCCTCCGGCGCTGGACCATCGCCATAAACAGGTCTCCCGAATCGAATATCATGAAGTGGATGCGCGTCCCAATAGGAGAGTATTTCGCTAGATGGCTCGAGCGGCAGAAGACTCTCAGAAGGCGACGAAGCCTGCCAATCCAGTTGATAGTAGGCCTGAAACGACGACCTACCTAAATCGCTATTCTTATCTCCCAAAAAGAGCGCCGTCCGCAGGTCGAATGCCGTCCCTTTGTAGGCGATCCCCTGTCGACCCCATACGCTCGCCGGACCGGCATCGTCTTCTCGTGGATTCAATACCGCCTCAAAGCGTCCCCAGTCATCCGCGGGAAAACACCGAATCACCTCCGGCAGGGGAAATCCTGGGACATGAGCGAGATACCGCAACGCATCAAAAAAACGTTCTTTTAGCTCTCGCCGCACGTTGGGAGAGAAGCGCTCGGACAGGAGCACAGATCTCAGGAATGCCAAAACTTCTTCCTCTTGCCCAGAAGGCGTCAACAGCTGCATGCGTTCCATCGAGCAAAACGCGTTCGAAATGACATCAGCCTCTTCGCGCTCAGGGATTTCCGCACGAAGGGCCCGAAAGATCGGGTCGGTATCGACGAGCGTACTCGCCTCACGATACGCCGCCGGGGAGGTCAACAACGCCAAGGCGGCCAGACGGAGGGACTCGCGCAATGGGCCCCGCACATCTACCGGCCCGAGGCCCCACGTTTCCAATAACCGACACAAGGCCTGTAACCGCCCCACCTCCGGCATTGCATGCCGGTAATGCGTTAGGTCAATCCCTTCGATGGCCGCAGCGATCTCCGCAGGCGTGAGACGGTCGCCAAGGTAGCGAAGATCTCGCAGGAAACGCTGGAATTCAGAATCTGGGGACTCCAAAGAACCGACCCCTCCGAACAGCAATCGCACCGACCGAACGTGGGCCACCTGAGTAGCCACACGCCACTCATCCTCCGTGGGCGACACCTCAAAGCGTTCCGCGATAGCCTCCAGCTGGTCAAGCTGACCGGCGGCCGCGTTCACCTGATGGATCTCGCCGATCACGCCAGATGGCAAGGCTCCCAAAACCTGCCACCCCATTACCCGATGGATGAAATCCGCATATCCCTCGATTTCGGCGAGAAAAACAGGCGCACGGCTATGATCCCCTTGAGTAACAGCAAAATGCGTCTTGCGCCGTGCAAGCGCACGGATCACCTGAGTAAAAGAAGAGATCGCCTCGCTCTCCGTAAACGTCTTTTCCCCTGGTAAAGCCGCCTGGAGCTCCATGAGTCCATCCGCATGCCATGACAGCAGCTCCTGATCGTGGCGAATGTCGGAAGGATAGACCACTTCTTTCGGACGCAAGATACGCTCGAGCTGCCCGGAAATGACATCATCCACCTGCTCCGTCGTAAGAACGGAAAACACCTCCGGGGGAAAACGGCCCAGCGCGTCGTGCCTATAGGGAAGACCGTGCTCGCTGCGAAAAAAGGCGGCGATCTCTGCTCCGCATTCAGCCAAAGAAAGCCCGCATCCGTCAAGAAACTCCCGCAGGCAGCGCAAAAGATCCATTGTATGGCGATGCGTCATGATATCATCCCCATCTTCGTCTTTATCCGCCGTCCCGTGCAGGGCCATGCCCAAAATCTCCCCTATCAGTGAACGGACATAAGCGTGCGACCGTTCCCCGGGTGGCATCGATAGGGATCCCTGACGGTCACTGGGGCTCTCAAGTTCTCTTTTTATCCGATAAATAATATCCTGCAAATGAAGCGCCCCCAACGCGCTCGGCCAGGCACGCTCAAGCGCGAGATCCACAACCGACGGGCGCACCTGACCCCAATCGACCCCCTCATGAGGGTCGTTTGCCTGCTCATCGACGTGCGCGCGACGACGGTCAGCTCGACCGCCCCGTTGGCGAAACGCGGGAGAGAGTAGATCGGGTCGCTGAGCGGAGGGTGCTTCCATAGATGTTGAAAGTAGAAATCAAGAGCGTGGGCGCCTTGTGATAGGACCAACTATATCAAACCGACAGTCATCGATCCAGGCAACGCGAGCCATTGCGACCGCCGCCGTTCCGGGCTATAAAAAGATCGCCTAATCGAATTTATACGAATCATATGACTGACCAAAAACCCCAAATCACCGTCGAAGCCCTCGTCCAAGCCTCCCCCGCCCGCACCTGGGCCTGCTGGACGGAGCCGCAGCACATTATGGAATGGAACGCCGCGTCCGACGACTGGCACTGCCCGAGCGCGACGAGCGACCTCCGCGTCGGCGGCGAGTTCCATTCGACCATGGCCGCCCGCGACGGGAGCGTGAGCTTCGACTTCGGCGGCACGTTCGAGGAGATCATCCCGCAACAGAGGATCGTTTCCGTCATGGATGACGGCCGCAAGATCGTGACGACCTTCGAGGAGACCCCCGACGGCGTGAAGGTCACGGAAACCTTCGAGGCGGAAAGTGAGAACCCGCTCGAGCTGCAGCGGGCGGGATGGCAGGCGATTTTGGACCGGTTTAAGAAGCACGCGGAAGAAGAGAGCGAGTCGCCGCAGGCGTAAGCAGACGAAATTTGAAAAAGCCGCCCTAGCGGCTTTTTCGTTTTGTTTCCGCACGCCCGTTCCCTCTACCTAGACAAATCCCAAAATCTCCTGTAGAATCAGCAGATTCCCTTATGCCCTCCCCCACCCCCGCTTCCCCCGCCAAGCCAAAGGACGCCGGACCGTCCGTTTTTGGCTTATTGAAGGGCTATCGTGGCCTGATCGCCCTCCTGGTCGGGTTCGCCCTCACGGCCAACGCGCTCACCCTCACCATCCCCCGCCTGGTCGCCCAGGGGATCGACCGGTTCGCACAGGGGCAAATGATCCTGCCCCTCTACCTGCGCGAGTTCGCCCTCATCGCGGGCGTGATTTTCGTCCTGGCCTACCTCCAAAGCGCCACCCAAACGTATCTTTCTGAACGCGTCGCCAAGGACCTGCGCGACCGCCTCGCCGGCAGCGTCTCGAAGCAAAGCTACGCCCATGTCCAGGAAACCGGCGCCGCCCGCCTCATGACCAGCTTCACGGGCGACATCGACTCGATCAAGATGTTCGTCGCGCAAGGGATCGTCACCATGGTCTCGTCCGTCTTCATGATCATTGGCGCGAGCATCCTCCTCATCCATACCAACTGGAAGCTGGGGTTGGCCGTCCTCGCCGTCCTGCCTGTCATTGCGGCGGCCTTCGGCTACATCTTTTCGAACGTCGGTGAACTGTTCAAAAACGCGCAACAAGCCATCGACCGGCTGAACAAGGTCATTAACGAGAGCATCCTTGGCGCGACCCTGATCCGCGTGGTATTTGCCCCGTCCCAGGAGCTGCAAAAATTCCTTGCGGTCAACGAGGAGGCGAAAACGATTGGCTTCAAGATCCTGCGGCTCTTCGCGAGCCTGATCCCGGTCGTGACGTTCCTGTCGAACATCGCGATCCTGATCATCCTCCTGTTGGGCGGCCATTACGTCATCACGGGCGAGCTCACGCTCGGCTCGCTCTCGGCGTTCAACGGCTACATCGCGATGCTCATCTTCCCGATCCTCATGCTCGGCTTCATGAGCAGCCTGATGGGACGCGCCAGCGCCTCCTACGGGCGCCTGAACGAGATCCTGACGCGTCCGGCAGAACCGGCCGAAGGGACGCGGGTCTCGGAACTGAACGGCAAGCTGGAGGTCAGAGACCTCACGCTTACGATCGGACAAAAGACCATTTTGAAAAACGTCTCGTTTACCGTCGAACCGGGCACGAAAACCGCCATCCTCGGCCCCACGGCCGCAGGCAAGACGCAGCTCCTCACCCTCCTCACCGGCCTCAGCGCCCCGACGAGCGGCGAGATCCTCTACGATGGCCAGCCCCTGTCGTCGTACGACAAGACCTCGCTCCTGCGCCAGGTCGGCTTCGTGTTCCAGGACAGCGCCCTCTTCCACCTGAGCCTGCGCGAGAACATCGCCTTCAGCGAGACGGTCACGGAAGCGGACCTCGAGAAAGCGATCCAGACGGCCGAGCTCCAAGGCTTCATCGAGACGCTGCCGGAAGGCCTCAACACGCCCGTTTCCGAACGCGGCCTCAACCTCTCGGGCGGGCAGAAGCAGCGCATCATGCTGGCCCGCGCCCTCGCCCTGAACCCAAAGATCCTGCTCCTCGATGACTTCACGGCCCGCGTCGACATCGCGACGGAACAACGCATCCTGAAGAACGTCTTCGAGAACTACCCCGGCATCACCCTCATTTCCGTCACCCAAAAGCTGGCGGCCGTCGAAGGGTACGAACAGGTCATTCTTCTCATGGAAGGCGAGATCCTCGCCACGGGCACGCACCGCGAGCTCCTCGCGTCCTCGCCCGAATACCAACAGATCCACGCTTCCCAACAAAGCACCAACCACTATGAAGTACGCGCTGAATAACGCGGCCGAACGGCCGAACCGAGGGACGTGGGCAGGCGTGAAATCCCTCGCGCGCCTTGCGGATGGCGAGACGGGCAAGATCGCCTTCGCCATCCTCGCGATCCTCCTCACCTCCGGCCTCAACCTCGTGGCCCCGCTTTTGGTGGGCTACACGATCGATACGTACATCCAGGCGAAAGACTTTGGCGGCGTGCTGCGGATTGCCGCGCTCCTCTTCGGCGTCTATCTCGTCAGCTTCGGCAGCAACTACGTCCAGATGATCGTCATGGGCGGCGTCGGGCAACGAACGCTGTTCCGCCTGCGCAACGCCATCTTCTCGAAGCTGCAGGCCCTCCCGATCGGCTTCTTCCAGGCCAACAAGGCCGGCGACCTGATTTCGCGCATCAACAACGACACCGACAAGCTCAACCAGTTCTTCTCGGAAATCATCATGCGCTTCGTCGGCAACATCTTCGTGATGGTCGGCGCGGCCATCTTCTTCCTCAGCATCAGCCCGCGCCTGGGGGCGGCGGCCTTGGCCCCGGCCTTCGTGGCGACGGTCCTCACCCAGCTCGTTTCCGGTTGGGTGAAGAAGCGGAACGCGGAAAGCGCCCAAGCCGTCGGCGGGATGAGCGCGGAAATCCAGGAGAACCTCAATAATTTCAAGGTCATGGCCGTCTTCCACCGCCGTGACTACCTCAAGAAGCGCTTCGAGACGGCGGGCGACAAGACCTTCCGCACGGCCTTGCGCGCCGGCTTCGCGAACGGGGTGTTCGCGCCCGCCTACGACCTGGCCGCCAACGCCGCCCAGCTCCTCGTGGTCGGCTATGGTGCGGTCCTGATCGCGCGCGGCCAGTTCACGCTCGGCCTCGTGATCAGCTTCCTCCTCTACGTCAACCAGTTCTACGGCCCGTTCCGCCAGATCGCCATGATCTGGTCGTCGCTCCAGGTCGCGCTGGCAGGCTGGGATCGCGTGTCGGATATTTTGAACCTGTCCTCGGACTTGGACACGGTGAAAGAAACGGCCAAGGCAAATCCCCCGAAAAGCCTGCTCGCCTTCGAGGACGTCTCGTTCCGGTATGAGGACGGGAAAGAGGTCCTGCGCCACGTCTCCTTCGCCCTCGAACGCGGCAAGACCTACGCCTTCGTCGGTCCGACGGGCGGTGGCAAGACGACCACGGCTTCCCTGATGGCCCGCCTGTATGACGCGACCGCGGGAACGGTTTGGCTCGACGGGCAGGACATCCGCTCGTATGAGCCGGACGCCCGCGCCAAGAAGATCGGGTTCATCCTCCAGGAACCGTTCCTCTTTACGGGTACGCTGCGCGACAACCTGGTCTACGGAAACGAGCGCTACCTCAAGGCGACCGACGAGGAGCTCCTGGCCATCCTAAAGGGCAACAACCTCGAGGGCCTGCTCGCCCGTTTCCCGGAAGGCCTTGCGACGGAGCTAAGCGCTAGCCAGGAAAGCCTGAGCCTCGGCCAGAAGCAGCTCATCGCGTTCATGCGCGCGCTCTTGCGGGAACCGGACCTGCTCATCCTGGATGAGGCCACCGCCAACATCGATACGGTCACCGAACAGCTCCTCGAGGAGATCCTCGCCAAGCTACCCGCCACGACCACCAAGGTGATCATCGCCCACCGCCTCAACACCATCCAAAGCGCCGACGAGATCCTCTTCGTGAACGAGGGGGAGATCGTGCAGGCGGGATCGTTCAAGAAGGCGGTCGAGCTGCTGATGCAGGGGAAGCGGGAGAGCTAGGATTAGGCAAAATTCGGAAGCCATGGAAAAAGACCCTCGTTTGAGGGGTCTTTTGTTATATCCTGAAAATAGCTAACCATGGGGAAAACTGAGGCTTTCTGAACGGGGCCCTCTTTACGATGTATATCCACGTCTTACAAAAAAGGCCTAACTTAGCAAAAACACGCTAAACTATTGACAAAAACGCCTTTTTCTGGTAGCATATTCAGGCTGGTTCCATC
>CAZURG010000039.1:0-570 GCA_964623645.1 uncultured Gammaproteobacteria bacterium | reverse complement strand
GGGGAAAGCGGGAGAGCTAAGGCAAGCGAAAATCTACAAGCGAAGAAAAAAGACGCTCAGATGAGCGTCTTTTTCTGAATCCCAAAAAATGGCTATGATTATAGAAAAAGATGAACTTCAGGAAAAAGGCCTCCTATGTAAATGTACATATTTGGCTTACAAAAAGGCCGAACCTTAGCGAAAACCCGCTCAAACATTGACAAAACCCTCTTTTTCTGGTATCCTTACCAAGCTGTTTCCGCCTGTCTTTCCCCAAGCCAACCCCGCCCCGAGCCCCTTCCCCCCCACCCCGTGGGGCGGAGCGGCCTCGGGCCGGAAGGCATCAACAACTGAGGATAGGCAAGGAGAAACACCATGGGACAGACCAAGCAGAACGTCACCGTCGCCGCCCTCGTCGCCGGGCTCCAGAAGGTCCCGCAGGACGTGAAGGACGCCATCGTGGCGCACTTCACGGGCCACGGGATCGAGGAGGCCGCGGACCTCATCGGCATGGCCGGGCTCGACGAGCTCATCGGCGACCTCGTCGCCGATGCGATGCAGGGCCTGAAGCCCGTCGACGTCCGCGCGGCC
>CAZURG010000038.1:0-9487 GCA_964623645.1 uncultured Gammaproteobacteria bacterium | reverse complement strand
AGGGAGCGGATCGGTAATCCGTTTGCTCCCATGACATCGATCCGCATCTCCATAAAATTCCCCTCTCGAGGGGAATTTTATGTACCGATCAACAAGGCCGACAAACAAAAAAAATCTCCGCCATGACAGAGAACGGAAGAGCGCTCACGTCATGGCAGGAGAAGTGGGTCGACAGAACGGAGAGGCGGTCACCGCCTACGGCAGCAGTTGCGCCGCCTCCAAGATGTTCCGCGCACGATGGTCAGCGTTCGTCTCGATCGTCGGCTCGTACGTCACGAGGATCGTCCGGACGCCAGCGGCGCGGCCGGCCTCGATGTCGCCCTCCATGTCGCCGATCATGAAGGAGGCGGCCAAGTCAAGATCATGCTCACGCTGCGCGGTAAGGAGCATGCCGGGGAGCGGCTTGCGGCAGGCACAACCAGCCTTCGGACGGTGCAAGCATACGTAGATGCCGGTCAGGGGGAGCTCGCGGACGAGATCCATCATCCGCTCGAACTCCTCGGGATCGATGTTCCCCGTCGCGACGTCTGGCTGGTTCGTAACGAGGATGCGCGCATAGCCCTTACGCTCAAGGAGTTCGAGAGCGGAACGGGCCTGGTCCGTAAACCGAAGTTCCTGGCGGTTCCAGGGCGCGGTCCAGCGATGTGGCCGACCGCCGAGCATAAAGCCTTCGCCACGGTCGACGAGTTCCGTGAGGACACCGTCGCGATCGATGAAGGCAGCTTTTTTTGGATTTTTAGAACGGGACATGAGCACCTCCGAAGTGGCGTGTATTTAGCAGAAAAAGAAGATTCGGTCAAGACCGTCAAAGGCGAGCGCGGCTTTGGATTTGGGAGACAAATTAACGCGCCTGAACCCGACACAGCGCGGCCTCCGTCGCCTTCAGCACGATCCCCGTCCCACGCGTCAACCCGAACGGCGCCAAGACCTCGCGTGCGTGCCGTTCCTGAAACCGGATCACGGCGCGACGAGTCGCTGGGCCGAAAAAACCCGTAACCATGGCCTCCGGATAGATGCCCGACCCTTGGGAAGCGAGGATCCTTTGGAGGGCGCGGACGCGATCGCCCACGCTCCCGAGAGACAATCGCCCAAGAACGACGCAATCTGCGAAACCAACCGTCGTAGACCCGGCAGGACGCGGCGCTAGAAGCTCGATGTCCCGCGAAAGCACCGCGGAAGGGACTCCGCTTAACGAATAATATTTTAGATATACGCGATACCTATCCGGACGAGAAGGAAGCGTATACGTTGGCGGGACTCGCGCCGGGAGCGTCTCGACCCCATCCTTCTCGAACGTCGGATCTAAGGAGACCACATACCCGCGCACGGTCGCCGGATCGACGGGTAATTCCAACGAAACCTTGGGCTGCGTGGTGGTGGGAATTCCCCCATTTAGGATGAAAGCGAGCGGAAGAGGCGTTCCATCGCGGGAAACGCTCATGACAGGTGGGGCGACTGAAACAAACCCAACGGCGCCACCACCCGGCGGTTCAACCACGAGACTGGGACCGATACGCAGTTGGTTCGCGCCCGTAAAACGGATAAGGAAATTGAGCACGTCACCGACGCGGAGGCCGGTAAACGTGACGGTATGCCGCAGCGGGTCAAGCGTCGCGGTGCAGGCGCGGCATCCCGGTGCATCCATGGCATACGTTCCGGAGGCGGCGGCGTTCATCGCGTCAACGAGATCGGTCGCCCGGAAGGAATAGGTAGCGTCAGCGATGGTCACGCGCTCGGGCAGCGGCGAGACTTCCGACAGACAAAGATGGCCGCCATCTGAGATGCTCCAGGTGTTCGGGGGGCTGGTCAGGCGTGCCCGGGCGGTCGCGGCGCAATAGACGCTGAGCCCGGCATCGAAGGTGACGGACGGCTGGACGGCCTGCGCAGACCAAGAAGAGAGGAGCCGCCCGTAGTTCTCGATCGACAGCCGGGCCCCGCCTCCGAACAGGTCCGCCATGGTCGTGACCTGGCCGATGTTCCAGGCACTTATGTCCTGATCGAACGCGGTCGCCCCGTAGAACATGCCGGCCATGTCGGTAACGCTGGATGTATCCCACGCGCTCAAGTCTTGGTTGAACGCGGCATCACCGTAAAACAGGCTATTCATGCTGGTTACGTTCGATACGTCCCAGTCGCCGATATCCTGATTAAAGACGGGGTTCCCGTAGAACAGTGCGCTAATGTTGGTCGCGGAAGACAAGTCCCAATCCCCGATCGCCCCATTGAAATTCGTGTCCTGGAACATGCCGAGGAACGAATAGACGGAGCTCACGTCCCAGTCCTCGAACCCCCCGTTCACGCCCGACGAGCGAAACGCATAGGTCAGGTCATTGACCCCAGACAGATCGGGCGTATCCTCGGCCAAGATTTGAAGGTTGGTACAGCCGAAGTAGGACCCGCCCATGAACTCCCAATGATTCGTCCCCCACTGGTCGACGGAGAGGATCTTTTCGCGATCACCCGCTAGGACGAAGGCGATGCCCGGAAAGGTTCCCGTGACGCTCACCGTATAGGTCCCAGGCGCAACATACGTATGCGTGGAACTGGTCGTGATTCCGGAGCTGTAGGTCCCGTCCCCCCAACCGACGTTGTAGTTATAGGAAAAGCCGTCCCCGATGGGAATATTGATCTGGTTCATCGCGGTGATGCCGGGATTATCCGTTTTCCAAGTCGTGATGAACTCCCCCGCCGCCTCGACCACGCGGATCGGGAAAAAGAAAAGGCACGCGCTCACCAACGCGCAAAGGATCGAAAAGAAATGGAGGCCCCACCCGGTGCGCATGCACAAGAGTATACCACACGGAGCATGGCCTACGGACAGGCGGCCGAATTGCCGCCGCCGTCAAATCGCGTTATTATTTTGCCATGAAAATGCATCCTCTTACGATCATCGGCAAGGTCCTGCTGACGCTCTTGCTCATCTCCCCCATCCTCGGCGTACTCGGGATCTTCCCCGCCCCGACGCGCGACCTCTACCAGACGGACCAGGCGTTCCAGTTTGTCGACCTCCTCATGAAGAGCCGCTATGTGATGTACATGGACGCGGTCGTCTTCCTCCTCGCGATCGTCTGCCTCTGGACGCGACGGACGGCCCTCGCCGCGTTGCTACTGCTTCCAATTTCGCTCAACATCGTCGGGTTCCATGCCTTTCTCGACGGCGGACCGTTCACGGCCGGAGCGATCATGGGTAACGTCCTCTTCCTGCTGAACCTGGCCTTCCTCTGGAAGGAGCGGGCACAGTACAAGACGTTGTTCGAGAAGAAGGATTAGGAAAACTAAAGACGGACCAAAAAACGACCGACCCCCTCCTTGTGCAAGGATAGGGCCGGTTTTTATATTTCGCTTCAAGAATGAAATACGATTGACTGCAAATGAAAAAGAAAAACCGGACTCTTTTCTGAGCGTGGAGTCGATTCCGCAAAAGGAGCGAGGCGCACACGACACCCATTGACAAGTGCCCCTGTTTTCGCTAGCATGGGGCGTCACCCGTACCGAAAGGACCAAGACGATGACCTATCGGATTCTCCAACTCAGCCCCGACAGCGACGTCCGAACCCATGCCGCCGCGCTCCTCGCGGCAGCCAACCTGCCCAGGGTCGCCACCTGGACCGCCGCCGTCTCCTACGTCGACCTCAGCATGGACAAGAGCCCGGCCGTGGCCCGCCAGTGCGACGGGATGTTCACCATCACCGCCGCAGGGAACGAATGGCTCTTCGATGGTGGCGTGAACCGAGACGGCGTCGCCATCCGCTGGGACATCGAAGTCGACCTGCTCGGGATGCTCAAGGCGACCGCCTTCCCGACAGGCAAGCAAACCAAGGGACCCGCGGCGGAGGCGCTCATGGCCGCCCTCGGCTGCGCGCCTCGCGTCATCGGCTCGGTGGGCGCCCTGGAGGAACTGTTCCCGCAAGGGGGACGCGTCCACGCCGTCCTCCAAGCGATCGGCATCCCCGAACTGCCCATCTTCCTCGTGAAGGTGGGCCGAGGCAGCGTGCTGCGAGCGCAAGTGATGGCGGAGATGGAAGCTACCTGACCCCTCAACGAACCTGCTCCCGTATAAAAAACGGGGGATTTTTTATCCCACGTTTCCTTGATGGTGTTTTGATTCAGAAATGATGCGACTCACAACCGCTTCCCTTCTCGATAGAACATCCCCGCGCGCGGATCCATCCGGAACCCCTCAAGCCCCAACAGCAACACCTCATTCATATTGCGAATCCAGCGATCCTTCGGAATCGCTTCGATGCCCGCCTTATCCAACCAATGCGCGATCGTTCCCGCTTCCAATCGCTCCTCCCCTCCCATACGACGGCCTAAAAAAATGTATTTCGCGGTATGTTTTTCCTTCCACGTAATCGCCTGGACCACGAGCAAGCCATCGAGCTGGACATCATATCCCGTCTCCTCTCTCGCTTCACGGACCGCGGCCTCAAACGGCGTCTCGCCGGATTCGACATGTCCACCAGGCAGGTTGAACTTGCGGGTCCCGTCGTCATCAAGTTCCTCTAAGACCAAGCAACGACCATCTTCGATGATCAGGACGCTGGCGGTGAGTTTCGCGGTGAGGTCGCTCATATGAGGGGAATGATTGGAGGATCGGGTGCGCGCGTAAAGCGCCCTTGACAGGTTCCTCAAAATAAGCTATTCTCGGATATCGTTACGACGGAAAAACCCAAAAAGGACGGAACGACCCATGCGCATTCTCTTCGTCAAGCCCCCTCCCGGGAACGGAACCAACAACCCCTTCGCGTTCAAGCGGATCGGTGACCATCTCCTGAGCAGCGAAACCGGCGCCAGCGTCAAGACGGCCGATGGCGAGCCCGTCCCAGAGCCGGATGGGACCTGGCAGATCCAGGTCCCGGATACCGCCCAGCTCTTCGTGGTGAAGGGCATCCTGATCCGCCACTACGGCCTCGAGATCGTGAGCGAACGCAGTAGCTAGATCCTCACACGCGCCCATCCTCGGATGCGGCTTTTTTTATTGCAAGACAGCGGAAGACCCAAGACCTTCACATGGGTCACTCTGATGGGTAGGCTATCTGCATGTCCCCAAAAAACCGCTCCCTAGCCTCCTTCACCGCCTTCTTTGGCGCACTGCTTTCCCTTCTTTCCTGGATCCTCTCGCATCACCCGATCCCGCCAAACGAAAGCACGATGACCTGGGCCTTGAATACGCCAAGCGCCTCGAAAGCCGGCTTCCCGTTTGTCGCCTTCGAGATCCCGCAATCCCCGTTGGGAGGTGATTTCATTCCGCGCAGCATGCATGGCGGCCTCATCCTCAACTCCCTGTTCTGGCTGGCGATCGGGATCGTCGCCGCGCTTCTCCTCATACGTTTCGCGCCGGCATGGGCTGAGAAGCGCTGGAAGATCGCGCTCGCCTGCGGAATGGCTGCTTTCGTCCTGCACGCCGCCCTGTTTGCGATCTGGTTTGATTGATCCCCTCCCATCACTAAACGCTTGACAAAACGCCTTTATCTAGACACCCTAAGCCCACCCGAGATACCCGCCATCACAGACGAGGAGCTATCCATGGAACGCATCTTCGGCATCGCGGAAGCGAGATGCCGCCTCAGTGAGATCATCAAGCTGTCACAGGATGGCCCCGTGATCATCACTTTTCACGGCCGGCCCGTCGCCGTCCTCATCGGCATCAAGGGCCTCACGCTCGAACAGCTCGTCACGGCAGGATCGACGGCGACGCCCCTCGAGCTCCTAGCCTTGGCGAAGAGGGCAAGGGAGGAGAACGCTTCAGATGAATCCGAAACATCCGTTGAGAGCGTCCCGCCCAGCGCACCCCAGACCTGAGGTTTCAAGCGGAACCCCTCCCCATAGGTAGCAACCTGTGGGTTTTTTCTTGGAAAACGGGCCGGTCTCCGGCCAGAGCACGTGGACGCTGGTACCCTGACCACATCTTTTTATGGCAGTACGATCCTCTTCTGAACGGCCACGGGAACGTTTTCATGCCATGCTGCTGCAGGATCAAAGGACGCGCAACCTCTTCCCGACATCCACCCGTGAGAAGAATCCGGCTATTTCATCCCCGAATCCCCAATCCATCTTCGCCAGGGTTCTCGACCCCTACATCCTCGATCCTAAAGACATCAACTCCGCCCACGCCGACTTCGGCCCCCTGGAACCGTTCCGACATCGGTCACAAGCTCCATCTCAATGTCCGGCCGGAAGACCTCCATTACGTTTCGGCCAGCCTGCAAGAAGCGGGCATCAACCGTCACTGATCCGCCTACTCCCCCAATCCCCGATACAAAAACCGAAACACTTTCCGATGGTACGCGGCCAACGCCGCGTTTTTGATCACGAACGCGATCTCGTTCTTGAGGTCGACTAATGCCATCGTGTCGCCATAAATGAAATGCGTGATCCCATCTTCAAACGCATCGAACCCGCCCGGCAACATCCGTGAAGCACATTCAACCCGCTTCACAAACGCCCGCTTGCGCAAGGCCTGGTTCGTGATGACAAAACGCTCGAGCCCATGTGACGTAAGGCTGTCGATGTAGGCTTGCGGCACGTATTTCCCCACGTCGATGCTGGCCGGATAGCCATCATAGCGATAAAAAAGGGTCTTTTTTGGGCTTTTGGCAAGGTCCTCCCAGACACGACGAAGCTCTTTCCCGCGATAGACGCGGATCTCTTCAGGCATGGCCTGCGCTTCTTCCTTCTGCAGGCGCGCGAGCGGCGCCATGAACTGGCGGCCTTGCTCCGCAGACCAGGCGGCGAGCCGTGTGACCCCGGTACTTTGGTAACGTCGCCGTCCCGCGCCTTTTGCGATGGAGACGAGGCCTTTCTTGAGGAGAGCCGCCAGTTGCGCATACACCGCAGGACGGTGCAGCTTGGTCCGCTCGGAAAGCTCCGTCACATGCAACGGACCCTGCGTCGCGAGAACATACCAAACGGCGGCCTCACGCTCAGGGAGGCCCGACGTTCGGAGGGCGGCGGCAGACGGGAGGCCGGATGGGCTCCGTGGAGGAAGACGTTTCATATCTGTAAAAAATCCTGACACTTCTGGACGCGCGTGTCAATCAGCTCAAAAAACGACCCGGGGGTCGTTCAGATCGTTCACGCCACGGGACGGGGCCGGATGCGCGTATCGGTGTCGCGCGCGACCATCGGCCAGTCGTAGCGGAAGAGCGGGTTGTGGGCGTTGCCGAGGCGGTCGAAGATGCGGGTCTCCCACGAGACGCGCAGCCAGGTGCGAGTGACGGGGACCGTCGCCACGTCGCCGCGGTGGACGCAGTAGGCGTCCATGAGGACGAGGTCGAAGTCGGCAGCGCGCCAGGTCGGCGTCTGCGGATTGCCTTCGATGAGGCGGGCAAACTCGGCGTAGATGTCGTCGAGCCCCAGGTCGAGATGGTCGAGCGGGAAGCTGCGCGGGTAGAACACGGTCGGCAGCGCGTCGGCCAGGAGATAGCTGTGGTTGACGGGATGCTTGTGCGGCCAGCGGGGCCCCTGGAAGCCGTCGACGTGGTACGGGTTCTCACGCATCCGTTCGCCGGGCTCGATCCGGGCCTGGTGGATCGAGAGGTAGGCGTAGTACGCGTCGTAGGCCGGGTTGAGCTGCGCCTCGATGTCGAGGATCTGCTGCAGCGCCGGGACGAAGCTCGCGAGGGCGTTCGGGACGCGCACGCCCGTCCCCGGAAACTTGATCGGCATGTCGAGGACGTGCCGGCACCAGGGCGGAAGCTCCCGGACGAAGGCCTCCTGCACGTCCGTCGCAACGATCCCGAGCGAGACGGGACGGCGGGCCTCGGCATGCTTGGCCACGTCCCAGGGCGTGTTGAGGTCGCGCAGGACCAGCTCGTCATTCGGGAGACGAATGGCCGGGGCGGCGCGGTTGGGGGTCAGGACGCGCCCATCCGTGGCGTCGAAGCGCGGCAGGAGCAGGTCCTGCCCACGGTGCGCGATGACCTCGGCCTGGCGCGGGTACTCCCGGGCGACCGAACGGGCGATGTGCTGGCCAGGGAATCCCTTGTAGTCGTGCTGCATGGCGTCTTCTCCGTTTGGTGTGGTAGGGAGGAGGGCGTTCCTCGATCCACCTCCACAATCTACCCTATTTTCCTCGAAACCTTGCCAAAGGGATGCTATCTGTAAAAATTCTTTACACTCACCATCCCCCCGTATGGACTTTTCCATGTGCCAGGGGCACGCTAGAGGTCGCTCGCGCCACCGGACCTCATTCATTGAACGCACGGGCACCCCTCCTCTTTTCTATGCCACGAACCCATCTCATCGCCGCACTGCTGGCCGTATCGGCATTCGGTGCCGGTTGCGACGCCCTCCCGACGACCCCTTCCGCCACGAACGAGCGACCGTCCGATCCGCATGCGGGCCACGTGATGCCGTCGAGCGAATCCCCCAAGGGAAACGCCATCGACGCTGGCACCCGGATCCAGCTTGAGAACGCGGACGGCCTGTCGCCGGGCGACGTCACGCTCCGTTTCACCCTTTTGGGAGCCGACGGCCAACCCCTGAACGAAGACCGCTTGAGCGTCGTCCACGAGAAGCGCGTCCATCTGCTCCTCGTGCGTGATGACCTGACGCAATTTCAGCATCTGCATCCCGAATTCCGCAATGGAAAATGGATCACGCAGACCACGATCCCCCAACCCGGCACCTACCAGCTGTACGTCGACATCGCTCCCCAAGGCGAAGCGCCCATCGTGCTGCGCCTCCCGGTACGCATCGGATCGGGCGGAACGGAACCCGCCTTCCCCACCCCAAACCCCTTCCTCGAAGCGACAACGCAAGGCATCCGCGCGAACCTGGCGCTGAATCCCCCGTTCCGTGCCGGGACGGCAGCTGAACTGACCTTCCGCCTGACACGGGACGGGGCGCCCCTGACGCGTATCGACCCGTACCTCGGGGCCTTCGGCCACGTCGTCATCCTAAAGCACGACGATCCGACGCAATTCCTCCACGTCCACCCGCTCACGGCAACCGCCCCCACGAACGGAGAGGTCCGCTTCGGAACAACGTTCCCGAGCGCTGGACGCTACACGCTCTTCGCGCAATTCAATGCCGAAGGGACGGTCCGAACGTTCCCGATCACGGTGGACGTGGCGGAAGGCTCAATGCAAATGGAAACGCAAACGGAAAATCACGCGAACCACTAAAGCCCCAAAAAAAGGAACACCCCAAAAGGGGTGTTTTTGCTTATTTTGACGCCATTTGACAACCCAAATCCGTGTGTTCTATTTTTGTTCTATATCCCTTCTTCTCTTCCTTATGGCCATCCTCTCCCGCGAGCCCGTCACGGCCCTTGTCGCGTTCAAGCTCGGGCAAGCGAAGCCCCTGCAATTCCTGTGGGGAAACCGAACCTATCAGGTCAAGACGGTCGACCTCACGTATTCCGAATGGAAAGGCCGCACCAAGATCCACTATTTTTCGGTCCACGACGGCACGAACAGCTTTCGACTCTCCTATTTTTCCGACACCCTGCAATGGTTCGTCGAGACGGAAGAGCTCTTGC
>CAZURG010000037.1:302-9909 GCA_964623645.1 uncultured Gammaproteobacteria bacterium | reverse complement strand
AAAAAGCGCCTGATCAATGATCAGGCGCAGGCCTTCCCTAGAACGGGCGGCAGACGAACTGGGAGAGGAGCGGGCAATCCGCCTCGCGGGTGCAGCTGTTGGTGGGGAGGAAGAAGGCAGGGTCAACCGTTCCGCTGTGAGGCTCGTAGCAGGCCTGGGCGGGCGGTTGTTCGGTTTGGGTGCCTTCTGCCGTGACCTTCCAGACCTGCAGTTCGCCGTGGAGGAAGGGGAAGCGGCCCATCCGGTCCGTCGAAACGGCGGAGAGGCGCTGTCCGGCCTGGTACTGGTTGAGCAGCTCGAAGAGGGGTGCGTGCGTCGCCGGGAGGGCGACGAGGACGCTCGCCGTCCAGGGGTTCGCGACCATGGGGGCCGGGACGTGGAGGAGCTCACGCGTACCGTTGAGCGTGACCAGGTTGAGATTCACCTGGTTCGCGCGCAGGCGGGCGATGGGATGGTCGGAATGTGCGGGGCTGGGTGTCTTGTAGCAGAGGTGCCACAGGGTCATCCCTTCGTTCGCGCGGGCGAGGGCAGCGGTCGACATCGGGAGACGGCGGCCATGGCACGTCGTCGGGGGGAGGATGACGGCGTAGGGCTCGGTGTGGCGCAGGGCGACATCCGGAGGAGTGCTCACATCCGGCGCGGCTGGACGGTCACTTCCCGCATCGGCGGCGCACAGGTTGGTGCGCAGGTCGATGGCGGGCAGCTCGCCGCAGGTGAGCGGATTGGGGCGCGGACGGTCGCGCATCTCCGCATCCGTCGTGGCGTCGCGCGCGCTCAGGGCGCTAGCATCGGGGGTGGGTACGTGTTCGGCCCAGGCGGGATTGGCGATGCAGCCGGGGGTGAACAGGAGCCCGATCAGGAAGATGGAGCAGGCGATGACAAGGCGCTGACTGTGCATGTGGTCCTCCGTGGCCTTGAGAGAAAGACTCAAGACCTTCCACCCCGTTCCATAAACCAAACACCCTTGTCAAGGCTGTGGGGTGTTTGTGCTGAGGTAAGCCATTTTTTCGTGAAAGTAGGCTTCCATTTGCTCGAAGTAGTGTTGGACTTCGGGATGGGCGGCACGTTGGGTGGGGTCTGCCGTGAACACTTGTTCCCAGCCGGCTTTGTATGCTTCGAAGTCGCGTTTCTCTTTTTCGAGATGGAGATGGTCGGGCGTGATGACGGGAGGGGCGGGGAGAGTGGAGGAGGATGGGGGGTCCGTCTGCTTGGTCGGAGCCGTCTCTGTTTTGGGAAGGGTCGGATCTTTCGAGATTTCCGTGAGCGGTGTCGGTCCTCCATCGAGCGGGTCTTCGAGAGGGGGTATGGACGTCGGTTCGGATCGTCTCATTGGCGCGCGATCCTTTTCCAGCTCCATTGATGGGTGGTTTTCCATGAGATCTGAGAGAGGCTTCTCGTTTGAGGTGGGGAATGGAGCGGTGGCATTTGAGAAGATCTCATCTCTGGGGAAAGAAGGCCTGCGCGAAGGGAGCTCCTCCCCCTCCGGAGAAGGTGCACGATCTCCACGACGAGGTGGGAGGGGCGCACCAAGATCAGCGAATGGGTCGCGGTGGGCCGGTGCATCAGGCGAGGCCGTTTCGGTGGCGGCTTGCGCTTCGAGAAGGTTCTTCTCGATCTCGTGGAGCGTCTCTTGGACGCTCATGAGCTCCGATACCAAGGCTTTCAAGCGCGTGCGGGCCTCTTCGGGAACGGTTTGGCCACTTAGCGGATGTTTCGCGTCGGATGGATCAAGCGTCTTCGCGATAGCCTCGAGCTTTTTCGAGAGCGTCAACAATTTCTGCAGGTTTTCGCCGCGGAGGGGATCTTCAGGTGGACGGCGGGGCGTGCTGAGGACGTCGTCGTCGAATTCCTTGAGGAGATCGTCAAAGGGCGAAGGGGAGGCCATAGGATGCTGTCATGATACACGACTTTTTCGTGTGAAGCTCGTCGGCGTTCAGGCCTCACGGCGTGTGGTATGATGGAGCCATGTCACAACAGGCCATCCAAGAACGACTGAAAGAGCTCGAGACGAAGCTCGATGGGCTTGAAAAGGAAGCGAAAGCGGCCATCGGGTTTGCGATCGATGCCATTTCGGCGGGCGAGATCGAGGAGATTCGGAAGAAGATCGCGGCAATCGAATGAGTCGTGCTTAAACGTGACCGTGCGTGATAGGAAGGCCGGGATCACGAACCGAGAAGAGCGTCTTGAGGCTGTTTGCCGTGAGGGTGCGTGTCACCACGAGGGCGATCACGTAGACGAGGCCGGTCATGAGGATCCCGACCATGAGGGGGAAATGGGCAAAATAACGGCTCGCGATCCACATGATGAGGGAGGAGGCGACCGTGCCGACGCAGAGACGGCGCGAGGGGGAGAAGCGGACGTAGCCCCAGACGGTGAGCGTCGAGCCGATCAAGATCATCGTCTCTGAAACGACCGTGAGCCAAGCGGCGGACAGCGCTCCGAAACGGGGGATTAGCAGGATGTACCCCGAGAGCGTAAAGACGGCCGTGAAGGCGTAGAGGGGGAGCATCTTGCGTTGGGCTTGCAGGGCGACGATCGCGTACGAGAGGACCGTGTTGAAATAGATCGAAGCCACGGCGAACACGAGGACGCGCGCCAACATCCCGGCTTCCGCGAAGTCGGGACCGGAGATCCAGATAAGCGTGCGTTCGCCGAATCGGCTGATGCCGACGACGAGCGGGAGGGTCAACAAGATCATCACGTCGAGCGAGCGCGAGATGAGCTGTGAAAGATCCGTTAGGCGACGATCGCTCCAGGCTTTCGAGAGGATCGGCAAGAGCAGGCCCGCATACAGGAACGGGATGCTAATCAAGACCTCCAACATGCGATACGCCGCGCCATACCAGCCGACTTCCGCTTGCGGTCGGTAATATTGGAGCACGAGCGTGTCGGCTTTGTAATAGATTAGGTTAAGGGCGATCGACAAACCGATCGGCCAGGAACGTTTGAGGGTGGTGAGCCAAAAGGCCGGGTCCCAATTCCAGGCGAGCGGCAGGAAGCGGCGTGATGACCAGGCGTTAATCGCGAAGACGATGGCGGAGGAGGTAGAAATGATCCAGCATTGTGCGATCAGACCCCACCCAAACACCGGTGCGAGCAGGAGTCCCGCGATGTTCACCAGTCGACCCACGTTTTCAGCGATCGAGGAGAAGCCGAGATGGAGACGCTGCTGCTGCACGCCGATCATGATCTGCTGCAGGTTGGGGAAGACGAACGAGAAGGAGAGGGCGATCACGGCCAACTTAATTTCCCACGGGAACGGCCAGGCGAGGGCGATGAGGGGGGCGGCCACGATGAGGACCGCGGCAGACATTAGTAAACGGAGTGTAAAAATGGCTGAAAATGCGCGTTTTTGGAAGGCCTCATCATCGGCGTGTTCGCCTAATAGAGCGGGGAACGTCACGTTGATCCCGACGTCCATCAGGAGCGAGAAGATCTGCAGGAACGCGTTCGCCGCCGCATATGCCCCAAATCCCTCCGCACCGAGCGTGCGGGTCATAAGACTGATGATGATGATCCCCGTGATCGTCGAGGCGACTTTACCGCCGATCTGGATGACCGTGTTCAATGCGAGGGCGCGGGCGATGGACATGGGGCGAGTGTAGCCGATTTGCCGGGGCTATGCTACGCTCAAATAAATGACGCACTCTCGCTCTTTTGCGTTCTTTCGTCGGCTCCTTCTCGCGGGAATGGTGTTGGTTGGCGTATCCGTTTTTCCGGGATCGGCCGCGATGGTGGCAGAAGCGGCTGTTTGGCGGGGGTACGACGCGCGGGTTCTAGAAGTAAAAGCGCCGTCAAGCCTGAATGCGGGTGAGCGGGCAGAAGTCGTCGTCCGTTTTCAGAATATCGGTGATAAAGCCTGGCGCGGCGACGTCGTTGATTATATTTCCCTCTATCATTGGGATCCTGTGCGGAAGGTGGAGGCGACGTCCCCTCTGGCCGATGCGAGCTGGAACACGGCGCGCCGTCCTGTTCGCCTGACGGGGGCGGGGATCGGGAAGAACGGTGAGACGACCATGCGGTTTTTTGTAAAAGCACCCGCGACGGCAGGGGTTTATACGTCAGAATTTATCTTGGCAGCCGAAAATGTGGCGTGGATCAAGGAAAGTCGCTTCCAGGTGACGATTCGAGTGAATGGTGCCACCGCCCCGACGGTGACGACTCCGGCGCCTATTCCGAACACTCCGGCAACGACGACGCCCACGGCAGCAACGGTATCCTACCTAGATGATGCGACGGGCCGTTTGGCGGCACGGGTGACAAATGGAGGCGGTGTTTCCTGGAACGTTGAGGTGGGCCAGGATATTTCTTTACGATTCGCCTACCAGAATACGGGCGAAATTCCTTGGGAGATGAGTGGTCCTGAGGCGTTGCGGTTGGTTCCTTTAGAAGCGGATGGCCGTCTCCGTTCGAGCGGTTTTTGGCACCCCCGTTGGGCCGCACGTGATCAGGTGGCTGCGTTGCCGAGCCGCGTGAGCTTGGGAGGGGATGTGGGCTTTGCGATTTCCTTGCGCGCTCCAGAAACGCCGGGTTCGTACCGTGAACGGTTTGCGCTCGTGACGGCTGCTTCTGGGAAGCGTGTTCCAGGTTCGCTGATCGAGTTGCCCATCAACGTAACGCCAGGGACGGGATTCGTTGCGACGGACGTGAGCGATTTGCAGGCAGATGCAGCCGCTCCCGCTCCGACACCGAGTCAAAATCTGCCGAGCGTTCAACTGCCTACGAACGATGGTTCATTAATCGCTGCTGCTGTCTTACGCTCAACCCAGGAGGTTTCGTTATTGGGAAACGGTCGCCAACAGCTCACGATCGGTTGGAAGAATACAGGCCGGGATGTTTGGTCGAAATTAGGTCTACGCCTCGTCTCTTCCGATCCGTGGGTTCGTGCAAGTTGGCTTGCGGATACGACCTGGAGCGACAGCCGCCCGCCGGAAGCCTCCATTCAGGTCCGTTCGGGGGAAATCGGCTTCTATAGTTTTTACGTCAAAGCGCCACCGAAACGGGGGACGTATAGCCTTTTGTTTCGCTTGTTCGCAAATGGTCAGCCGGTTCAAGGCGGGGACATCTCCGTTGCCGTGCGCGTGACGGCGGATGGGATCGTTCCGGCTGAGCCGACCCCTGCGCCGCGCCCAACCACGCCGACGACGCCCTCATCTCCGACGGTCCAGCCGCCACTGGTTGCTCAACCGTTGGGAGGGGATGCCTCTTCGCTGCCAGCTGAACCGAATATTCGTGTTGGCATCTATCAGCCTCCGCATGGTCGCATGCAGGTCGCCGGACGCGCGTCCGGGATTGAGGTTCGTTCCGCTGGTACGGTTGTTTGTCAGCTGGGAGTCGGTCAGAGCGTAACCGTCGAGTATCAACGTTCAAGCGCAAAATATGTGTTGACGGGTCCGGAGGCGTGCAATGGGAATTCCTCATCTCCGTATATCGTTCGCGCAAGTGACGGGCTCTCTCCGCTGGAAGTGACCGATTTTGTTCGTCCGTCGACGTGGATTTCGAATGCTTCCGATAATAAATTCCGTACGCAACTCGAGTTGCGTCTCTCTAGAGACGGTGGCCAGTTATGGGTTATCAATGAACTGCCCATCGAATGGTATTTGAAGGGGATCGCCGAGACCTCGAATAGCAGTCCGGCCGAATTCCAGCGGACGTTGTTGGTGGCGGCGCGCACCTACGCGATGTATCACGTGAATCGTGGGGGAACGAAGCACGCGAACGAGTATTTCACGGTGGATGCGACCTTGGACCAGCTCTATCGCGGCTTTGCCATCGAGCAACGGGCCCCGACAATCTCTGCGGCGGTCGATGCGACGCGCGCGCAGATCGTGACTTATAACGGGCGCTTAGCAATTACACCGTATTTCTCCCGT
Organism: uncultured Gammaproteobacteria bacterium; assembly: GCA_964623645.1. Classification (GTDB taxonomy): domain Bacteria; phylum Patescibacteriota; class Patescibacteriia; order 2-12-FULL-60-25; family 2-12-FULL-60-25; genus JAGOUA01. The sequence continues at coordinate 4,036 of CAZURG010000037.1, read as the reverse complement.
TCGGACGGTCGCACGCGTTCTTGGGGTGAGGTTTGGGCGGGAGGATCGAGCTATCCGTGGTTGGTCGGCGTTCCCGTCCCGCAGGACCAGGGCAGGACATTGTGGGGCCATGGGGTAGGGATGTCGGCGACCGGGGCCTTGGCGATGGCGAATGAAGGGAGGCGCTATGCGGACATCTTGAAGCACTTCTATACGGGGATTGAGATCTTAAGAGTGTACCAATAACAAAACAACCGCCTAGGCGGTTGTTTTGTTATTGGTACACTCTCGCTTGTCGACTAGCTGATGACCTTATCGATCAGCCCGTACTTCTGTGCCGCCTGGGCGTCCATGAAGTTGTCGCGTTCCGTGTCGTGCTCGATCGTCTTGAGGGGTTGGCCCGTGTGCTTGGCGAGCATCTTGTTGAGGCTGGCCTTCATCTGGAGGATCCGTTCGGCGTGGATCTGGATGTCGGTGGCCTGGCCTTGGAAGCCGCCGAGGACCTGGTGGATCATGATCTCCGCGTTGGGGAGGGCGAAGCGCTTGCCTGGCGCGCCACCGGCGAGCAGGACGGCGCCCATGGAGGCGGCCATGCCGATGCAGATGGTCTGGACTGCCGGCTTCACGTACTGCATGGCGTCATAGATCGCCAAGCCAGCCGTGACGGAGCCGCCAGGGGAGTTGATGTAGAGCTTGATGTCTTTTTCGCTGTCTTGGCTTTCGAGGAAGAGCAACTGCGCCACGATAACGTTAGCGACCTCATCGTCGACGCCCGTGCCGAGCATGATGATGCGGTCCTTCAGGAGGCGCGAGTAGATGTCGTAGGCGCGTTCGCCTTGGGCGGTCTTTTCAATCACCGTAGGGATCAGCCAATTCTTGGGGGGTTGGAGGTTGGTGAGGGAGTACGGGTTCATACGGAGAACAGCATACCTGCTGGAGGATTAGCAGTCAAACAGGGAGACTGCTAATAACTCTTGGACTCTGCCGAGGGGGCAGAAGACCTATGGGGGCTGCGCCCCCATAGGGACCCCTTGGAACAGCCGTAGGAAAATGCGCCCGAACCCGATCCCGAGGGCCGAGGCGACCTCCTCTTCCGGGTACGCATAATTTTCTGCTGAAAATTTGCTCTCGCTCGCGCCGGTCGCGCTCCGCGGGCCCCTCCAGAGGAGGTCGCCTCGGCCCTCGGGATCGGGAGAGGGGAGCGGAATGAGAATGGGAAAAAAGACAAGAAAAAACTCGGACGTGGGAAGAGCGTGGACGAAAGCCGCGAGCGGCTTACGGGGATTTTTTTTCAACGATAGTCACCGTTCCGTCGGCGCGCTTCTTCAGAATTCCCTGAATTGCAAATCCCGCAGCTTTCTTATGTCCACCCCCACCAAGTGCCTGGCAGAATTTGGAGATGTCGCGTTTGGTGCTGCGGACGGATCCCTTGATCAGGCCGTCTGAGGTCTCTTTCAGGACCATGACGGTTTCCGCGTCGCCACAGGTCGCATTGAGCATGTTCGAAAGGCCGTTGGTTGCTTCCTCGTCTTTGACGGCCGCATAATCCTCGGCGAAAAAGTAGGTTGTCGCCATGTCTAGGGCTGTGTCCTTCTTGAGCCTGGCGAGGGCCTTGCCCCAGAGGTGGAAGCTCTCGACGCTTTGGCGGGAGAGGGTGGACTGCATGATTTCCTGGTAGCGGGCGCCTTGGCGGAGGAGGTCGCTGGCCATGGCGAGGCTGTCGGCGGTGGTGCCGGAGTTGCCGAAGGCGCCCGTATCCGTCAGTAAGCCCGCGAGGAGGGAACTGGCGATGTTCGGATTGAGGCGGATGCCGTTCTCTTTGAAGCAACGGTAGAGGACCTGCGTCGTCGCGCTCGCATCGGTTTGGACGATGTTGAGGTGGCCATAGCGCGTGTTCGTGGCGTGGTGGTCGATGTCCACGAGCGTGTAGCCGGTGGGCGTGTTTGGGAGATGGTCCTTGATGCCCGCGTGCGCGAGGTCTCCGGCATCATGGAGGATGATCAGGTCCCAGGGCTCGTCGAAGACTCGGGGATCATTTTTTATGTGCAGGATCGCATTTAAGCAAAGCAAGGAAACGGGCGTGCGTTCCTGGCAGAAGGCTTCCAGGTGGATGTTGGGATAATCGCGCTCTAGCCATTGGAAGGTGGCGGTCGTCGAGCCGAGGCTGTCGCCGTCCGGGCGGCCGTCGGAGACCAGAAGCACGCGTTTGGCGACGCGGAGGCGTTCAAGGAGCTGAAGGAACCCTGGATCGCGCATGGGTTACATCTCGCCGTCGGCGCGGAGGCGGTTAAGGGTCTGCTCGATGATTTCGGCTTTGGCTTCGGTGTGGTCGAAGCCGAAGTGGAGGTCGGGGATGCGGCGGAGGCGGAGGGATTCCGCGAGGCCGTCCTTGAGTTCGTGGTCCATGTCCTTGAGGGTCTTGAGGACGTCTTCTTCCATCGAAGTGGGCATCACGGAGAGCGTAAAGGAGGCGTGCGCCGTGTTGGCGGTCATTTTAGCGCGAAGAACGGTCACGAAAGCCCCTACGGGGAATTCGATGCGTTCGGCGAAAAGATTGGCCATGGCTTGGCGGAGGTGTTCGAAGCCGGCGTCCATGCGGAGAGACATATACCCATATACTGCGTAAAAAGGGTTTTTTTAGCAAGGGAAAGGGAGAAAATGGGGCTGGCACCCCATCGCCCGTCCTTTTCCGCTTGGATGGGCCACTACCCCGGCCACCTGCGAGAGAAGGGAAGGAATCCAAAGAAATTATTGCAAGGGACTCGGACGGGGGCGGTGCTTATTGCTTGACGATTCGGCTGTTTTGCTGTATAAAAGCTGCCCATCTCAACGCATGGTTGAGGGGTTCTGGAGGTTGAAACGCATGGACGGTCGATTCGGTTCGGGGCGTGCGACGCGGGTTTCGTTGGCCTGTCGGGATGGGGTGGCTTCGGCGCGGTTCTATGGGGCGCTGTTTGGGGTTCCGCTGGTGAAGCTCGATGGCGGGGGGTGGCGGACTGAGGCGCTCGGCGGGATGGAGCTGGTGCAATGCCCTCCAGAGTACGCGCCGTCGGGGGTGTCGGGATACGAGTTCGGCGTGGAAGATCCGGCCGCCGCGCTAGCGCGCCTCAAGGAGCGAGGCTACGTGTGCCTCGATCGCTCCCCGAACGTGTTTCGTGATCCCGATGGACGCCAGATCCGTGTCGTGGCGGCGCGGATGGAGGAGGGGGTCTGACCCTCGTAGCGATGCGAGGGATTTTTATTTGCTTGCAGGGCTGGGTGGGTGCATTGAGGTGGTCGGGGTCATTGGGTGACCGGATGCGCTTCGTGGTTTCCATGATTGAGGGGAGGGATTGGCGACTTTTTTGAAGCGGTCCACCTTCGCTCCATAGGTGTCAAGACATCCAAGAAGCATGGAGAGGGCCTGCTGCAACCCAGCGGCGGGTCGCTCCAGCAAGCGAATGCCGTGATTGTCGCGTAAGAGCCGAAACCAGAGCAGTGCGCGCCAGGTGGCATCTCGTTCGATGGAGCGGAGCGGGTAGCTGATCACGTCTTTGAGGCATTTCAATTGCTCCGCATCAAGAGTGACGCTATTTCCACGATATAAGTCGGATTTTTCGATGAGGAGGGCGTATTTTTCCTCCCTTAGCTCGGCGATCGTCCCCACTGTTCCTTGAAGAGCGTCAAAAGACCGCTTGAATATCTCCTCCTCTCTTCCGATTTCAATGGATAGAACAAGTTCCCCGCGTTGCGTGTTCATGAAGGGGCGTGTCAAC
>CAZURG010000037.1:0-292 GCA_964623645.1 uncultured Gammaproteobacteria bacterium | reverse complement strand
GTCGTCATATTCGATTTCCCCGACCCATTTCGCCTCAGCGGCCGGCAGCCCCTTTAGCCAGCCGATGAAGTGAACCAGGTCTGTTTTATAGATGGGAGATTCGGTGAGGCGGATGCCATACGGACTGAGGTCGGCGTGTATAGCGGTTTTTTCCTCTTCGGTAAGCGGGGCGCGATCACCCGATGAGGGCCGTTTGTCGTGACGTGCCAACGCTGTCTCGAGTTTTGCGATGGCTCCTGGCAATGCGCTTCGGAGCAGGCGATCGCAGCTCTCGTAGCCTTCGATGATTTTA
>CAZURG010000036.1:0-9969 GCA_964623645.1 uncultured Gammaproteobacteria bacterium | reverse complement strand
GTTCGCCGTCGCGAAACACGGGCACGAGCAGGTTGGGAAGCGCCGTCTGGCCCTCGACGACGGTTCGGTACCCGTCCGCGTCGCGAACCAGCATCAGTCGACCCGCCTTCGAACGCTTGCCGGGGTCCGTCACCGGATCCTTCATCACGTCGCGCCAGGCTCCGTCCACCTCGACTGCCGAGCACTTGAAGGCGAACTTCATGGTGTCGCGGTCCACCTTCTGCAGGAGGCCGCCGCCCGACCCGAAGGCCAGGTTGTCCGCCGACCAGCCCGTCGCCTCCATGGCCTCGAGGATCGTCCCGAGCATCACCCGGTCGATCCCGTCACCCTGGATCACGCGCACGTGCGGGTCGAGCACCTTGAACCCCTTCTCGTTGGTCCGCGTGCCGAAGGCCTTGCCCAGGATCTCCAGGACCCGCACCACCACCTCCGGCGGGTGGCCGCTGTCCGGCCGCACCACCAGGGTCCCGTTGCGGGCCAGCACCTGCTTGCGCAGCGTCCCGCCCCACAGCTCCCCGCAGGCCCGGTAGACGTTGTACGAGTCCGACACCACCGCCACGAGGCCGTTCGGGAACGCCTCGAGCATGTTGCGGTACGCGTCCGCCTCGTGGTCGCGGCCCCACGACGTGATCGTGGAGTGCTCCGCCGCCGGGATCGAGAAGCCCACGCCCTTGGCATGGTACGAACGTCCCAGGAGGGCGAGCGCCGAGAGCGTGTCCGTCCCCTGGAAGTTCAGCAGGTGCGCCGCACCACCCAGGGCCGAAGCCTCGACCGAGGTCGAGCCGCGGAACCCGAAGTCGTGCAGCTTGAAGGCCGTGTCGCCCGTCGTGCCCGTCCGCTCGAGGGCGCGCGCGATCGTGTCCTTCATCAGGCGCGACTGCGTGGCCACCGTCGTCGGGTACCACAGCTGTGAGAGCAGCGTCTCGAGGTAGTTGGTCACCCACGGCAGCGCCGGATCGGTGTTCACCACCGTCATGAGCGCGTTGCGGATGGGGACCCGCGTGCCCTCAGGGATGGCCCGGATCTCGACCGGGAAGCGGCCGCCATGGACCTCGAGGATCCGCTGCCACCCCGCCTCGTTGAAGAGGCTGGCGTCACCGAAGTACTCGCGCGAGAGCTCGCGCGCCTCCGCGATCGCCTCAGCCGTCACGACCGACCCCACCAGGTACTCCTTGAGGACATGCTGGAGGCCGAAGAAGGTCGTGAACGGGAAGGGCCCGCCGCGGCTCTCCAGGAACGAGAAGACGCGCGTGGTGCCGGGCGGGTACTGCCTCCAGTGCGAGAGCTTGTACCCGTCGGTGAGGAGGAGAGGGTTGAAACGCATAGGGGTCTGCCTTTCTTGGACGGGTCCCACAAGGGGCCGCGTCCCGTGATGGAAGGGGCCTTGAGGGGATCCCTCCGGCTGGTCCGGAGGCGCCTCGTGCCAAGGCGAAGCGTCTCCGGAGCAGGGAAGGGATCAATCTCAATTAGTGTAATTTAAACACGAAGTAGGGATGGTGTCAAGAGGCTGGAAATATTAGACAAAAAAAGAGCGCCCGTCAGAGGCGCATGAGCCAATTGAGGCCTTAGCCGGCACAGGCGGTGACGGGCGCGTCTCCCGCCGGCCGGATGCTATGGGGGACGGGCAGGCGCGTAATGCGCCCGTACCCGTACCGCACCTCAAGAAGGTCGCCAACCCGGAGCAGGGTGTAGGTGGAGGGTTCGACATCGAAGTCCACGGAGCTGCCTTCGATGTCGAATTGCAGGATGTATCTCTCCGGGAAGTGGTTGGTGATCGGGATCGTCTTGTCGCCCAACTTCACCTCCTGATGTGTCGTGTATGCCGGAATGATTCGCCTGTGCTTGATCGCCGTCTGGATGACGTGCTTCGGAACGATTCCGATCGTGTCCACCAAGTTGAAGATCAGGGCGACCACGATCACGACCGCCAGGAGCATGAGGAGCAGAAGCCCGATCCCCATCAGACGATCGAAGCATGTGGACTGCGAGGAGGCAACCATTTCCAGGATTTCTTTTGCCAGCTGCATGAGGTCCGCCTTTCCGCTTGGCTTATTCGTGGGGCAACGACCGCCGATTTTCGCATATTTGCTCGGTTTTGTCAAACGGATGCATTCAGACTCATTCATGCGCGGGTCTTGCCCATCCGCCCAAATGGCCGTACGATTCCTCCGAATCACGCTATTTTTTAGCTTACTTCCATGCAAATCCTTCTCTTCGCCTTCGCGACCGTTGTCTCTACCCTCTGTGGCGGCCTCTTCGGTATCCGCCATCGCAAGCGTCTCCACGCCGTCATCAGCTTCACGGCGGGCGTCCTCATCGCCGTCGCCCTCTTCGACCTGATCCCAGAAATCGCCGAATTGAGCCGTGCCCAAGGGCTCCCCCTCATGTCCGCCATGGTTGCCGTCGCTCTCGGCTTCCTGACGCTGCATCTCTTCGAGAAGCTCGCCGTCATCCACCATACGCATGAGGACGCCTACGCCGACCACAAGCACCCCCTCGTCGGCTACGTCGGCGCCTCCGGCCTCGCCTTCCACAGCTTTTTGGATGGGGTGGGGATCGGTCTGGGATTCCACGTCAGCCCCGAGGTCGGCACGCTCGTCGCTATCGCCGTCTTAGCCCATGATTTCAGCGACGGCCTCAATACCGTGAGCCTCATGCTCATGAACAAGAACTCGATGCGTCGCACCGTGCAGTTTCTGTTCCTCGATGCCCTCATGCCGGTGTTGGGTGTTCTCTCAACGTTCATCTTTCATATCCCGGCCAAATTCCTGGTCTGGTATCTCGGATTCTTTGCGGGCTTCCTCCTCTATCTGGGCGCGAGCGACCTTCTTCCCGAGGCCCATAGCCAGCGCAGCTCCTATGGTCTCGTCTTCCTAACGGTCTTGGGGATGGCATTTATTTACGTGATCGCACGCCTGACATAAGAAAAATCTCTCGGGAATACGCTCTTTTTTGTGCATGATAGGGGATATTCCTGGTCGATCCGTCCGGTTTGACGCCAGGCTCGATTCTAGGCAACGGTGTGTCGTATGGTGATGCTTGATCTCCTCAAGAAATATTTCGGCTACGAACAGTTCCGCCCCTTGCAGCAAGAAATTGTTGAGCATTGTTATGCTCGCCAGGACGCCCTTGTTCTCATGCCAACGGGTGGCGGCAAATCGCTCTGCTATCAGCTGCCGGCCTTAGCGTTCCCCGGCCTCACCGTCGTTGTCTCACCCCTCATCGCCCTCATGAAGGACCAGGTCGACGCCCTCAAAGCCAACGGCATCCAGGCCGCCTTCCTCAATAGCACGCTCACCCCGCAAGAGTCTGCGTATGTCGAGCTCATGGCAAAAAGTGGGCAATTGAAATTGCTCTACCTCGCGCCCGAACGCCTCGCCCTTCCCCAAACAAGCGCCTTTTTACAATCCCTCAAGGTCGACCTGTTCGCGATCGATGAGGCCCACTGCATCTCCGAATGGGGACACGATTTTCGGCCCGACTATCGCAACTTGCGCCGTCTCCGTGATGCGTTCCCAGGCGTCCCCCTGATCGCGCTCACCGCGACGGCCAACGTCCGCGTCCGCGACGACATCATCGCCCAACTGGGTCTTCCAGTCCAGCTTCAACCGCACGAACTTGTCGTATCGCGTCCTCCCAAAAAAGAAAGCGTTTCCCCGGCTCTTGCAGGAAGTCCGCCGCCATCCCGGCCAGGCGATCATCATTTATTGCTTCTCGCGCAAAGGCGTCGAAAAGACGGCCGCCGACCTCCAGGCGAACGGCGTCCCGGCCGCCGCCTACCACGCCGGCCTCACCCCGCCGCAACGTACGAAAATCCAAGAGGCATTCATCCGTGACCAGGTTCCCGTCATTGTCGCGACCGTCGCCTTCGGCATGGGGATCGACAAGCCCGACGTCCGCCTGGTCGTTCATATGGATTTGCCAAAATCCGTCGAAGGGTACTACCAGGAAACCGGCCGCGCCGGCCGCGATGGCCTCCCAAGCGACTGTGTTCTTTTCTATTCCGCCGGCGACCGCATCAAGCAGGAGTATTTCATCCGCGAGATGCCCGATCCGGCCGAGCGCCAGCGCGCCCGCCAACAGCTCCAGGACATGCTCGACTACGGCGAACGTGCCAGCTGCCGCCGCGCCTTCCTCTTGAACTATTTCGGCGAGACCTGGGAGCGGGGGAGTTGCGGCGCGTGTGACCTGTGCGTCCCGTCCCTCAATGACCTTCCGTTGCCAGATCCGGCGGCCCCCGCCACCCTTACCCGTCCGTCCGGCAAAAATGCCGCCACGGAACCGTACGACCAGGCCCTTTTCGAACGCTTGCGTAGCGTCCGCCGCCGTCTCGCGGACGCCCGCTCCGTCCCGCCCTACATCATCTTCGGCGACCGGACTCTTCACGATATGGCCCGCCGCTATCCGCAGCGCCTCGAATCGATGGCGCAGGTCTTCGGAATCGGTAAAGAGAAATTAGCTCAATACGGCCAAGATTTCCTCGCAGAAGTGCAGGCGTACGCCCAGGAACACGGCCTTGAGGAACGTGTTTTCGAAGCCAAGCCGGCTCCCGTCGCCGCCGCGCCCGCGAAACGCGCCATCGGCGCCTCCATCCTCGCCACCGTCGAAGCCCTTGCGAACAAGCAGACAATCGAACAGATCGCTGCCGAGCGCCGCCTGACCGTCGGCACCGTCCTCAGCCACCTCGAGCAGGCCCTCGACCAAAAGATCCCGCTCGAGATCGCGCACCTCACCGTGCCTTCCGTCGAGCGCTTCCAGCGCATCGTCGCCGCCTTCCGCCAGATCGGTACCGCGTTCCTCGCACCCGTCCAGGCAGCGTTAGGCGAAGAATACGGTTACGAAGAGCTTCGCTTCGTGCGCCTGATCCTAAAGGTGAAACGACGCGCGGAAGAGGCCGTCGCCTAACGCGTTTGGAGCCCGATGCTTCTCTCTTGTTGACGACGTTCCTGAGGGGTGTACGCTCAAAAGACCGACGCTCGTTCGGCGTTCGGTCGGGAGATCCGCGATCGCGCATCCTCCGACTGAGCGTCGAACGCGGGGCTGTCTCGGATCGTCTCCGGACGCGCCTAGGGCCGCCCCCGTTCCCGCTCTTCTTCATTCGCTAGCCATCATCGTATGTCCAACCTCTTTGCAATCGATCGCGACTTGGAAAAGAAGGCCCCGGCCGATGACGGAGCCGAGACGGCAGGCACGGAAGAATCCGAAGAGACGCGTCGCCCGACGCAGCCGGACGAGTCCCCTGAGAAGAGCGCAAATGAATCTGGGGAAGATGAAGAAGAGGAGGATGAGGATGACGAGGACGAGGAGGGTGAGGGTTCTGAAGGCGATGCCTCCGAATCCTCCTCCGCCCAAACGACCTCCGACCAGGAACAGCAGCAGCCTCGTCACGAAACCTAAAAGGAAAGACGGCCACGTGCCGTTTTTCTTTTCCAATCAAGGAAAAGCGCTTCATTGACACGGACCCGTCCACGGATCTCGCTTTCAAAATCGCCCCCGGCAGGACGTTTTTTCGATGCCTAAGCGAGCTCTACAAAAAAAGGCGGTCCGAAGACCGCTAGCGACGGGGATAGTACCCCCGAAAGACCTCCTTCAGCTCGCCGATCCGTCCCGGCGTGAGGGTCCGAAGCGGCTGCGCGCTTTTCGGGGCCGGCCGTCCCCAGGGGGCGCCCGTGACCATCACGCTGTAGGCGATCCCGCCCTCGGGGCACACCGCGTGCCAGCCGTCGATGTCCGCCATCGCGTAGGCCGTCTCCGGCGGCAGGACGATCTCAGCGGCGACCGGCGGCGGCACCAGGCCCGGCCCAGAACCGACCCGCATGCGATACCCCCGTCCCTTGAGCCGCATCGCCGACGCCCACGGGTGCGGATGGTAAAGCGCCTGTTCCGGCGCGCACGGATGGATCGCGTGCAGCGACAGCCGCCCCTCCTGCCACGGCCGCCACAGCCGTTCCACGAACGGGTGCTCATAATCGATGAACAGGCTCTGCCAGCCGTCGTCCTCCAGCAGGGAGGGGAGAGCGGCTTCGGCTGCCGCGAGACGCTCGAACAGGTTTTCCTCACGCATGACCAGGCTCCTTTGAACGGAAGGGTTGCCCGTTCACAAGCAACGATATACCCTGGGTATGGAATTGTACGAGATGTCGTACAATGACGACAAAACGAGATATTTTGGCTAATATAAGGTATTTATATGCAGAATCTCACCGACCACCTCAAGCGCCTTGGTCTCGGACCTTACGAGGCCAGCGTCTATGGCGCGCTCTTAGAGCGTTCGCCCGCCAGCGCCGCCACGATTGCCAAGGCGTGCGTCTTATCCCGTAGCACCGTCTACACCTGCCTCCATGCCCTCGTGGGGAAGGGAATCGTCAAGGTGACTCAGAAAAACGGCGTCAAGCAGTTCCTAGCAGAAGACGTGGATGTCCTGGACCGCATGCTCCTGGCGGAGGAGCGGGCCCTCGCCGAAAAGCGGACATTCTTCCAAGAGATCGGTCCGCAGTTACGCGCGTTGGGCTCTAAGGACGCCCAAGTCCCGCGCGTCGTCTTTTTCGAAGGCCAAGAAGGGTTGAAGCGCGCCTATATGGCGATGATGCGGCAAGCCCCGGTCGGTGCAACTCTCTGCCTGGCTCGCGACCCTTTCGTCTGGCAACCAGAATGGGGCTTCATTTTCGAACGTGATTGGCATGATCGGATGAAGCGCCTCAAGACGGAAAAACGGCTTACGACGAAGCTCCTCGTTAACGGTGCCGAACGGGAGCGGAACAGGGTATTTTATCAGCAAAAGAAAGGCCTCGAGGTCCGTTTTCTCAACCCGTCCGCCACGCTGCACGCCTTTGCCTTCTACCTGCTGGGTGATACCGTTAACGTGCTCTCCTTCGAGCGGGGGAACCTGCTGGGGATCACCGTCACGAACCAGAACATCGCCCGCAATTTCCAGGCCCTCTTTGAGGCCTGGTGGCAGGCCGCCGCGGCCTGAGCGGTAAGTTTTCCACCCTCCTTCCGTCATCTATGCCAATGGACGTCCAAGCCGCGTTCCTCCACGCCTACGAAACCTACGCAGACGCGATTTTTCGCCATTGCTATTTCCGTGTCTACCACCGCGAGCAAGCCAAGGACCTGATGCAGCAGACGTTCCTGCGGGTCTGGCAGGCTCTAGGCCAGGGAACCGAGGTCGAGAACCTGCGCGCCTTCCTCTACAAGGTCGCGAACAACCTCATCATCGATGAGGCTCGCAAGAAACGCGAACAGGTCTCGCTCGAAGTCTTGGAGGAAAGCGGGTTCGAACCGTCCAGCAACCCTCGGCCTGCGCTTGAAAAGGGGATTGACCACCAGGCCATCCGCCCCTACCTCGACCAGCTCGACGAGAAACACCGCGAAGTGGTCATCATGCGCTACATCGATGACCTCGCGCCGAAAGAGATCGCGGAGATCTTGGGCGAATCCGCGAACGTCGTGTCCGTGCGCCTCCATCGTGCCGTCGACAAGCTCCGCCGCCTTATCCCCTCCTATGTTTTATCGCTTTAGGTATTTCCGCCGCGCTCGCGCGCTGGCCCTCACGTCCGACGAGAAAGACGCCGCTCGCCGTGAGCTTTTAACGTTCATGGAGGCGCATCCCGTAAGAACGACCGCCGCCGCTCGTCCATTAGCGCAAAGGTCGAACTCTGTTCTCTCGTTCCTCTCTCCCGTCCTAAAGCCCGTGCCGATCGTGGCCGCTGCGCTCCTCCTCGTTGGAGCGGGCACTGCCTCCGCGGCCGAGGGCGCTCTTCCTGATAGCCCACTCTACTTCGTCAAAGTAAATGTTACGGAGCCATTGCGACGTTCATTAGCAATTTCCGCCGAAGCCAAGGCGGAAGTCGAAGCCAGCCTCACGGCTCGCCGTCTCGATGAGGCGAAGGCCCTTGCCGAACAGGACCGCCTCACGCCCTCCGTCCAGGCTGAGCTCGAAGCACGCTTCAAGGAGCAGGCGGACCGCGCTGAAGCCAAGATCCTCGCCGTCAAAGAAGAAGGGGACACACGCGCCGCCGCCGATCTCTCCGCTCGCTACGAGGCCAAGCTCCGCGTCCGCCAAGATGCCCTCGACCGCCTTTCCGAGCGTCCCATCGACGCCAAGGCGGCGATCGCTCCCGTCCTCGACACCGTCCGTCTCAAGACCGAGGCGGCCACGCGCCAACGCGAGCGCCTGAAGGTCGATATCGATGCAACGGCGAAGATTGATCAAAAACAGGAGCGCGTAGCTTCCGAAAAGTGGAAGGAGATCGCGCTTGAGGCGCAAGTTGATTTGACGGAGCGCCTCACCGAAGCGGAAAAAGAACGCAGCCACCTCGAAGCCGCAGTCATGGGTGAAGCTCTCATGAAGGTCGATGCCCGGCTCGCCGCCGCGAAACAGGCCGCAGCAAAAGGCCAAGCCTTCTTCCGCGCCGGCGCTTATGCCGACGCTTCCGACGCCTTCCGTGATGCAAAAGAGGCTCTCCGTGAGGCGCAAGCATTCGTCCGTCAGGCCCGCAAGGCCGAACAGGATGTTCCGCGCGACAAGCCGAAGGAAGAGCCCCTAAAAGAAGAGCGCAAACCGATCATCCGCCCGCGTCGCGACCTTCCCGTAAAGATCTTGCCCGAGACAAAACAGGATCCTGACTTTACCCCTCCCGCTGACGTTTTCTTCGAAGGGGAGATCAAGATCGACGCCCCGGACCGCTCCAAAGCGGAACTGGATCAAAAAACCCCTTAAGCCCAGTAACCTTCTCTCTCATATGCGTATTTCTCTCCTCTCTGCGGGAATCGTCCTGACGGCGGCCCTCACCCCGGTCGCGACGTTTGCGCGCGGTCCGATCGTGACGCCTTCAGTCATCGCCGATCTCGACCTTTCTCAGAAGCTTGATCTTTCTCGGAAGAAAGCGGAAATCCTCGTTGATAAGCTGAATCCTTCGATGCTTGAAAGGGTCCTCAACAAGAAGTTGCCGGCCGCTGAGCACAAGCAGATCACCGTCGTCGGAACGGTTTCCTCCCTTTCCGGGACGGACATCGCTCTCAAGGTTGGTGAGAGCCTCTTCAAGGTGCGCACGAATGCCGATACGAAATTCGTTCCACGGTCCGGTTCCGCGATCGCCTTCGCCGACCTTCGTGTCGGTGACCGCGTCACGGTTCAAGGGACCGTCCAGGCTGAAAAAGATATTCTCGCCACCCGCGTTCATGACCACGCCGTCCGTGTCCAACGCGTGACTTTGACGGGCGCCGTGACCTCTATCGCCACCGACAGCAAGAGTCTCGTGATCAAGACGAAGCAACGCGGGACCCAGACCGTCCTCCTCGACGAGAAGACGAAGATCCTCAAGAACGGTGACGCGACCACGGCCGCCAGCCTCACGGTCGGCGCAGAAGTGACGGTAAATGGTGTGCGGAATCGCGACAACGAGAACACCCTCGCCGAAAAGATCAACATCCGCGTTCCGCTCGTCCGTGTCCATGTTGAGGGAACGGTGAGCGCCATCGAAGACGGCCGCCTCCGCGTCCTCGCGACGGATGGAAAGACCTACAATGTCGACATTCGCGCTTCGTCCCTCGTGTTCAGCCAATACCTGCGCATGAACAAGAAGGCTCTCGCCGTCGGTGACCGTGTCGACGTGTGGGCTCGCGCCGAAACCGGTTCACTTGATTTAAAAGCGTACTTTGTCCGCAACCTGTCCCAGGTCAACGCCACCTCGCGCGTAATCGGCTTACGCGACAATGGCACCACGGTTGAGGCCGAGACCGGCGACCGGATTGTTCTGAAGCTGGGTAACGACTACGTCTGGAGCGCTGTCACCAACGAGAACGCCACGGTTCTCGCCCCAATCAGCGGAGAGTCACTCGCCTTCAAGGCGGCTACGGTTGGCAAGACCGAACTCACCCTCACAGGCGAACCGCGCTGCCGCACCGCAACGCCCGCCTGCGGCACGCCGTCCGTCTCGTTCCGAGTGTGGGTGAACGTCGTTGGGC
>CAZURG010000035.1:0-11187 GCA_964623645.1 uncultured Gammaproteobacteria bacterium | reverse complement strand
TGGATGGGGCTCATCTTTGCGTCCTTCCTGAGCGCGCGACGCACAAGAAGGGCTCCTGCCGGACGGACCTACAGGGCGAAGGGAAAGGAAGAAGAAAGATAAAAAAGAGAACTCGGACATCACTCCTACGTTATTGCGAGGAGCGCCTGACGAAGGCGTGTCGATCGCGACCGGCGCGCCGAAGTAATCCAGTTCGGTCATCGAGCGACCCAAGTCCATAAAAAATCCCTTGAGCGTTCTCAAGGGTCTGGATCTTCTGCTTTTTCCAGCGGGCGTAGCCGTTCCCACGCTTCCCCGAACGTGATGACCGGGAGCGTGATGCCGCGGGTCATGAGGGGGGTCGGTCGCGGGTGGAAGAGGATCCACCAGGCGTGGTCCTTTGTGATGAGGAGCTCCGCGCTGGCGAGGAGGCCTTCGAGGCCGATCGGGCGGGTCTCGGAGGGGAGGCGGGTATCTGCTCGGCGGACGATGAAATAGCTGCCTTCGGGGATCTCTGTCTTGATGCGTTCGATGTCGGCGGCGTCGAGGTCGCCGGTGCCGAGGTGTTCGCCGTGGCCGTTGTACCAGGTGGCATCATGTAGCCGATGGGGGTCGGGGCGCGATTGTCCGAAGCTGAGGCCGAAGAGAGGTGGCCCTTCTGGCCTGGGGAAGTTCTTGTGCCAATATCGTGCCGGTAGCTGTGAAGGATGCGCCATGGCTTGCTCCGTTCGCCGAGTCTCCCCGAAACGGGTCTTTCTGTCAAGGATCAGGTTTTCTGTTCTCTTGATGTTTCTGTGAAAGAACGCTCTCGAAGACGATTTTGTGGAATCTTGTCTTTTTGACGAATAAAAAAGCCCCAACCAGGTGGTCGGGGAGTGTCCGCGGGAGAGGTGGCCACAACAAGGTCTCAGGGCTCAGCGCTAAGGTCTCAAGGCTCAGGGCTTAGGGCTCAGGTGGGCTGAACGCTAGCGGCTGAAGGCCAGGGATCGGAGCCGGGAGTCTTGAGCGGTCGGTGCGTTTTTGCGCACCGTAGGCTCGGCTTCTTCACCTAGAAGGTGAATTAGGGGGTCCGCTGCCGGAAGCCTGCGTCGGGCGCCGAAGCGCCGTCCGGAGACCCAGCAACGGGGAGCCGACCTCTCGTCCGGGACCGGCGCCCCTCCCTCACGCCGTGGCGTTCGGGAGGGGGCCGAAGGCGGTGGCCCGCAGGCCGCGACGGGCGCTCACTCGGGGAGGAGCTTCACCGTCACGCTGGAGCGGTTGTTGACGCGGTTGATCGCCGCGGCCAACGACCGGCGCCGGGCCTCGAGGGCCTCCACCGCGTCCGTGCGTTGGCGTTCGGTGAGGCGCGAGCGGTGCTTGGTGACCACCTCGACCTCCTCGTACTCTGTGCCGGTGCGGCGCTGGCGCGTCAGCGTCTCGTCGTGCTCGTGGATCCGCAGGTTCTTGAGCCGGGCGATCTCGCCCTCGAGCTCCTTCTGCCGGATCACGCCCTCGGCCAGGGGGAGCTTACGTCCCTCCCAGTCGATCTGCCGACGCGCGTTGGCGACCGTGAGCGCGGTCTTGAGGCGGATGATGTTCTCCCAGGCGCGCTTGGCCCGCGCATCCTCGGACTCGAAGGTGAAGGCCGGGTTGATGGCCTCCTTCCCTTCGACGAACATCACGGTCGCGGCGGCACGCGCGCTCGCGAGGCCGTACCGGCCCTTCTGAGCCCGCAACTCGGCGAGGGCCTCGTTGTGGGTCAGGGTGACGGACGTTTCGGCGGCGGGCGTGGACGGGGCGGACGTTGTCATGGTCGTTCTCCTGTTTTCTTGAGCCTGCGAAAGAAGGTGAGCGCTGGCGGCCCCTCTGGCGGGAGGGCGAATGGGGGCCTCGCGCGCTCCGATCTCGCGGCAACACGGGCAAGCACGTCGTCTTGCCGAGAGATCGGAGCGCGTGATACGGCGCTCCTTGTTATGAACGTCCAGACGGATCGAGCGGACAAGCGGTCTCTCCGTTCGAGGGTCTGGCGGAGCGGTGGGGCTCCGCCGCGTTCCGAACTAGGTTTCGGGACGCAGAAGGGGTTCTGGCGGCTGCCGCAGGTCACAAACGCGCCCCCGCGTCGTGTACGGCAGATACCTATGGATGACGGTGCGAACCGAGCCTTTTCAGGGGCTGGGAACGCGCATCCAGGATGGGTCCCTGTCGATTCAGGGATGGTTGCGGATCGGGTCCGCCCCATGCGGTTCCAAGGCAAGAACGTGCCGTGGGACCGACTTTTTTGCCTGCGTTCCGTGGCGGGTATCGGGCCAGAGGGAACAGCGAAGCAATGCTTGAGGGCTACTCTCACCACCGTAGGCACCGGACGGTCCCGGGCACGATGCGGCGAGCAGCGTTCTGGCGACGCAGACGAACCATTCAGATGCAGGTTCCCGCGTCCCCGTGCCGAGGCGGCACTTACGTCTACCTTATCCAAGTAGTCCGTTTCGAGGAATGTCCTGTTGCTTCAGGGCACCGATTTTGGGCGTTGGCCCACTCCTCACGACGCGTGGCCAGCACAGCCCTCACGCCGCTTAACGTATGCGTCTCCTTGTGAGGGAGAAGAGCTTGTCCATGGGGCGCGACCCGACATCCCAGCGCGGCGGCGATCCGTCCGCGCTGCTGTTAGGTCTCCCCTTGGCGCGCGGGTGCGCGCCTCCCATCGCCTGGCGGCAATGGATCCGGATCATCCCCCACCGGACGACTCGTGCGCGGATCGCCCTGTCATTCCAGGGGCTACAGTGTGCGGAGGGAGTATGTCCCTCCGACCCGCGCGAGGCCAAGGCATGGACGTGCCGTGACACCGCTGTTTCCTTTCGGATGCCGTAGCGACCGGGGGACGGTCGTCCGGCGGATGAGAAGAAGTGCGTGCCTGGGTCGCTGGTTCCGTTCCTGGCCGAAGCCACGAGTGCGGAGCTTCCCTTGGGTTGGTGATCCCTCACCTCCCCCGCGCCCGGATGTGGCGCTTTCCCTCCGTCGGATGGAAGGATTGCGGTCCAGGTTTACGTAGTCGGGTCATCGCCCGGCCCCTGGATCGCATGAGGCCTGGCAAGCACGTGCCCTGGCCCCACGCATTCTCTCAATGGTGGAGACGCCGGGAATCGAACCCGGGTCCGGGAGGGCGTTGGCGGATCATCTACGTGTGTAGCGATGATGGATTGGCTCATCGCGGGGCCTGAGCCACGTCTTTCCGTGCGGCAACCGGGCTCACCAAGCCCGTCGGTTCCCCTCGTTTCCGTGATGGGGCGACGTTCCCGCAAGGCAGGTGTCACGACGGAGATAAGGCAGTCTCTCCGCCATCAAGCCGTGTTAACGTCCGGTCCCTGCGTGGCGAACAGGGGAGACGCCGAGCTGAGCTCGGAGAACTGTCAGGCCGCAGTTCGATGGCACCTGTTTTTTACGTGGCCTCAGGCTCCACGACACGCAGACCAGCCTTCGCGATCCCCCGTCGAAACCTGTCGTCCCCAGATGGCAAGCCGTTTCTGATATCCACGCGGGGTGAATATCGTCGACGGTTTGCCGCCGGGTCGAACGAGGCAAGAGCGGGTGTGTGGTGAAGTCTATCCGGACGAGCGCGCCGTCCCCTCGGTACGAAGAGGGTTGAGGTCTTCTGACAAGGGCTGGAGGAGGCGACGGGCGGGTCGACCAGAATAAGGGCAACAAAAAACGAGGAAGTCCTCGCTGATTGGCGCACACTTCACGAACTTCCTCCAAAGAGGAAGCGGTATCACGGACGGCGACGCGCCTTCGAGCGGGGCTCGGAAGCGGTCCTGCAGGCGGGCCTGCTGCCATCACGAGAAGTACCCTAACAAAGGTCGAATGATTTGTCAAGTAACTATTTACATAATTATAATATTTGGCTATATATAAATAAAAAGTAGGTATTTAAAAATGAAAATATAAATCCAAACCAGGTGGTCACTCGGCATTCCGAATGGTCATTTTTGCGTCCCGATCAATCTTTCCAAGGATTTCCAGTAAATCATGTCGCGTGAGGGCGACGCACCCGGCCGTCGGCGTGTATCCGGCTTTTGCGACATGCAGGAAAATCGCGCTGCCTTTGCCGGGAACGATAGGTCCATCGTTATATCCCAACGGGACGATGAGGTCATAGGCTTCGTCCTCACGCCAGAGTATTTCATGGCTGGCGGCGAAAGGGAGGCGGACGTGCGTATTATAGAGAGGGTGCGTCGGATCATCGCACCAGCCGTCTTCGGGTCGGATCACGCGTGTCGATAAGGCGCAAGACGGTTGTTCTAAGCGATCCGCTCGATACCGGAGTTCGCGGAGGGCATACGTTCCTGCGGGCGTCGCTCCGTCGCCTTCTGTTTTTCCCGCCGCTTCAATCACGCTGCTTCGTCCTAGGGCGCAGCGGTATGTGTTGCCAGCGAACTGGAGTTCCCCGAGGGTGGGAGAGGATATTGAAGGGAAGACAAGGATGTTGGGCATGCTTAATGTTTCATTTTCTTTAAATCGTCCGCTTTGGTCGCGATCGCACCGGCGCAGATGTCAGAGCTGACGGATTGAGCAAACTTGATCGATGTACGGAGAGCTGACAACTTCAGTGGGTTCATTGCATTTTTCCGCTTATTTACCGGATGAATCAAGGTGTTGATCAAAAGCGAAAAACCTACGAACACCCACGTCGGGGTCGAACCGAAGCTCGCGACTAGCGACCGAAGGGGGCGATTTTTTAAAGCCCGGGCTAACTTTTCTACAGGATACACATCGCGTCCCCGAACGAATAGAAACGGTACCCCTCCGCGATCGCGTGCGCGTAGGCGTTCTTGATCGGCTCCATCCCCGCAAACGCGCTCACGAGCACGAGGAGCGTGGATTTCGGGAGATGGAAGTTGGTGATGAGGCCTGTGATCACGCGGAACGTGTAGCCGGGCGTAATGAAGAGGGACGTGAAGCCGCTCCATTCGGCGAGCGCTCCCGAGGCCGCGGCTGATTCGAGTGCACGAGTCGCGGTCGTGCCGACGGCGATCACGCGTCGGCCGGCGGCTTTCGCTTCGTTGATCAATGCGACCGTCTCCGCGGGCACGTATCCCCATTCCTCATGCATGACATGTTCGTCGAGCGTCTCGCTTTGCATGGGGCGGAAGGTGCCGATGCCGACGTGTAGCGTCACGAAGGCGCGCTTGATGCCGCGCGTTTCCAAACGCGCCAAGAGATCTTCGGTGAAATGAAATCCGGCCGTCGGCGCGGCGACGGATCCGGTCGTCTTCGCGTACACCGTTTGGTATCCCTGTTTCGCCGCCGCATTCGCCTCGACGTAAGGCGGGATCGGGACTTCGCCATGGAGGTCGCTATAGGCAAAAAACGCTTCCGTGGGTTCGGCCACGTCTAGGATCACGGTCCCATGCGCGCTTCGCTTCTCGATGACGGTTGCCTCCCAGCCTCCTGTCAGGCGAACCCGGTCTCCTGGTTGCAGCCGTTTCCCCGGTCTTGCAAGGACTTCCCAGCGTGTCCCTTCTAATGGTCGATGGAAAAAGATTTCCATCGTCGTTCTGCTGGGCAGGTGTTCGGCCGTGAACCGCGCCTTGAATACCTTGCTGTCGTTGAAGACCAAAAGATCCCCCGGCTCAAGTACGGTAGGGAGGTCAAACACGTGATGATCCGCCAGCGCGCCCGTCGCCCGTTCCACGCATAAGAGTCTGGCATGGTCACGGGGCTCGACCGAGGCGTGAGCGATGCGGTCCTTGGGCAAATCGTAGTCGAAGAGGCGGGTTTCCATGCGGGCGATCCTAACCGAGACGGGCCCTGGAAACAAGGGGGGGGGTAGGCTTGACGGGGAGGGGATTTTGTCCTACTATTCATACAAATCATACCTTTCTTTTATGACCAAAAAATCAAGCGGAAAGAGTGCCTCGAAGGTCCCTCCCGCTTCGTGCCAGCTCATCGGCGCCACGGTGGTGGGCGAACGCGGACAGGTCGTCATCCCCAAAGACATCCGCGATCGTCTCAGCCTGCATCCGGGGGCAAAGCTGATTGTCATGCAGCATGGCGATAGCCCTGTGATGTTCCTTCCGGTCGAACAGATGGAGAAGATGATCCGCCAGATGTCCGAATACGTCGCCCGCATGTCTAAGCCAGCCCGCTCGAAATTAAATTAGCCTTTCTCGTATGAACCTCTCTTTCCTGAAAAAGAAATCCGTTATCGTCACCCTCGCGATTGTCGTCCTCATCGGGGGCGGCGTGTTCGCCAGCAGCCGGTCCAACAAGGGCCCGTTTTATGAAACCCAACCCGTTGAGCGAGGTCTCCTTCGTCAGACGGTTGACGTGACGGGTGAGGCGAAGCCGCAGACGCGTGTGGACCTTTCCTTCAAGACGAACGGCAAGCTTGAGAACCTGCTGGTCACGGTCGGCCAATCCGTGAAAGCGGGTGACGTTCTCGCGTCGCTGGATGCGCAGGATGCAAACTTCGCCCTCCGTCGTGCCGCTGCCAGTTTGGCGCAGGCTCAGGCGAACCTCGCCGCCCGCCAGGCCCAAGACAGTCCGCAAGCCATCCAGATCGCTGAAGCGCAACGCGACCAGGCCCGCGCCAATTTGGAGAAGGCGCAATCTGATCTCATCCAGGTGCGCTCGACCTCTGCCGAACAGGTGCGCTTAGCCCAGATCGCCTTGGATACGGCCCAACAGAACCTCGCGAATTCCGGCGTTGGTGTTGATATCGGTGTGCAGACCAGCCTGACCTCGTTACGGTCCTCCGTGAGTTCCGCTGGAGCCGTCCTGTCCTCGTCGCTCTCCGAGACGGATGCGATCTTGGGGGTGGAGAACAGTGGTGCGAACGACCTATACGAATCAGTCCTCGGCATCTACGACCGTGGCTCGCTCACGCGTGCCCAGGGGCTTTTTCTGTCCACGCGTACCGCCCAACGTCAGGCAGATGCTCTCATTCGTGCCTTAGGATCAAGCCCCTCCGCGGCGGATCTTCTCGCGGCGGGCCAGGCGACCGTTGAAGCGCTCCAACAGGTGCAGGCGCTTCTCGATGAAACGCAAAAAGTGCTCACAAATTCCGCCACGAACACGGCGCTTTCTGGCAGCGAGCTCGCGTCCAAACGGTCCGCGATCCAGACCCTCCGTTCCTCAAGCGCGACGCAGTACGCGGCGCTGTCCGCTTCGGTCCAGACGCTCCGCACGTCTGAAAACACTCGTACGACGACACGCGCGCAGCTGGATAACGCCGTCCGGACAGCTCAGTCCAACCTCTCGATCGCCGTCTCGAACGAGCGCAGCCAAGTGAAGTCTGCCGAAACCACGATCCAAATCCAGCAAGCGGCGCTCTCTTCCGCCGAAGCAACCCTTTCCCAGCGCCGTTCCCCGGCCCGCGCGGTCGACCTTCAGGTGCTGCGCGCCCAGGTTCAGGATGTCCAGGTTGCTTATGAGGAGGCCGCCCAGCGCCTGAAGGACACCGAATTGCGCGCTCCCATCGCTGGTATGATCGCCGAGATCCTCCCGGCCCGTGGCGAGCAGGTCGCTCCGAACGCGAAGATCATGGGCCTCGTCGTCACCGAGAATTACACGGTCGAAGCCTCAATTCCCGAAGCGGACATCGCGAAGGTCGCCGTCGGTCAAGTTGCGGTCGTCACCCTCGACGCGTTTGGCGATGACGTTCCGTTCCCGGCCAAAGTCCTCAGTATCGAACCGGATCGCATCAAGATTCAGGACGCTGTATTTTACAAGGTGTCCGTCGCAATCGATCCGACCGACGAACCGATCAAGCCAGGCATGACGGCGAACATCACCATTACGACGGGGGAGGTGGCGGACGCCCTGATTGTCCCGCTCCGTGCCATCCGTACGGAAGGCGACGTGCGTCGCGTGCGTTTGTTGCGCGCCGATGGAACGGTTCAGGAGACCGAGATCGTCCTCGGCCTGCGCGGCGATGAAGGTCGCGTCCAGGCGGCGAGCGGCGTACAGGTGGGTGATCAGGTTATCGTCGGCGAGCTGACGGCCGACGCTTACGCCAAACTCCAGGCGGAAAAGAAGAAATAGCCTATGTCTAAGCCCATCATCCGCATTCAGGACCTGACCAAGGTCTATGCGAACGACGGCGTCGAGACGCCGGTCCTGCACGGGATCTCGTTCGACATCCCCGAGGGCCAATTCATCTCCATCATGGGGCCATCAGGATCGGGAAAATCGACCCTCATGCAGATCTTGGGGTTTCTCGACGTGTTGTCGACAGGAAAATACCTCTTTGAGGGGCGCGATGTGTCCGGCCTCACGGAAGATGAGCTGGCAACCGCTCGCGGCGAGAAAGTCGGGTTCATTTTCCAGGCGTTCAACCTCCTTCCAAAGACCTCGGTCCTCGAGAACGTGAAGCTCCCGCTCCTGTATTCCGATATCCCCCTCTCGAAGCGTGACGCCCTCGCCAAAGAGGCGATCGAGATCGTTGGGTTGGGGCACCGTATCCATAACCTCTCCAACCAGCTTTCCGGCGGCGAGCGCCAACGCGTCGCCATTGCGCGCGCCCTCATTCGCAAGCCGCCGGTGATTTTTGCCGACGAGCCGACGGGGAACCTCGACTCCAAGTCGGGCGCGCAAGTCATGCGGATCCTGCAGGACCTGAACATCAAGCAAAAGCACACCGTCATCCTCGTTACGCACGAGACCTACACTTCCGAACACGCGGAACGCATCATTCGCCTCAAGGATGGGTTGATTCAATCCGATACGCCCGTCGCGCACCGTCGTCTGGCGGCTGAGGCGGAGCTGAAGAAATAGCCTATGCATGTCGCCGATCTCTTTCGGAGCTCCTATGAAAGCCTCCGTCGCACCAAGGGCCGTTCGTTCTTGACCATGATCGGCATCGTCATCGGCATCCTCTCGGTGATTTTGATGTTGTCGATCGGCCAGGCCGCTCAACGCTACATTCTCGCGCAGATTTCCGCGCTCGGTTCGGATATTGTATTCATCAATAACGGTTCCAAGGCGCAAGCTGATCTTCCGACCCTCTTCATTAAGCCGTCTCTTGTCGAGAAAGATGTCCGTAAATTGCGCACGCAGCCGTGGGTGACGAAAGCGGTCGGCCGCGTGACCCAATCGGACGCGATTTCAGGGGAGGGGATCCAGCTCTCTGCTTCGATCGTCGGCACGTCTGCGGATGAGCAGGTGATCAGCGATATTCGTCCGCGTCTGGGCGTCTTCTTCTCGCAAGCCTCCGTCGACAGCCGGGCGCGTGAAGCTGTTTTAGGCTACGAACTCGCCGATAAGCTCTACGGCTTCAACGATCCATTAGGCAAGACGATTAAGATCAATAATGTCAGCTATCGCGTCATCGGCGTGATGGAGAAGGAGGGGACGAAAAATTTCCAGAACGTCGACCGGCAGGTGTATATCCCGTATACCGCCGCTCTCGATACCTTCAATAAGCAGAACCTCTCCTCCATCGCCGTCAAGACGTCCCTGACGACGAACGAGGCGAAACGTCGCCTAAAAGATCTCATGCGCGACAGCCATAACCTCGAGAACCCGAATGATGAGGACAAGAAAGATGACTTCAGCGTGACGACTCAAGAGGATGCGGTCGCGAGCGCGAGCCAGATCACTCAGATTCTCCAGATCCTCCTGATCTCCATCGCCGCGATCTCGCTCTTGGTTGGCGGCATCGGCATCATGAACATCATGTACGTTTCCGTGACCGAACGCATCCGCGAGATCGGCTTGCGCAAATCCATCGGCGCGCGTGAGCAGGACATCCTAAACCAGTTTCTCTTCGAAGCGGTAGTACAGACGACCCTTGGGGGGCTGATGGGCATCTTGCTTGGCGTGAGCCTCTCCTGGCTGGCGATCTTCGCGATCAACCAGTTCCAGCCGGGTTGGACCTTCGCCGTATCTTGGGGGTCTGTGGGCTTGAGTCTAGGTGTTTCCGGTCTGATCGGTGTTATTTTCGGCTATTTCCCGGCCCGCAAGGCCGCCCGTCTCCATCCCATCGAGGCGTTGCGTTTCGAATAGTATGACTATCCTCGACCTTGGCCGCCTTTCTTGGCGCGCCCTCCTCATCAACAAGGCCCGTTCCGTCCTCACCATGCTCGGGATCATCATCGGGATCGGTTCGGTGATCTTGATGCTCGGCGTCGGACAGGCGGCCCAGCAATACCTCATCTCCCAGGTCGCGTCCTTCGGGAGTGATTTGGTGTTCATCGGCAACGGTCGCGGCGACGAGACGCGCGGTGGCCCGCCCAGCGCGGAAATCAAGGAATCCCTCACCGAAAAGGATTACGAGGAGCTCGCAAACCTTCCTTGGGTCACGACGAGCGATGCCTCCGTCGCTTCCGTCGATTTACTTTCATATGGTGGAGCCGATCGTTTCACGCAGGTCTCCGGTGTCACCCCCGGCCAAGCGAGCATCTTCAATCTCGAGATGGCGGATGGTCGTTTCATCCTCGATAGTGACGTCGAAACGCGCTCACGCGTGGTCGTATTGGGACGCGATGTCGCGACGGGGATGTTCGGCCAGGACCAGCCGATCGGCAAGATCGTCCGCATCAATCGCAAGCCGTTCCGCGTGATCGGCGTCCTTGCTCCGGCCGGCACGCGCTTCTTCTCGAACATGGATGACCAGGTGTTTTTACCCTACACCGCGTTTTTCGATACGTATAACAAGAACCGCCTGAACTTCATCTCACTCAAGGCGGGTGACGTCCGTCCGGAAGAGGCGAAACGCCGCATTCGTGAGACCTTGCGCGAGAACCATGACATCGACGCGATCGGTGATGATCTCACCAAGGACGACTTCCGGGTTTCTTCGCAGGAGGACACTGTTAAGAGCGTCGATACCATCGGTTCCATCCTGCAGATCCTCCTGGGTTCGATCGCTTCCATCTCCCTCGTCGTCGCAGGTGTCGGGATCATGAACATCATGTACGTCACCGTGACCGAGCGCACACGTGAGATCGGCCTGCGCAAGGCGCTCGGTGCGAAACGGCGTGACATCTTAGGACAATTCCTCGCCGAAGCGATCATCCTCACGGTCATCGCTGGCCTCATCGGTATCGCCTTCGGAACCGCTCTTACTTGGCTTGCGATCCAGATCATCAACCAGCTCCAATCCGGTTGGACGTTTATCTTGCCGGTGAATGGGATGGTTGTCGGGTTCATGGTGTCGACGGCGATCGGCCTGATCTTCGGGTATTTCCCGGCGCGCACGGCGGCTCGCATGAGCCCGATTGAGGCGTTGCGGTA
>CAZURG010000034.1:0-11356 GCA_964623645.1 uncultured Gammaproteobacteria bacterium | reverse complement strand
CGGCGTATGCGACCGCATCCTCCAAGGATCGCCTGTTGACGCCTTTCTGTTCCAGTCCCCCTCTCATCGCGGAGCGCGCCTCATCAATGGTGCGGGGCTCTTCTTTAAGGCTTGCGAATTGGTCCCAGCGATTGAGGTCTGCGGCGCGTTGGTAGGGGATGCCGTTTTGCTGATCAAGCTCGATATCAGGCCCATCATCGACGAGCACTTCCAGATCCTGGCCGGCAAATGGGTTCTTCACTTCCGTGGCGCGATAGCCGCTCAAGGCTTCCGCGTCATCCAGGGCTTCACGCCGGATCGGTGCGTCGCTTCGCTTATCATAGTATGACCCGGACTGTCTATCGAGCGCATCGAGGTCATCGAGATATTCTTTGCGATCGCTAAGCCACGCCGCCTCAATTTTTTTTCGTTTTTCCTCTTCATCGGCGAGCCATGAGCTTTCCATTTGTTTGCGTTCGTTCTCGCGCGCTTCTCGTCGCTGCTTACGCATTTCGTCGAGACGGCTGATCATGTTCGGTGCGAGCCTTCTTTCACTAGGGTGCTCGACTGTGCCGTCCGTCCAACGTGTCCGTCCATCATCGAGGAAATCTCGCGTGCCCCGTCGCTGCAAGCGGTCCGTCTGGTTGTGAAGGTCAAGGTCTAAGGCGATACGGTCCGCGTCTGAGACGGCGGCATCAGGTCGGTCGCCCGTATTTTCCATTTCCCAGCGAAATTGGTTGCGAGTTCCGCGCACGAGACGATCATCCTTGATGCCTTTGCCGGTCATCTCCCAAGATTCCCCCTTCGTTTGAAACGGATCTAGTCGCGTAATTTGCTCGAGTAGTCTGTCTTCGTCAGGGCGTGGACCATACGCATTCAGCACTCTCGATAAACGGCCCGTCGTTGAAGGCGAGGCATTTTCTCTTGAAGAAGCAGAGGATTCGGTCCGTTGGCGACGTTGATGGCGCGATTCTGCACGCGGTGCAGGTCGGATGGGGGATCGTTCAAAAGGGCTATTCATAATTGGGAGAAGGGTACGCCCGCCATGATACCACACTTTTTCAAACGCAAGTATCCGACTTTTTTGGATGAAAAAACACACCGTGTTCGGTGCGTCTCTTTCTGTCCTTAAACCGCCTTCACGATCTCCGCGAACACCTCCGGGTACTTCCCGGCGATCTCGGCGAGGACCTTGCGGTCGAGGGCGATCTCCTTCTTCTTGAGGCCGCTGATGAGCTTCGAATAGGTCGTCCCATTCAAGCGGGCGGCGGCGTTGATGCGGACCTGCTGGAGGCCGCGATTGTCGCGCTTCTTGAGTTTGCGGTCGCGGTAGGCGTTGGCGCCGGCCTTCTTGGCGGCGGTTTTTGCGAGGGTGACCTTGCTCTTACGTCCCCACATCATCCCTTTGGTGCGGGCGAGGATATTGCTCCGGCGCTTGGTGCGGTGGGTTCCGCGTTTGACACGTGGCATAGGTTAGAAGTTGATGATGAGGGATTTCAGGTTGCGCGTGTAGCGCTTGGAGACCGCGAGGTCACGGCGCTTGTTGCGGGTGACGTTGCCGCTTTCACGGCTGTTGAAGTGGTCCTGGCCGCCCTTGCGCTTGATGAGCTTGCCCGAGGCGGTGATCTTGATGCGTTTGGCGACGGTCTTGTGCGTTTTGAGTTTCATAGGAGTAATTTAGGATTTCCGTCCCACGATCGCCGAGACGTTGCCGCCGCTGCGCGTGACCGGTTGTTCGATATAGAGCTGGTAGCTTTGCTGTAGGGCCGCGATGAAGGCATTGATCCGTTGGGTCGCGAGTTCGCCGTGCTCCTTCTCGCGTCCGCGGAGCATGATCTCGATCTTGATCTTGTGCCCATCCTGCAGGAATCCTTTCGACTGCTCGACGCGGATGTCCAGGTCGTGCTGACCCATCTTCACGGAGAGCCGGATCCCTTTGACATCTACCTTCTTGGCGTGGGCCTTCTGGGCCCGGGCTTCCTTCTCTTTCTGGTATTTGAATTGCCCGTAGTCGATGAGGCGGCACACCGGCGGTACCGCTTTCGGAGACACCTCGACCAGGTCGAAGCTCTTCTCCTGCGCCAGGGCGATGGCCTGGCTCGTCGGCATCTCGCCACGCATCTCCCCATTCTCGTCGATCACGCGCACCGTGGGCGCCAGGATCTGCTCGTTGGCGCGAAATTGCAACGCCTCTTCCTTCTTCTGTTGTCCGCCCCGACGGCGATGGTGGATGCGCATGATCGTCTGCCAGCCAGGCTGGCAAGTTGGATAAAAAGTCTATCTGAAGGTCTTGCGGCCTTCACGGTTACTTATAGGGCGTAGCAAGAGCGAGCGCCTTGTTTTTTATGGTGGAGATGGGGGGAATCGCACCCCCGTCCGAACAATCCTCCCCCTTCCTTCGTTCACAAGCTTGGATCGGTTCAAGGGAGTCACACCTGCGTCGGGGAACCGACAAGCGGCAGGCGTCAAGTTCTGGCCAGTCATCCGCAAGCTAGAACAGGCTCACGGATCACGTCTCAAGAGGTTGGCGACCGGGCAGCGATGTGAGACGGCACCGCTACAGATCGGCTCGGAAAGCTCGCCTTAGGCGAGGACCGGAGCAGCGTTGGGAACGCGGAACGCCGAAGCGAGCGCATTCTTCACGCGAGTGACAGAGTTGGCAACTGTCGGTTGTCGATGGGGTTACGGGCGCATCGACACGTCCGGCTTGCAGGAGAGGAGGGGAATCGCCGTCGAAACTGATCATCCCCGTACCGAACCTAGAAGACCTCGCGCTTATCGCGCAGGAATCTCCCGGTTTGTCGCTTCAGCTCACGCTCTTTGAGGGTGGCGCGCTTATCGTGTAAGCGCTTGCCACGTCCCAAGCCAAACAGGAGCTTAAAACGTCGACCAGAAGGATACACGCGAAGGGGGATCAGTGTCAAGCCTTTTTCGGCTAGTTTTCCCGTAAAATAGACCCGTTCTTTCTTGTG
The DNA here is from genome assembly GCA_964623645.1 of uncultured Gammaproteobacteria bacterium. GTDB lineage: Bacteria > Patescibacteriota > Patescibacteriia > 2-12-FULL-60-25 > 2-12-FULL-60-25 > JAGOUA01. Next base: position 8,405 of record CAZURG010000034.1, on the reverse strand, counting down.
GATGAGCAGTTTTCGGCTCCGGATGGGGTCGTGGGGCTCGGGATGGCCTTGTTTCTTGTATGTATCGATATGGCTGCCGATGAGCCAAAATTCACCTTTTAAGGGCCGGACATACCCCCCTTCAAGGCGCATATGCCCGTCCCGCAGGCTCTTCACCTCGTCCCCGGTCAACACCAAGCCAGCCTCGCAGGTTTCGAGGATCTCGTACTCGTGGCGGGCCTTCCGATGCTCAATCATGGCTTAATGATAGGGAAAAAGCCGTTGTTTGTCGAGGTGGGCGGTTCGAAAAAAACATGGTATCTTGGGCGCATGCCCTCTCCTCGCCCGCTCCCATACGAACTCAGCTTCGCCGCGATCTTCAAGGTCGTGGCGGTCGCGCTGGGGATCGTCGTCCTCTGGATGATCCGGGACATCGTCCTCTATTGCTTCTTGGCGATCTTATTAGCAGGCGTCATCTATCCCGTAGCGAATTGGGGTCTGCGCTACCGGATCCCGAAGACGGTCTCCGTTTTGGCCTTATACCTGCTCATGTTGGGGATTTTGGCCTTGATCGTAACCCTCCTGGTCCCGGCGCTCATCGGTCAGACTCGAGCTCTCGTTTCCGTGTACGGCGACCGATTAGGAGATGCGGCTCGTATCGTCCGCGACTTGGACGTTTTGACCCAGATCCAGTCCGCGGGCTTTGACCTCTCCTCCGGCCTGAACGGATTGCAGGGCCAGGCCCAGGCCCTCCTATCGAACGCCTTATCGACGGTTGTGGATATCTTTGGCGGGATCGCCGGATTCGTCATGGTTCTGGTCTTAGCTTTATACGTCGTCATCGAGGATTCGGCCATCAAGCGTGTCTTCCATGAGTGGGTCCCGAAAGGGTACCAGGAGTTCTCGACGCGGCTGACCTGGCTCCTGATGGAGAAGCTGGGGGCCTGGATGCGCGGACAGCTCCTCCTCTGCCTCATCATCGGCCTCCTGTATCTCGTGGCGTTTGGCGTCATTGGTGTTCCCTACGCGCTGCTCTTGGCGGTCATCGGCGGCCTCTTCGAATTCATTCCCTACATCGGTCCAATTCTGTCCGCCGTTCCAGCCGTTATGTTGGCTTTCACTAAATCCCCGACGACGGCGTTGATTACGCTGGCGGCCCTCATTCTGATCCAGCAGCTCGAAAACAACCTAATCGTTCCCAAGATTACCGAAAAGACCTTGGGGTTGAATCCGATCGTGAGCATCATCGCCTTCCTGATCGGGGCAAAGCTGTTCGGGACCGTCGGTGCGATCGTCTCGATCCCTGTCGCTATGGCTATTTCCGTGACCCTCTCCGAATGGCGTGAGTTCCGCCGTTCTGCGCCGGACCGGCACGCCTGATGTCTTCGTATGAATCGTACGCAGGTGATTTGGTGCGGGATCTTGCTCGTCCTCTGCTGCGCGGCGGGCGGGATCTTCTTTTGGAAGCGGGGATCTTCCCCAAGCCCCGCTGCAAAGATCGCTCCAATCGTGACGCGTTCGCCGGAAGAGCTAGAAGCGGCCTGGAAGACCGAAGTCCAAACGATTCTTCAGCGACATGAGCAATCTCAAGATCATGCGGAAGCACGCGGTGCCTTGTTGCGAGTGACCGTTCCAGGTTCGCGTCGCGATCTCCATTTGGCACTTGTTCTGGCTCTGGAGGGTCTCACTCATCAACATCCGGATGCCGCCACCCGATGGCAGCAGGCGATGACTGCGGTGCGAGCTGCGTTCTGATCCGTATGCTGACGCTTTTATTGCGCTTAGGCCCCTTGCTTGCCGGTTTCGGTATCTACGCGCTCTTCGAATGGCAATGGAGCGCGCCCCTCCTTTTTCCCTGGCCACTGGTCGCCGCCGTGGCGGTCTATGCGCTCGTCGCTTGGCGGATCGCGTGGGCCCGCAAAGAGCGTTGGGAGATGCTGGGCAAGACCTTGCCTGGGTGCCTCTTCGTTTTTTCTGCGGCCGTCTGCGCGCTTCTCCTGGAAGAGTCCGTGTGGCGTCATGGCCTGTCGTTTTTTGTCGCGATCGTCGCGTATTTTTCGCTGGAACTGTTTTTTCTGTTGAAATATGACGCTTCACGCTACCCCGTGAACGGCCTCACGCACTTACAGGTTGGGCTCGTCCCTTTGACGAACGCCATGCTCGCTTGGGGGGTCGTCGGGATCGTGACCTTCTCGAAGACGGTTCTTCCTGCTTGGGTGCCGGTCATCGTTTTTGCGCTTGTGAACATCGTTGGATTCGCCGTCACCTCCCATCCGGACGCGACGCGCACGCAGCGTCGGGCATGGACCTTTTTCGGCGGCTGGATCGGTTGCGCCTTAGCATGTCTTTTACTGTTCTTGCCTCTCAGCATGCCGACACAAGCGTTTCTCGCGGCCCTGCTCGTTGCCGCGCCGTTGCGGTTGCGTCGCTACGGCTTCTCGCCGCGCCCTAGCGCTGCATCCGCTTGGATTGAGGGGATCGGCTTTTTGCTCGCATTTTTCGCCCTGCTCCTCCTCTCGCGTTGGGCCTAGGTTTTTGCTATCCTCACCTCATATCATATGCCCCCATCCACCTCAACGGATCGTCGTCTGTGGCTGGTAGCCATCGTCGTTTCCCTCCTTTTTGGTGCGGGAGCGGGTTCGTTGAGCTCATTTGTTGTCGTCACGCCCAGCTTGCACCGTTTGGAGCGATTAATCGATCAGGTTTCGCGTCAAAATCCCCCCGTCCAGGCTACGTCGACGCCGTTGGAGATCATTCCTGTCGAGCCACGTGCCGATGACTATTTGGGGCTGCCGCCCGCGCTAGGTGTCGGGCGCGCTTCACCGACGGTGTCCGTCTTTCGTCTCGATGCGCGTGTCGCAACGGAGCGCTTGTTTGCACCTGAGCGGATTACGACCGCCGTCGCCATCACCAACGATGGCTGGCTCGTCACGACGGAGGCGGCTTTCTCTGCGGTCCCACGTCTTGCGGAACTTGGCGTGGGTTGGAAAGGAAGGATCTTCACGCCGACCAAGGGTATTCGCGATCGCGCGACCGGTCTCCTCTTTTTGAAAATCGACACGCGCGACCTACCTGCCGCTGCCCTCGTCTCACGAAACGATGTTGAAATAGGCGAGCCCGTTTGGGGTGAGCGTGCGACCAACCAGTATCTCCCGAGCATGGTCACGGGACTCGGCTTTGCGGCCACGTCTTCTGCATCGCTTTCCAGCGATCAGTGGAATCGACGTTTCCTCCTTGATGGGGGAGTTCTCGCGACTTCGGCCCCGGTTTGGGATGCGCGTGGCCAGCTTATTGGCTTGACCTTGCCGGCCGCACTTGGATCAAGCGTCATCCCGGCCGACGCGATCCGTAGCGGTCTCGCCAGCGTCCTCTCCGGGGGAGATATCCGTCGCCCGACGCTTGGCGTCCGTTATCTCGATCTCGCCGATAGCTTTTCTCGCCAATCAATGGCCGTGATGACGAAAGGCGCGCTGCTGGTGGGGGAGCGTAACGCTCCGGCGATCGTCGCCCAAGGTCCTGCGGCAACCGCCCTCCGTGAAGGTGACATCATCGAGCGCATCGACCAAGACGTCCTCGACGGCTCCTGGACCCTCGCCGAACGCGTCCTCGAATATCGTCCCGGAACAGCCGTGACCATCGGCGGCCTACGTCAAGGAAAACCGTTCGAGACGCGCGTGACCTTCGGGGCCGTCGTCACCAGCGAAGTCTTGAAATAGGTTTTCATGAATCTTCTGCCGGCTGTGCGGATCCGTGCGTGTCGGATATACTGAAGTCGATTCGCCCTTTCTATGCTCAACGCCTTTCTTCATCGTCTCGAACGGTCTTGGCTGCGCCTCCTCTGGAGCGCCGTTTTCGGTGCGGTCTTAGCGGCTGGCGTGTCGCTGGCCTTCCCGTGGCAATACAGCTCGAGCATGCGCCTCCTCGTCGTCCAGGCGAATGTTGCCGGATTGGACCCGTATACGGCCCTCAAGTCCACCGAACAGATCGCGTTCAACGTGCGTGAATTGGTCTATACTTCCTTGGTCGCGAATCGCGTCCTCTCTGAAACGACCGATCTAGACACGGGCTTTTTCTCGCAAGACGAATACCGCCGCCGTAAGGAATGGCAGGAGGCCGTCGAGGTGGGTGTCGCCCCCGGAACCGGCATTTTGACGGTCACCGTCTACCATCCTGACCGCGAACAGGCCCGTCTTTTGGTGCAAGGGGTCGCCAAGCAGATCATCGAAAAGACCCCCAGTTTCGGCTACAACGCCCAAGCTCAGATCATCGATACTCCCTTGCCGTCGCGCTGGATCGCCCGTCCGGACCTCCTCCTGGCCGGCCTTTATGGAGCGATTATTGGCCTATTCTTAGCCATTTTATGGGTCTTTTTAAGCCTTGACGACCGTCGTCGAGCTGATTAAGGGGAGGGGTTATTTGTCTCAATAGGCGGAGGTCTTGACAAAACCTCTGATTTTTGTTAGAATTAGACATTAGTTTCGTCAGCCCATTTCCCGCTCCGCTGTCAAGTTTGTTAGAAAGAATGGTCTTGAAGCCGTTCCGTTCCCTTTCGAGCCGCCTCTCGAGAGGATCGGATGGGACGGCTTTAGGGCCTTTCGGAAGAAAGGTCTCGCTACTTTCACGAAGTCAACCGAAAAGATCACACGCGCGGGCTCGGCTCGCGTTTCACACGCGGGTCGAGGATGTCCCTCGCCCAAGTTCACAACGAGCGCGCCGAAAGGCGCCAGGAGTACGACCATGCGAATCAAGACGTCGTTGGCGGCCATGGTGGCCGCCCTCGCCATGCTCCTCTGGGCCGCCCTCGGGTATGCCCAGGACTTCAACGCCCTGCGCAATACGCAGGGAGCGGGCGGATGCACGGCCCTCGGTCCGGTCGCGAGCCCGCCCAGCTGCCTCAGCTGGGTCGAGCTCGCCCAGTGCCTGACCGTGGCTGCCAATACCCAGCCTGGCTCCACGTGTACGAATCTCTCGTCCGCGGCAGTTCAAGCGCTCGCCAGCGCCGGGACCGCCTGCGGTACGCAGGGTTCGCAGAACGCGGGCATGACGGCGGAGATCGCCTCTCTGCGTGCCCGTCTGCAGGGCTGCGAGAGCCGCCCCGCCGCCCCCACGGTCGCCCCCGCGCGGCCGCGGCTCCTGCGCATCCCGGTGTGCCTCTCCGCTCCCCAGTTCGGCAACGCCCGGACGCGGGTCGTGCTGCGGAGCGGGGAGACCTGCGTCGTTCGCATGAACCACGCCAGGCGCGTCCTCGACGTGATCCAGGGTGGGGCGGCCTGCACGCAGATCAGCCGCAGCGAAGTGGCCTCGGCCGACTGCGTCTGCCGTCCCGGCACCCAGGCCGTCCTCCGTCAGGGGGGCGGGTACGTCTGCGCGCTCATCATCGGCACCGAGACGCTCATGCCCTCGGGTGATGCGGACTCCGGCCTCACGGCTCGGGTCAATCGCCTTCAGACGACGATCAACGAGATCTCGGACCGGTTCGATCGGATGTGCGCGCACGACGTCACCACCGTCGGAGCGGACGGTGCGTCCTCGGTGACGCGCTCGGTCGAGTGCCCGGCCCTCGGTCAGCTGCTCATGCAGCGGATCCTCGAGGCGTCCGACGAGGCGAACCCGCTCAACACCGCCGGCCTCGAGGGCCGCCTCCGGCGCCTCGAGGAGAACGACCGCCGGCAGGACCGCCTCCTCGCGGACCACGACCAGCGCATCACGCGGCTCGAGCGCAGCTGGGGCTGGCGGTTCTTCGCCGGTGGCGAGGCGGGGCTTGGTGTCATGCAGGGCATGACCCTCATCAATGGGCATGTCGGCTTCCAGGGGCGCGCCCGCGTCGCCGGTCCGTTCTCGTTCCAGGCGTCGGTCGGAGCCCTCTACGGCCAGTATGACGCCCCCATGATGCCGATGACCGTCGGCTACATGGCGACGCTCGGCATCGGCTTCGTCTTCGAGACCGGGCGCGTCCGGCACGCCATCGACATCGGCGCGTCGGTCCGTTCCTACGCCGATACGGGGTACCACCCCGTCCCGAACCCCAGCGCGGGTTTCCTGGCGGGCGACTTCCTGGGCCGGACGTTCGGTGTCGAGGGGTCCTACCTCGCGATGTTCCACGGCTTCGGCGTCCAGCCCACCGTCTTCGTCGGCTACGGCGAGTCGGTCTGGGGCGCCGTCGTGACCCGCGGCAACCGTCGGGTGTTCGTCTCCGGGACCACCACCGGGGTCACCGCCCTCTTCGGCCTGCGGTTCTCCTACGGCAACTGAGCCGTCGTCGCCTCTCGCGGAGTCGCGCTTCGTCCACAAGACGTCGCGCGGCTCCGCCACTTCCTCGAGATGATCATGTAATATGGTCGTCTCAAGGAAGGTCTCCCGATCTTCGAGCTTGTCAATCAATCCCGGCGCACCCTTGGGTAATGGGTGTAAGAAGGAGGCCATCATGGCCCGTCGTTCAATCGTTCACTCCATCGCCTCGACGTCCATCGCCGCCATCGCGGCACTCGCCCTCGCGGGCTGCCTCGGCGGCAACGCCAACGGCATCGGTCCCACCGACGGCACCACGCCGTCCACCAACTGCGAGGCGGGGGAGCTCTCCGAGTCCACCCGCTGCAGCAACATGGACTGCTCCTCGGCGGGCGCGGGGTACGTCCCGCGCCTCCGCTGCCTGGACGACGGCTCCGGCCGCGTCTGCGGCTGCTTCCGCTCCGGCATGACCGTCGCCCCCCCGGCGACCAACTGCGTCAACGGCACCGTGTCGTACACGACCGGGTGCCGCACCGACTGCGGCTCGGCGCAGGTCACCTCCGCCACGTGCGTGAGCGGCGCCTGGGCGGACTGCCGCTGCGTCGACCGGTCGCCGGGCGGCACGGCCTGCGTGGCCAACTCCATCACGGAGAACGGCTGCGGCGGCGCCGTGTGCCCCGCCGGCCAGTACGCCGGGCAGCAGTGCAACTCCTCCGGAAACGGCTACGGCGTGTGCATGTGCTTCGTCCGGTCCGGCATGGGGGCCACCTGCAACACCGGGTACGAGCGCGCGTGTTCGGTCACGATCGCCTGCAACACCGGCTACCCGCGCGAGGTGTGCAATGGCAACGGCGCCTGGGGCGCCTGCCAGTGCGTCGGCGGTAGCCAGACGTGTGTTCCTGGCGCATCGGCTGGGTCCTGTACCTGCGCCGGCGGTGTCGGCGGCGTCCAGTACTGCAACAGCGCCGGCAACGGCTACACGTGCAGCTGCTCGGGCGCGACGTCGTGCAACCCGAACCAGCTCTACGTGACCACCGTCTGCAGCGCCCGGACGACCGCCTGCCCCTCGGGCCAGGTCTGGCACCAGCAGTGCACGTCCATGGGCACGTACGGCGACTGCCAGTGCGCCCTCGGCGGCTCCGGCTCGACCGGCGGCGCGCAGACCATGCGCATCGAGATCGACCCCGCGTTCTGGGAGTGGGACCGCAACTCCGACGGTGGCATTCGCGTGCAGGACGGCCAGAGTGTCCGGTTCTGCTCGCAGTCGAACCTCAACGTCCGCTGCTTCATCGCAGGCGGCGAGCAGGTCCGCGAGCCGCGCACCACCGACCGTACCCTGTCGCTCCGCGACTGGAAGGCTGGGTACGTCAACTGCGACGTGACCTGCGGCAGCGCGGCGGACTCCCCGGTCCACCCCCTCCTCTGGCGGACGGGCTGGGCGAGCCTCACGACGTCCACGTCGCGCGGCATCCGCACCCTGTCGGTCACCGGCGGCCCCTCGACGTCCTCGATGGGCAACCAGGTCGGGACCGCGCGGTTCTGCCAGTCGCCCGGGGGCATCAAGATCCGGGCCGCCATCGACCCGGACCAGGAGGGGATCTGCTCCTAACCGACACCCTGTCCCGGCACCCGCCGTCTCCTCACCGAGACGTCGGGTCGCCGGGACTCTTTTATTGCAGAAAATCGCTTAAATAAGGCTTTTATCTTCCAGGATCGTGAGGCGGCGTTCAGCCGCGCTTCACTTTTTATCCGATGAAATCCGCTCACTGATTCCCGTCGTAAGAAAACGCCCCTCTTTCCGTCCTATATTCAATCGTTCCTTCACCCGCGGCCCCTTGACAAAACGGGCCAACTATGATAAAAAGGATGACCCTGAGGAATCCATCCTCAGCGCCCCTCCACGAGGTGTCACAATGATGTGTTTTCGAGCCTTGCTGGTCTCTGCCGCGTTGGCGCTCATGCCGACGATGGCCCTCGCGCAGGATTCGGGCCCGGATGCGGGGGTTCGTATCCCGCATCATCGCCCGGAGGTCCGCCGGGCCTCCGACGAGCCCGAGCTCAGCCTCAACGACTCCGCCCAGGCGGTCCGGCGCTGCCTCAGCGAGTGCCTCGACCGTCGTGCCGATCTTCGTGACGGCGTCTGCGGTGGCGGGCCCGCCCCCGATCTGTCCCAGTGCTTTGGTCTCGGGACGGACGCC
>CAZURG010000033.1:0-12582 GCA_964623645.1 uncultured Gammaproteobacteria bacterium | reverse complement strand
GAGGGCCAGACGGCGCTTCCCAACCTGCTCGTGCCCGTGTTTCGCGACGGCGAACTGCTCGTCGACGAGACCTTCGACACCATCCGGGCGCGGGCGGCGGAGTGACGGCCCCCTTCCCAGCTACATCGCTGGGAATTTTTTCTGCGGGCAATCCCCGTATTCGCTAGCAGCCACGGTGGCCTTTTCGTTGAAAACATTGAGTGAGCTACGTTTTATGACATTCTACCGCTTTTTGCCATGCGGCCTGGTTCAAGATAGGCCGTCCAGTCTGATCATCTTGCCCTCGCTAAGACTATTCAAAACGACAAGAGGCCGTGTTCGAGGAATAGCTGGCGGGTACAGATTGCGCACCGAATGACCCTAGACTATACTTTGCCCATAGAATCCATTTATCCTTCATCCCATGAAAGAACACCCGATCACTCGAACAGAGAATCCGACTGTAGACCATCAAGAGGCGCCGAAGCAAAAATCCCTCACAGTAAAAGATCGTGAAATTCTTCAGGAGCAAATGCGTACGGCTGAAGGCAAATTAACTGCGGCCAGAAACGCTTATGCCGAGGCGACAAAACCCGTCCCGGATAAGCGCGCGGACGCAGCGTATTCAGAATATCTACAAGAGGTGGTGCCGGTCACTAACATAAGTGGCGCAAGTCGGGCGAGGCGCACAGACATCATCAACGGCTATTCGTCGTACGAAGAAGACCTAAACAAGCTGATAACGGAGGCGGAAGCAACTTCGAGCGCAGCGGAACTGGAAAGGGAACCGAGCACGTTCCTTATGTTTGGACAGAAGGCCCATAAAGCTTGGGAAGCGAAAAAGGCTGGCGCACGCGAGGCGCTTGTTGCGGCTAGAGAAAAAAAGGCTGCATTCGAACAATTAAAAGCGGCTATGGCTGCTGAAGCAAGAAAGCTGGAATCTGCCACCACTGGCGGCAAAATGGCCGAGGCCAAACGACTTGAAGAGTATCATGCGGAAGAGTTGAGAAAACTGAAGGAAGAGTTCGGCGGCCGTAAGTAAAAAGGTTGAAAAATATCCCGTTTCCCCGCCGTCGGGGTATTTTTAGACCTCTAGACCAGAGCACACCTCGGGCGGTGGTGGGGGCTGCGCCCCACGGCCTACCCTCATCCTACTGGCGCGGGGCCGGTCCCCCTCCCTGGCACCTGCAGGAGGAAGGAAAAGGATCAATAAAATTATAAATAGACCCGGATTGGGAAAGGGGATCCTAAAGAAAATCTAAAATATGGCTTGGTTCGCTTGACGAGGCTGTTTTTCCATGCCTTACTGCCGATGGACGAAACCCATTTCGTTCAGTCCCTTCCCCCTTCAAGAGGAGTCTCGCATGGTATCTCCTTCCAAACGAACGGTCGTCTCTGGGATCCGCGCCACGGGAACGCTCCACCTCGGGAACTATCTCGGGGCGATCCGGCAGTGCGTCGAGCTGGCGCAGGATGAGCGCAACGACTGCCACTTCTTCGTGGCCGACCTGCACACCATGACCACGCGTCCGGATCCGAAGGACCTGCTGCGCTATCGGCGTGGCGTGGTCCTCGACTTCCTGGCGGCCGGGATCGACCCGGAGCGCGCGACGATCTACACGCAGTCGAGCGTCCCCGAGACGACGGAACTGATGTGGATCCTGAGCTGCCTCACGCCGGTGAGCGAACTGATGCGCATGCACCACTTCGCCGACAAGCGTGACGAACTCGAACAGCATGGACTGGTAGCGAACACCGGCCTGCTCATCTACCCCGTCCTGATGGCGGCGGACATCCTGGGGCCGCGGGCCAACGTGGTACCGGTCGGCGACGACCAGCGCGCACACGTCGAGATGGCCCGCAACCTCGCCCAGCGGTTCAACCAGATGTATGGGGACCTGTTTCCCGTACCGGAACTGCGGATCCGCGACGAGCGGCGCGTCCCCTCGCTCAAGACGCCCGGCAAGAAGATGGGCAAGAGCGACGAGGATGGAGTGATCCCGCTCGACGTGGCGCCGGAGAGGCTGAAGAAGCTGCTCCGGCAAGCCTTCACCGACCCGGCCCGCGACACGCGCGATAAGCCGGGGACGCCTGGGATCTGCAACATCTACACCCTGCACCAGTTCGTGAGCCCGCGGGCCGATCTCGAATGGGCGCACGACGGCTGTACGACAGCCGGGATCGGCTGCGGCGACTGCAAGGAACGCCTCGGCACGAACCTCAACCTCGTCCTGCAGCCCATCCGCGAACGGCGGGCGGACCTGCTGGCACGTCCGCCTGGGTATATCGACGAGATCCTGCATGAGGGAGGGCGTCGAGCACGCGCCCGCATCCAGGAGACCGTCGCGCGCGCGAAGGAACTCGCCGGGATCCCGGCCGCACAAGCTCCCACGAACCATGGAGGCAGTTCATGAATGCAGATCCTGATGACCGGCGAACCAAGGGCCCGATCCTCCCCTGCGGACATGAGGTTCTCGATGCGAACCAGGTGCACTACTGCTCCTACGTGAGCGTCGGGGCCCTCGAAGCGCTGGGACAGCCCTTCGCAGCTGATCCAGAACAGATTCGCGACCCCTTCGTCGAAGACGAGACCCTGTTCGTGACGGTCCATCAACTGGCGGAAATCGCCCTCGGACAGGCCGCACGAGCCTTCCGTCGGGCCCAGGCAGACCTGGCCGCCCCGCTCGACGACCCCACCTTCGCGGAAGGCGTCCTGCAGACCCGCCGCGGGACGCTCTTCCTCAAGGCCTCGCTCGGGGCCTTCCAGCCGCTGCAGACGCTGCGGCACTTCGGCCTCTTCCGTGACCGACTGGCTCCGGCTAGCGGGGCGGAATCGATCAACATGCGGCGGATCGAGCTCCTGGTCGCTCTACGGGCCGACACGCCCTACGTGGAAGAGCGCGGCACGGCCTATACCTACCGCGGCTTCCTGGATCGGGCACCGGGATCTGGACCGGACGACCCGCGGACGCGCTGGTGGACCGACGAGCTCAGCCTGCTCGCCGAACAGCCCTCGATCTGGCAGCGCTGCCTCGCGAAGCTGGAAGAACGATCCCTGACCATCGAAGACGTCTACCGGATCACCCACGACCCGAACGACGCCTCCCCCGCGGCGGAACAGCGACCCGCCTGCGTGACCCTGCGGCCGCTCTGCGCGGCCCTGGTCGACTTCGAGGGCATCTACAGCGGCTGGCGCAAGCAGCACGTGCACACGGCCGCGCAACAGATCGGCGATCTGCCCGGAACCGGACACACGAGCGGCGCCCCCTACCTCCGCCAAGTGAGCGAGTCTCTTCGCCTCTTCCCCGGCCTGCGGGAAGCGGCGCAGAAGGAACGCACTCCCGAGAAGCCGATGGCCCCTTCCAAGGCCTGGTGACCTTCCCGCCCCTCCCGTCCCATCATCGGGCAAGGGGGCGGGATTTTTTCATGGCCGAAACGCTGCCCATCCCCTATGATGGGCCTAATCCGTATGAAACCCTCATCCACCCACATGGAATCGCTTTGCCGACTTCTGTTGCAGGCAAAAGATGCGACCGAACTGGAACGACTCCTGGAAGACCTGCTGACACCCCAGGAACGGGAAGCTCTCGCCGAACGTTGGCAGATCATCCAGGCCCTGGCGGAAGGGCGGACGCATCGGGAGATCGCTAAATCCCTGAAGACGAGTGTCGCGACCGTCGGACGCGGATCCCGCGTCGTCCAGTTTGGAAAGATTGATTGGAAACAAAAACTTGCCTAGCGCAAAACGTTGACCTTGTTTTACTGTACTAGTACACTAATTCAGCTCACGCCTGACGCTTGACGGAGGGGATGGCCCTTGCTAGCGTCGCGTAGCTCTACAAACGCCGGAGGGAACCATGGATTTTTCCGAATTTCTGGGACAGTTTCACTTTCGACCGGAGCTCGCGGGCGCACATGGCATCGAACGGGAATTCTTCCTGATGGAGAATGGGTCGACGCCGGTCCCGCGGGCGGCAGAATTTCTGGACCTGATCGCCGATCCGGCCTGGACGTACGAGCTGTCCGCCTGCCAGGCGGAACACCGTACGAAGGCACACCTGGACCAAGACCAGCTCTACCTCGATCTGCAGACGGCTACACGGCGCGGCGAACAGGTCGCCGCGGATCTCCGGCTGCGGCTGGTCGCGATGGAAGTCGCCCCGTACGATATGCCGCTCGACGTGTATCCACGCGATGACCGTTACCAGGAACTCGCGAAGACCTTGCCCACGGAGGTCCTGCGTGCCGCGATGCGGGTTGCGGGCGTACACATCCACCGCGGCGTCCGGGACATGGATGAGGCGATCCGCATCCACAACCTCGTAGCGCAACGCATCAACCGTTTCCAGCGAATGGGCGACCACTCGCAGGGCGAACGGCTTCGACTCTACGAGCTCATGGCCAAAACGCCGGACCCGCCGCTTTACCGATCGGCGGAACATTTCTGCGAGGTCGCTCACGCGCAAGGCTTCGCGGACAAGCCTCGCAGCTGCTACCACTGGGTCCGCATCAGCCCACACGGGACGGTCGAGCTGCGCATGTTCGGCATGACCCCTTCAGCGCGAGAGATCCTGGGCTGGATCGATGAGCTCGAACACGTCATCCGGACCGGCTGACGACCCCTCAGGAGAGGCTCTGCAGGCCCTCCTTTTTCTTTTTACACGAACATTGTATCGTCCGTCATATGATTCCCCTCCCCTCCCACGCCTGGCACCTGGCAGGAACAGAACCCGGCCCGACGACCGTCGTGATCGGCGGGACGCACGGCGATGAGCTTGTTGGCGTTGAGGCCGTACGTCAGCTCTTGGCAATACATAATATCGACCAGAATGCGCCGGGGAGGCATTCGAGTGAACGCGTCCGCGGGGATCTTGTGTTCGTATTTGGAAATCCGGAAGCGATCCGCCTCAAGAGCCGGGGCGCCTCAGGCATCCGCGATTTGAACCGCTGCTTCTTGCTGGGCGATCTCGAGAAAACACCCTCTTCGGATGATTTTATCGATCTGGTTCGGGCCCGTGAGCTCGCGCCCTTGCTTCGGAGCGCGCAGTACGTGATTGACCTTCATGGGACCAGCAGTGACTCGCCCCCTTTCGTCTGCCTTGGACGCGATTCCGTGGAACACCGGAAGCTCTACACGTGCTTGGACATCCCGTACGTCCTGAGCGATCCGCAAGACGTCCTCGCCCATGATGAGGGCCGGCCGGGACGTGGGACGACGGATGATTTCGTGGACCGCTGCGGCGGGACAGCAATCGCCTATGAAACCGGAAAGGAAGATGACTTGACCCGCGTGCCCGGCGTGGTTGAGGACGTGCACCGGATGCTGCGCGCCATCGGAAGCCTTCCCAAGACCGAACCTGAACCAGCCCGCTCGAATCCGCCCGTGTTCGCTCTTCATAGCTCGATCCATGCCCATCAGTCTGCATTTCGATACGCTCCTGGGATGGAATGCGGATGGCAACGCGTAAAGGCGGGGCAGCTCGTGGGGACGTATCAAGATGGGACGGAGGAGCGCATCGCCGTCGATGGGATGTTCGTGTTTCCAAAATCTCCGGGAAAGGTTCAGGTTGGAAAAAACCTGTATTACTTAGCCATCGAGCAAGCACCCCTCTAGCGAGGGAAGCGGAACCGACCCGTCTTCTTACGCGAGAGCAACCTCCGGGGCAGCGATCTGACAGCGCTCCTCCAAACGCCATTTCATGGTGTCGGAACGGAAGGAGAGGTGGAAAATGTCGCGATCGTCGGAGACGGAGAACGTGTAGGTCCTGCCGATGCCGCTCTGCTCAGCGTGGATCGTCTTGACGCGGCGAACCTGGTAGTGACGGTTATTCCAGCGGAACATGACAGGCTCCGGCCGGTCTTGGCGGAAGGCGACCAGGACCTCGATGGGTTGAGCGACACGTTCGAACAGCATAGGAGGAGCAATTAGGAAGCGTACGAGCGGATGAGGCCGCGCACGATCCCCTGGATAAGGACATTCTTGGCGTAGATGGGCTTCATGGTCTTGTTGGCCGGCTGGAGGCGGATGCGATCGCGTTCACGATAGTATTTTTTTAACGTTGCCTCGGTGCGTTCGATGAGGGCGACGACCACTTCGCCGTTATTGGCGGTGGCCCGCTCCTCGATGACTACGTAATCGCCGTTGAAGATCCCCTCTTCGATCATGGAATCGCCGCGGACGCGGAGGACGTAGCCGAGGTTGCGCGGCGGGGCGAGCTCGACAGGGACGGCGATGGTCTCGCGTTCCTCGACGGCCTCGATCGGGGCGCCGGCGGTGATGAGACCCTTGAGCGGGAGCAGGACGCTCGTCCCCCAGCGGATGGCGCGGTCAGTAGGAGCGAGGTCGCGTGCCGAAGCGGAGGCGTCATCGGTTTGGCGCAGGTAGCCACGTTGCTTGAGGGCCTGGATGTGGACGTGGACCGTCGACGGCGAAGCCAAGCGCAAGGCTTGGGCAATTTCGCGATAGGACGGGGCGTATCCCTGGTCTTGGTGAGAGGCCACGATGAAGTCGAGGACGGCTTTTTGTTTGGGCGTGAGGGGTTCGCGCATATAGAACAAAAGTAGAACACGCGCGGAGGGTGGTCAAGGCCCTAGAAAAATGGGCCGAATCTTCGTTATCCACAGTCCCCGCGGAAAAGTATGGAACGGGGTAGAGAACAGCCTATGCTTACCACCCTCCTCTCCGCGACCTTGGGGTGCTTATTGCTCCTCGGTCCGCCGACGTGCGTGTTTGCGCAGGAATCGCTACTGGAAATGCCCGTGCCGGCCGCAGCAGAAACGATCGGGACAACGACAGAGGGAGTGATGGCCCCAGATGATCCTGCCTCGGTTCCGATCGACGTACCGAGCAGCACGGAGCTAGCACCCGACGAATCCATGATCACGGAGACGGCGACAACGACGGCCTCTTCAGAAGACGTGACGGTCCCTCCGCTCACAGCACCGACCTCGACAGCAGCAACAACGACGCAACCGATCGTCGACGAAACGCTATCGACAACCTCAACCGAGCGCCCGCCCCCTGAGCAAATGACCCCTCTGCCGATATCGATCTCAACGATCGACGGCTTCGCATCATCCACCGCCCCGACCTCCTCCCTTCTCTGCTTGGCTATCGTCGCTCCGGCACCAAATGAGGGGCCCGAATGGATCGCCGTGTACGGACTGACGCCTTCGACGAGCGCCTCTTTCCTAGACTGGTCGTTCGCCGACGCGCAAGGCTCGCTTGTGAAGATCAACGCCTCGACGACCCTGATTTGGGATGAAGGATCACAGACCATGCGCTACGAACTCCGTTCGGCGCGCTTGAATAATAATGGGGATACGGTCTTTCTGAAGACGCCTGAAGAGTTGGTCCACGATACGTTCGTGTATCCGGAAACGGAGCGTGGGCACCGCTGGGTACGTGATGGGTGCATGGGCGAATGGGAATCGTTTCCGCGACCGATCGTGACGACCGTAGAAGCACCGGTCGAACAACCCATCTCACCGCCTGCCGCCGCCCCATTGGAACCGGGACCCGCTATCGTCATGGAGACACTCCCCGAACTGGATGGTGTCGCTGCAGTCGTTTCAGAACCCGCTCCATTCGTAACGGTTCCGCCGGAAGCGACGAGACAAAAAGAAAGCAACGCTCGGCAAACGTTCCTGCGGCCCCCACCGGCCAGGATCGTCGAACCATCTCAGACGGAAGAACCTCCGAAGAAAGTAATCGTAGCAACGAAGAAGGCGGCAGCAACCACGAAAAAACCTGCTTCCGTAACGGAAACACCGACAAGGGCCCTGACGACGACAAAAATGGCGGCTAAGGCCGCAGCGAAACCCGCCAAGAAGACGACAACCGTGAAGAAATCCGCGACCAAGAAACCTGCCACCACTAAAACAACTCCCCCTATCCCTTCCCTCCTTATGCCTCCCCTCCTTGAAAACCCCGAAGAATTCCAAGGCGTTCGGGTGCGCCTCCGTGGACGCGTGGCGAGCCAGACGAATTTTCTTGGTGCGCACACCTTCGTCGTCGTAAATGAGGATGGCCGCGGCCTACTCATCAAGGGGACGAGCAAGCACCCTTCACCGACGTTCGGATCCTGGATCGAGCTCACGGGCAGCGTCGTCTGGAATGATGCAGGACTGACGATCAAGCAAGCGGCGGCGGACACATGGGAAATCTATCCGCTCGGGGCCGCTTCCACCTCTGAAGCATTCCCCATGCGGACCGTCGATCTTCTGAGGCCGTCCCAAGAGGAGGCATGGAGCCTGGCTCGTGTGGAAGGTCGGGTTTCGGCGGTGCAGAAAACCTCGTTCGATCTGGACGTGGGAGATGTTTCGGTCCGCGTACGCCTCGTCGCTCGGCTTGGATATCGGGCGCAACGGCTGCAGGTCGGTGACACCGTCGCCATTCAAGGGCTCTTAGACCTTCGTTCCGAGGAGCCAACGATCTTGCCGCAGACCTTGGAATCAATCGAGATCGTGAAACGTGCCCTCCCACCCGCTCCAGCGGCGAAGACCCCCGTCGAACAGCCGTGGCTCCCGGTAGGGGCCGCAGCCGGGACGCTCGCCTTGAGTGAGGGCTGGCGCCGGTTCCACGCCTACCGAAAACAACGGCATGAAGCGGCCTCCTTTCGCAAGCTGCTGGAGACGTCCGGGAAGGAGCGGGGCTGACTTGTCAAGCAGAACCCCCTTTGCTACGATGCGCCCGCAACGGTTTTGCGGGTATCGTATAGAGGCTATTATGCGTCCTTGCCAAGGACGAGAGGGGGGTTCAATTCCCCCTACCCGCTCCACAAAAACGCCGACCCAAGGGTCGGTGTTTTTGCGTTTATGGAGCGGATATCTCTCGGAAGAACGGGGTGTACCGAAAGAATGGGTGGATGCGCATTGACGTCCCGATCCCCTTCCGCCAAAATAGTCGACGTTTCACGTTCCCGCTCCCTGGCCAGCGATGAACCCTCCACGTGACAACCGGAGGGAAAGCGATCATGTCATCTCAACATCATCGACTCACGAGCGACTGGCACAGCGCCAGCACGCTCGCCTCCTCCCCAGTAACGGAGGAGCGGGAAATCTGTTGGCAACGAGAACGCCGTTACGGGCTGCCCGTGGCTCGATACTGCATGTACGGGTCTTAAGGCGAGCGCCACGAGGCGCGACATCTCCCGTGGGCAGGGACCCTGTCGTGACGACGTAGCCGACAAAGCGTGGACCTCCCGATTCGTCGGGATTTTTTGTCTAAAAAAGGCTTTTTTCAACTATGTTGAACATTAGACCCTGTCGACAACCAAGTAGGTCTGGAAGCTACCTCCCCCAGGCCTCGGCGTTCACGACTCAAATCCCCCACTCTTTCGAAGGCGTCCAAGGCTGCGACGAATTCCACAACCCCAAGTATAACGAGCGCAACAAAGCGACTGTCTCCTCGCTCTCAATGACCAAGCCGAAGTGCCCTTCTTGAGGCGAAACGAGGTAGGCGCGATTTTTGACGAGGGTGAGGGATCCGGAGAAGGGGGATTGGGCGAGAGGGGTCCAGCGGACTTCGGTTTGGCGGCGATCGAAGAAGGGTGGGGCGTCGTCGGGCTGGACCAGGGCGAGGAGCACACGACCGGAGGGGATTTTGGAGGTCCTTTGGATGCGTTCCTGCTCGGCGATTTTGGCTTGGGCTTTGACGCGTGGATCGACGGCGAAATATTCCCAGACTTCGCCGCCGAGGCGACTGATTTCCTCGCGAATGGATTTGAGGCCGTCCTCGCCCTCGAAGGCGCGGGCACGGGGGCGAGAGCCTTGCTGGTAGGAGGCCACCCATTCGTCCATGGCGCCGTCGAGGTCCATGAGGAGGCGGTCGGCTTCCAAGCGTTGGCGTTCAGCGACGAGCCGCCAGGCAGACGGGGCGGCGGCGATGAATTCGACTGAGCGGCCTTTCACAAGCGTAGAGATGAGCCCCTGCTCGCGGAGCCAATCGAAGGCGGGATAGAGGGTGGAACGGGGAGAATCGAGGCGATCGGCGAGCTGTTTTGGGGAGGAAGGGCCGTGCGTCAGAAGACAATCGTAAACACGGGCGGGCTTTTCATCGCCAGCGAGACGGGCCCAGAGTGACCAGCGGGCGGCGGACATAGCTTAGGAGAGGAGGACGGAAAGGGTGGCTGCGGCGGTGCGTTGCCACGTATGGGTTTGTGCGTGAGCCTGACCAAGGCGGACCATCTCCGTACGGTCCGCGGAAGAAAGGCGGAAGGCCCGATCAAACGCAGCAGAGATCGCTTCCACGGAAGACGGATCAAAGAAGATGGCTCGAGCGGACCCGACCGTTTCGGGTAAAGAGGTCGTATTTGAGCACAAGACAGGTGTCCCGCAGGCCATTGCTTCGAGGATGGGCAGGCCGAAACCTTCATACAAGGAAGGCTGGACGTAACAGGTCGACGCGGAAATCAGAGCCGCTTTTTCTTCCTCCGGAACATATCCTAAAACACGCACGCGCGCACCGAGCGGATGCGTCTTTAGCCAACGAGCTGTCTGCGACCAACCGCGGCCTTCTGGACCGGCCAATACCAGCTCGGGTTCGCCTGGAAGCGTCGCGGCGATCGCGCAAAACGCCTTTACCAGACGATCGATGTTCTTTTTTTCTTCGCGACGACCAATGAAGAGAGCGAACGGACGTTCGAGGCCGCGTACTTCCCTCACCCGCCGCTGACGCTCCTGGGGTTGGGGCTGATAGCGGGTCGTATCGATACCGAGGGGGGTGACGGTGATCTGATCAGGGGAAGCTTGGTAAAGCTCGATCAGTTCGCGCTTGCTGAATTCGGAAACCGTCAGGATCTTCGCGTTCGAGCGGATGATGTCGCGGGTCATGATCTCGTGGTAGGCGATCTGGATTTTCTTATAAAGCTGGGGAAAGCGCCGGAAGCCGACATCATGGACTGTCACGACCGTCTTTTTCGGTAAAATACGTGGGAGCGTATGGGCGGGAAGAAACAAAACATCTGGAGGAAACAGCTGCATCTCCCGCGAAAGGGCGATTTGCGTCCAAAGGAAGGGCAACGGCCAGGACACGAGACGCTCCTCCCACCGAGGGATAGACGTGCGGAGATCGGGTTGCAACGGGCGATCCGTATAGGCAAGCCAGTCGTGCATTGCCGCTTGGGGGAGCCTCGCCAACGCTTCCATAAGATGACAGGCGTACCACTCTACACCCGTCCGCTGCAACCGGTTGGCCCGCGCGGCTTCGACACCGATACGCATAGTTAGGACGACAGGATGCTGCGCTTATAGGCCTCGAGGTTTTCGAGGGCGATGCCCGTGCCACGCGCGACACACATCTGCGGATGGTCGGCGACCATAGCGGGGACGCCGGTCGCTTCGGCAAATAAGCGCTCCAAATGGCGCAATTGTGACGAGCCGCCGGACAGGACCATCCCCTTCTGCATGACGTCGGCAGAGAGCTCGGGAGGGGTGCCGCGGAGCACCTCCTTGATCGCCTCAACGATCCCCTGTAGCTCGTGCTGGATGGCATCGGTGACGTCGTCGCTGGTGACCGTCACAAGACGCGGCAAGCCACTGATCATATCACGACCCTTCACTTCCATTTCCAATTTTTCTTCCAGATAGAGGGCTGATCCGATCTTGATCTTGATGTCTTCGGCGGTGCGTTCACCGATCGCCAGGCCGTACTTGCGGCGGACGTGTTCCTGGATGGCCGCGTCGAACTTGTTGCCGCCGATGCGAACGGAGGCGGATGAGACGATCCCTCCCAAAGAGATCACGGCGATCTCTGAGGTCCCGCCACCGATGTCGATAATCATATGGCCTGACGGCGAACCGATGGGAATATCCGCGCCGATCGCGGCGACGACCGGTTCCTTAATGATATAGGCCGCTTTGGCACCGGCGGACATGGTGGCATCGATCACGGCGCGGCGCTCGGTGGAGGTGATGCCGCCCGGGACGGCGACCATCACCTCGGGACGGAAGAGGCGGATCCCGCCGGTGGCCTTGTTGATGAAATAGCGCAGCATCGCTTCGGTTGAGCGATAGTCGGCGATGACGCCGTCTTTAAGTGGGCGCTTCGCAACGATTGTGTCTGGCGTACGGCCAAGCATATCTTTTGCCTGATTGCCTACGGCGAGAACCTTTTTGTCGGCGAGCGAGATGGCCACGACCGATGGCTCGTGTAAAATAATTCCTTTTTTAGGAACGTACACCAAGACCGTGGTCGTTCCTAGGTCGATGCCGATGCGCTTGCTGAACATAGGTATGAGTACCTTATACCATATTCTTTGCAAGAAAAGGGGGATACCTCCTGGCAGAGCGGTGGGGCGGCGCCCCACGACCCGCCCTTTCCCCTCGGGCGGGCCGGTCCCCGGGTGGGGTACCCTCTTTTTCGGTTCGAGAACTCGCCTCTTGTTCCCGGGATGGAAGCTCACACACTCTCACCGAAAAAGAGGGTACCCCACCCGGGGACCTACATGGGGAGGAAAAGGAGGAGGTAAGCAAAAAAGAGGAACTCGGACCGTGCTGATTCCAAAAAAAGCCCCGTTCGGGCTTTTTTTGGCTTTTTTTAGACTCTATCCCCTACCACTGTACGAATACTTTCTGATCCGTCTTCAGCGGAAGGGTCTGCTG
>CAZURG010000032.1:0-14353 GCA_964623645.1 uncultured Gammaproteobacteria bacterium | reverse complement strand
CGGCATTGCATTCATCCAATGGAAATAGGCCTGCTGTGGCGTGCGCGCAAGAAAGGGCCCGCACCCGGGGGACCTACAAGGGAGGGAAAGGATGGAAGAAAAGAGAAAAAGAAGGACTCGGGCGATCGTGATCGCGCGCCGTGCATGTGACGACTCGTGTCGCTTCCTGCCCTAAAATAAGCAGAAGTGCTATCATAAACTCGATTCTATGTCTCATCCTCCCCTGTCCGAACTGCTGCAGCAAGAGCGGGTTTTTTTACAGAATTTACGGAAAGAGCAGCCGGAGGCGTTGTATCGGGAGGAGCCGCCGACGCAGGATGAGGCGTTTCCCTATATTGGAATTCAGGGGTTGCCGGAGGATCGGCCGCAAGCCTACCTACGCTTGTATCCGCAGGATTTCTTGGTGGAAGAATTGCCGACGAATACCGAAGTCGTGAGCATTACGGGGACGCCGGGGTTTACGGATGGGGAGGATAAGCGGACGTTATGGGTGAACCTGATCAAGGCGCATATGGCGGGATTTGACGCGATGAAAGAGCTCTCGACGGGATTGGGAGCGCCGCAAGAAGCGATCGGATACGCGGGGATCAAGGACAAGATCGCGATTACCAGCCAACGGCTCAGCATGCGCGGGTTAACGCGCGAGCAGATCGAGGCGTTCAGCCACAACCGGTTGATCGTGCAGCCGATCTCGTATGGGAGTGGAGCGTTGCAGGCGGGAAGCCTGTTCGGGAACCGGTTTACGCTCACTCTCCGAACGAAAGAGGCGTGTAACGGGGCGATCATCGAGGAGCGCCTGTCGCGGCCGTTCTGGAACTTCTTTGGGCCGCAGCGGTTTGGGTCGCGCGTGCTGTCGCATCGGTTGGGGCAGGCGGTGTTGCAGGGGGACATCAACACCTGCCTCAAGCTGTTCTTTACGCAGCCGGGATTGAATGACGTACCATTTTTCCACGCGATCCGGACGGAACTCGCGGAAAATTACGGGGATTGGCAGGCGATGGATGACATCTGCTCGATCTTGCCGTTGTCGTTTGCGCATGAGCGACTGGTGCTGGCGGCGCTGATCGAAAACCCACAAAAGACCCGCGGCGCGCTGGGCGCGATCAAGGACCAGGTGAAGATGTGGGTCCATGCCTACGGTTCATGGCTCATGAACCGGGAGCTGTCGCGCCTGATGGCGAGCGGCGACCAGAATCCGCCGAAGACGATCCCCCTCCCCTTTTCGACGCAAGGGGCGCCAGCGCTGTATGCGCAGACCATGCAGAAGGAAGGGACCTTGGGGTATCGTGAGGCGTTCGCACAGTATCCGTACCTGTCGTTGAACGACAAGACCATCCCGACGCGCATCCAGCCACAGAACGTACAGATCCGGGTGTTGCCACAGGGGTGCCTGACGCGGTTTTCGTTGGACAAGGGGGCATACGCGACGACGTGCCTGTCGCATGCCTTCAAGATCGTGGAAGGTCTGCCGGTGCCAGGCTGGGTGCAGGATGGGCTCGTGGATGGGTTTGCGGAGCTTGGGGAGACACCGCTCGCGACGATCCTCCCCCGCTTTGAGAAGGATGCGACGGCGCGTCGGGATGCGTTCTTAAATGAGGATGGGGCGGAGGAGTAAACACGCCAAAACAAAAAAACGCAGAACGAAAAGACCCGCAGGCAGTCTTGGTCGACTACCGGCGGGTAGGTTTAGGTGGGGCCGCCGCCCGGTGCGGATCAGCCCTGCTGAAGCTGCTGGAACTGAGGGCTCTCGACGTGCGTCAGGACCATGAGGACCATGGCCTTGGCGTGAACGATGATCTGCCCCTCGAACGGCTTCTCGCGATCCTCGGGGCGCGCGATGGTTCCGTTGATGGTCCAGGTGGGGTCGGCGTTGTTGGTGTTGTCCCAGACATGGAGGTTGTTCACCCCCTTCGCCAGGAAGGCGATGATCGCCTCGACCTTCTCGATGCTGGGCGCGTCGCCCTGCTCGAAGACGAGCTCGAGCTTGAACTGGGTCCCCCGGTCGGTGACGTGCCGGACCACCTGGCCGCGGACGAGGGCGTAGCCTCGGGCGATGAAGCCCGTGATCATGCCCTTGATGTCGATCCGGCTGATGCCCTTGTCGCCGGCCTCGAAGACCCTGATGCCGGAGTCGGGCCGGGAAGAGCGGACCAGGGCGATCCCCTGGGTCCGCGCGACCTCGGCACGCTGCGCGTCGAGAGCATCACGCCGGTCCTTGTTGGGGCCGTCGACGATCTTGCCGAGAGCGAAGTCGATGGCGACCCCCTCCGCGAACCTGAGGTTGTACCCCAGGCCCACCTTGAGGAGGACCTTCGCGGGCCTGGGGGCGTTCGCCCAGTGCGCGCCGGTGATGATGAGGCTGCGCTTGCCGCTGGGAACGACGGTCATCGGGACCTTGGCGAACGCGGGCGTAACGGCGGCGGGACCGGTCTTGTCGATGTCCATGGTGCGTCTTCCTTCGGTTTACCTGCTAATTTGAGCAGGACTTTGTGGGGTTGTGCGTGGTGACATCTCGTCACCTTCGTCCATCCATCATACCAGGTTTTTTTGGTTTTGTCAAGCATTACTATACATTTTTGGCTGAGATAAGCGAAAATGGGGAAAAGGGCTGTTTTTTAGACATCCTAAAAGGCCCGCTATTTAGCGAAAAATCCAAATTATTAAGATCGTTTTCACGATTATCCCCTTCCCGTCCGCTTACCTTGCAAAATACAAGCCATTCCCTTTTAATAAGACGGACGGCACCACGCAGAAACACGGAGGGGACCATGGCGACCTGTACCCTGGAATACGTCTTCGGCCTGGGCGAGTATTTCTCGAGGTGGGGGTTCGCGCAGGGCGGGCTAAGCTTCATCGGGGACCTGTTCCGGGACGAGGCCAAGGAGCTGATCAACATGGAGCTGTCTGCCGCGGGCGTCCCGTATTCTGTCCGCGAACGAGGCCGGAACAACAACCCATGTGGGTTGTATCTCGCAGGCGAGGACGGAAGCTTCATCACGGATATCCTCTTCGACAAGAAGACGGGCCTGGCGGAATTCGAGTCCGCCGCCGAGCGCGATCGGCACAAGACCCATGCCAGTGCCATCTTGACCGCGCTCACGAAGGCGAACCGCGCCTTCTCCCAGTCCAAGAAGAAGCACCCCTGACGCCCGACCCGGGCGTTTTTTCAGCGATGGTTGACATGCCGGATCGAACCCGTTACCATAGCTGCCCCGTCCCCATCCAGGAGACGGAAGGAGAGGACATGGCCTCGATCACGCTGAATGTCAACACGACGCTGAACGACCTCTTGCACCTGAGCGCCAAGGAAGCGGGCTATCACCTGATCCGCCCGCTGCGCGAACAGGGGCTTGAGATCCTGCAGCGGCATCTCAAGGAAGCGGAACTGCCGCTCGAGGTGACGCTGGATGCGGGCAACGACGGACCCCACCTGAAGGTGCTGCACCGCGATCGGCCTGGCCGACTCAAGGCGGACCTGAATGCCTGCATCCGTTTTCGCAAGGGGCAGGCGGACCTCGACGAGCATGACGGCCAGCTCGATACGCTCGAACCCTGGCAGCAGCAGGCCTTGCGGCGCGCCCTCACGGCCGCCTACGCGGAATTCGAACGGCTCGAAGCCGACGCACACCATCCTGACGTGTGATCCTCATCACGCGTTTTTCTGAAGCGGATCCCCCTCCCTCGGTCTATCCTGGAAAGAACAAAGAAACGCCTGTAAGAGGCGCTTCTTTGTTTATCGTTCAACGTATCCCAGGGCACGGACGACGGCCCATTGGAACGGGTCTTGTGGGTCGCGGCGGAAGAGGGTACGGAATTCCTGGATCCCTTGGCGCTCCTGAGCGAGGTCACGCGGAAAGCGGATGCGATACATCAGGGTATTCCAGGCCAGGTTTTCTTCGGGGTTGCGGAAATCTGGATCGCGACCGTAGATCGTGCGGAAGGTGGTGCGTGCACGCGGGACCTGAGTGCGCTCGATCTCGAGGTTGCGGGTGGCTGGGATCCGGCCTCGAGCGAGGCGTTCGAGATCAGACGTCGGGACGTTCGAGCGTCCGATCGTTTGCAAGGCGTCGCGCAAGAGAGCACGGCGTTCGCCGCTGCCGAGGGCGCGGGTTTCCGGAGTCGTTCCCGTATCGACGAAAGAAGCCAAGCGGTCGCGGTCTGTCTGGGTGAGAGCGACTTGGAAGGAACGGGCATCGGCATCGAGAGCCCGAAGGGAGGCAGCGCTCGGGGGAATGACAGGAGCATCTGAAGTTCCCGGGACAGAAACAGGAGGCGGCCCTGACCGCGGCTCATCAAGGAACGTGACCTCAATCGACGGAAGGACCGGGGCCGTCGTCACAGGAGCAAGGGGCAACGGATTAAGGATCGGGGCCAAGGGGATCCCAATACCGCCACCGATCCCACCACCCCCACCACCGCCCCCGCCGCTCGAGGTGGCACAGGCCGTCGTGGACAGGGTTGCCGAGGTCGAGGAAGCGCTCACCACGCTATCGGCGTTACGAGCCACCGCCAGGAAGCTGTACGAAGTGCCGCACGTGAGGCCGGAGATGGTCACGCCAGCCCATGTCGTGGTCGTTTGCCAGGCCTGGGCAGCGGAGGAAGCGCCGGTGGCGTCCACATAGAGGGAGGAGGTGACGTTGTACAGGACGTATTCCGTGGACGTGGAGTTATTGTTGGCGTTGATAGCTACGGAGGCCGTCGTGCGAGACAGGGCCGTAACCGTGGGCGCGTCAGGCGTGGCGGCGAGGGTACGGAAGACCGCGGTCGTCGAATAGGCGGAATCCCCGATCGCGTTGCGGGCGGTAACGCGAGCCTGGTAGCCGAGGTTTGGATA
This sequence comes from uncultured Gammaproteobacteria bacterium, assembly GCA_964623645.1. Classification (GTDB taxonomy): domain Bacteria; phylum Patescibacteriota; class Patescibacteriia; order 2-12-FULL-60-25; family 2-12-FULL-60-25; genus JAGOUA01. The sequence continues at coordinate 9,519 of CAZURG010000032.1, read as the reverse complement.
GAGACCCGTTAGGACGGAAGAAGTCGTGTCGGCGGCAATGGTACTCGTCGTCCCCTCAAACGAGACCCCGAGGGTTGAGCTCACGTAATCAAGAAGGAAGCTCGTCTCATCATCGGAGTTATCCGTCCAGCTGATCGTGGCCCCGGTGGCCGTGATGGATCCAGCTGAGGCGGCGGATGGGGCGGTTGGGGCGGCATTCGCCACCAACGCGATCGAGACCGTCTGATCACGCGAAGAGATGGTCGCCGAGGTGGATGAGGCCGCATAGCCCGTCACTGAACCAGCATTGACAATGTAGGGGTTATAGCCGCCATTCGTGACGTCATTCGAGGCGTTTGTGATCGTGTATGCGGGGAGGCGAGAATAGGACGTATACCCATCTGAACCCGTGGATCCGAGCGACGAAGCCGGCGGCAAGAGAGCCTCCTGAACCGTGACGGCCGAACCGGACACAGCGCCCGCGCCGTTCGTTGAGGGATAGGTCCGAACACGGACACGGAACTTCACCAAAAGAGGCTTGGCGAGGATATCAACCGTGCTCGAAACGCGGGTGAAGGTGACGTTGTCGAGCGTATTGGTCGCCGCCGTCGCCGCTTGGTAAACGTCATATAGCGAGCTGGAGGAGAGGACGCTGTCAACCAGGCTATTGCCACCACCCGAGGAAAACCAGATCCCATACCCATTCACCGTCGAGGTGACGTTCGTAGCGATGATTCCGCCAGAGCCGTCGAGTTTAAGACCCGCATAAGCGACCGTCGTGCGCGTGATGGCTGGGGTCGTCACGCCGTTCGAGAGCGTCAAGCCTGCTGAAGCAACCGTTGCCGATTGATAGGTATAGACCCCACCCGAAACAGTAAAGGCGGATGAGACGAAGCGGTCCACCGTCATTCCGCCGCAAAGGGTGCTGAGCGCACCTCCGGAAGAGGCCACATCATTACGAACCAATGCCGTCACTCGACCGTCACCGACATCGATTAGGCCCACATTGACGTTACTCGTGGCATCACCAAGAAACGACGTCAAGCTAGTCCCGTCCGCCCCATAGGTCGAGATGGAACAGCCGCCGGCGATCAGAACCGTACTGCTTGCTAGAATCTCCGCACCCGCGCTCGCCTGGTCATACGCGTTCCCAAGGTAAGCGAATCCCATTCGCGTCCCTGTATAGCCAGAGCTCGTACTGGACGCATTCTGCAAAACCAAGCCGCTGACCGCCGAAGAAGTGACGTTTGTCAGCAGCAAAGCGTTTTGGTTGGTACCGGCATTAATAATGGTGCTCACCCCAGCCCCCGCAATCGTGAGGCTTGTCGTAGCGGTAGTGGAGGAGACGTAAAAACCGGAGTACGTGCCAGCCGCAAGGGAAAGCGTATCGCCACTGCGCAGGGTGCTGGTCACGAAAACGAGGCCGGTCGCATCCACCGCCGAATAGTCAACCGTGCCGGAATCATCGACGTAAATCGTCGTCCGACGGGTCCCGGTCGTCGCGCCAATGTCGTTCGTCCCGCTATAGTCGAGATAATCGCTGAACGGGGCGATCTCGATATCATTGGTCGTATCTACGTCATCCGTGCGCAAGATCGGGTTGGTGGTCTTATAACCTGTCCCTTGAGTGGCATTTGAAGAGCCGGCGTTCACGAACTCCGCCGCAAACCCAAAGATCCCGTTATCGCTATTCGTGATGGAATAGGATGTTCCTATCCCGCGGAGAAAGCGGAGGGCTGCCCCGGTCGTAGATCCGTAGAAGGCATTCCGGCGGATCGTTGCTGTGATCGTGACAACGGAGGGATAGCCGACATCCGTCACATTGAGCCCCCCGCCATCGTCACAACGGAGGCGGATCGTATTGTTCTGGAAGGTGAGTACCTGGCTCCAAACCACATCAGCAGGCGGCGAGACCGTCACCGCCTGACAGGTCCCCGACCCGCGGATGGGCGAGTCGATCTTATTCCCCGATACATTGACCGTCCCGCTCGCGTGGATACCGAGGCTCCCAATGATGGCAGACGGCGGGGTATTGACCATGCGGATCGTATTTGTCACGAACGTGACGTCGGACCCTTTCACGACGACCGCCGTCACCGAGCTATCGCCTGTGGTTGTCACGTAGCTATTAAACGCATTATTCCGAACCGTCAGCAGCGATGAAGAGACAGAGCTCAGGAAGTAGCCCGCCTGACCGGAGCCCAGCGTGGTTCGACCATAGATGGTATTCCCCTCAACCAACCCATTGGTCGTTGTCGCCGAGAATTCGATCAGGCCAATATTTGAATTATTGAGAATGGAAAAATTGTTTGCCTCTCCCGCAAAACTGATCGTCCCCGTTGCCGTTGAAGAAAAGGTATTCCCGGAAATAATCACGCCCGAAACGACCGTTGACGGAGCGATGCGTAAGTTGACATTTGAGAACGTACACCCCATCACCGTCGAGCTGGTCGTGAGAAGAATCGCATTGTTCCCCGTTGGATTTGCCTGGCCAATCGTCGCCCCGTTAATGCACTGGATCGTCGTGCTTGCCGACAATAATGCGATATTAAAGGTTTCGGTCGCGGAACTATAGGGGCTTCCCCCACCGCCATTGACCTGGATCGTATCGCCCGTCCCAGCAAATAAGGCCGCATCGGAGATGGAAGTATAGTCACAACCGGAGGCGCAAACGGTGACCGTCGCCGCTTCAGCTCCCCGCGCCCCAAGGCAGGCGAGGAAAAAAGCAAAAACAAATGCCAGGTATTTCATAGTGCATAGGGAGTATACCACATTGATGCACAAACAATTCCATCCGGACAAAAAAAGTGAGGCGCCCCACGCTAGACGAGGAGCGCCCCACCGCCATACCCTACTCGAGATATCCCAACACGCGTACAACCGCCCACTGGAATGGATCTTGCGGATCCCGGCGGAAGAGCCCACGGAACTCACGAACTCCTTCCCGTTCCTGCGCCAGGTCGCGCGGGAAGCGGATGCGATATAACAGGGTGTTCCAGGCAAGATTCTCGACCGGATCACGATAGTCAGGCGCGTGGCCAAAGATCGTGCGGAAGGTCGTGAGGGCACGTGGAGCCTGACGCCGCTCTTCGCTGAGATTACGTGTTTCGGGAATCTGCCCACGAGTCAAGCGCTCCAGATCAGCCAGCGAAGGGGTCACCCGCATCGTCTCATAGGCATCACGCAGGAGAGCACGGCGCTCACCCGTCCCCAAGCGAGCCGTTTCTGGCGTCAGGCCGTAGGCTAGAAAAACCCCTAACCGATCTCGCGCGAGCGCGTCGGGAGCCTTGACCCCAAACGTCCGCGCATCCTGAAGTGCCAAGGTACGCATTTGCGTTTCGCGCCGCTCATCACGGACCCCTTGGTTGAACCGGGCGACAACCTGAGCGACGTCATCAGGATTAACGAATGTGAAGGATCCCGGCGTCGAAGGCAATGGCGAGAGGACTTCGGGCACCGGCGACGGAACCGTCGGCACGGTCGTCATCGGCGACAACGGGAGCGTCACGACCGGCGCCTGGATCGGGGTCCGTAAGAACGAAGCAATCACCCCACCCGACCCCGCGCTCGCCCCAACCGCCCCACCACCTCCAGCACCCGAGGCCACGTCATCATCGGTGACCGTCACTTGGACCGTCGCAATCGACAGGACCGCATATGAGACGATCGTCGTAGAGACGGTTTGGGCGATCGAAAAGGTCCGCGTCCCGTTCACGGTACCGTCGTTCGTGACGCTCGCCGACACCGTCTGCGGCGTATTCCAGTTCATGGCCGTAAAGGTCAGGGCGCTCGCCGAAAGAGTCAGTCCCACATCCGGCGAAAGCAAGATCTGCACGGTATTCGTCGGCGCCGCTCCCAGAACAAGCGTGTACGTCCCGGCCGCCCCACCCTCGGTATGGCTGACCGAGGCAGAAGAGAGGGCGATTGAAGCCGTCTCGTCATCCGCGATCGAGGCGGCGAAATCGGAAACCGTCACCGCATCATACCCATAGGCGGACCCAGATGGCACCGTGACCGCGTGAGTGATCGTGGCATACGCCGTTCCTTCTAAGGCCGAATCCTGGGTCGCATTCACCGTCACGGTCTGCGCGCTACTCCAGTTCAGGGGGCTAAAACTAAGCGTCGTAACGTCGGTCGTCAAGTCCGAAGGCACGCTAAGGACAACTTGGACGGTGGATGTTGGCTGGCTATCCAAAACGACCGTATACGTCGAAGAGGCACCTCCCTCGGAAAGGGCACGCGTTGTCGGCGCGATCGTCACACCCGCAGCGTCGTTGTCGATAATCGTATAGACCGTCGACGTATTTGAACCGATCACCGCACCGGTGGGGTTGCTGAGCGTAATCGTCAGAGTCTCGTTCAGCTCATCAATGCTGTCATTCACGACAACTAACGCGATCGTTGTCGACGTCTGCCCGGCCGTGATAGTCGCCGTTCCCGAAGAAAGCGTATAATCCGTCCCGCTTCCCGTCGCCGTCCCCGCCGTCACGGAATAGTCGACTGTCACCGCTTCAAAGTGACTGGTATTCAAAAGGATGCGAACGGAGGTCGCTGTCACGCTTTCTAACCCAGATCCAGTCGATGACTCGAATGAGAGCAAGCGGGTCGCCGCGTCTACGACAAAGGCCACCGATCCGGAATTCGCGGTACTATAGGAGGATTCAGCCGTACCCGCATCGATCGTCTTCACGCGCCAATAGTACGAAGCATCGGACAAGGTCTGGCTCACCGAACCCACGCTATAACTCCCCGACCCAGCCGCCTGCCCCACCTGAAAGGTCCGCACCCCTTGGGCCGCCAAAGCGGAAGTATAATCGACCACTGGGGAACTAAAATCACTCGTATCGTCGATCTGGATACGATACATAACTGTGTCCGCAACGTCTGGATCGGAAAGCGAAAAGGAAAACGTCGGGTTATTTGTCCCCGTCGTCGCGCCATTCACGAGCGCCGTTGGCGCAAGCGATGAAGGAACGCTTGGGGATTGGTTCAGTAGAAGCGTGTAGATTGAACCGACGGAGCCACTTCCCGCTCCCGTTCCCCCTGCTCCAAGCGCCGTTGAAGAAGTGCCCGAAAAAGAGTTCATGGCGTAACGCAAGGCGATCCGTCCACCGCCACCGCCGCCACCACCCGTAGACCCGCCCGCGCCTCCCCTGGCCGTGATCGAGCCGGAACCAGCTAAACTCCCAGCCTGCAGGTAAACCGACCCGCCGGAACCACCGCCCCCGCCGTTTAATGAAACACGCACACCATTGCCTCCATCCGCATTAATCGCGCCGTTCACCGTAGCCGTTCCAGAGATAACGAGGTAGACCCTACCGCCGCCCGCACCGCTCGCTCCATCAGCCTGCCAATACCCACCACCGCCCCCAGAACCCGAAAGAATAGGAGCTGTGCTCGAACCATATGTCGTTGCTTGCGCTGCGCCACCAGACGCCCCAGCGCCACCCGTTCCTGCATGGGCTGCGCCGCCGCCACCACCACCGCCGCCATTTCCGGCAAAACCATGTCCAGACGTTGTTATGTCACAGATACCCGTTGATGTATTTGGACCAAAGCCGTTTTCCGTTGTTACCGATCCGCGACAACCCTTTTGCGTCGCATTGATTCTAGATAGCGAGTCGATCGTAAGCGCCGTCATGAGCGTGGAAGAAACGCCCGTAGCGAGAGTAGAACTGACTAAGCTTACTGAGAACGCGCGGGGAAACGTGAGCAATCCTCCCTGCGTATCAATCACGCCTTGATTACCACCCGTGTACGTAAAATCCCGAAGGACAAGATCCGAGCCCACGTCAAACTGCCCCCGCGAACCGGCTTGCGTTGCGGAAATGGTGGTTGTGACGTTCGTCCAGGCAGGCGTAGAAACCGTAATACTTGTTGCCGCGGAAAACGTGATCGTCGTGTTGGTTGTAGAAATACCCGCAACCGATCCAAGAGAAAAAGAGGTGATGGCCGACGAGCATGACCAAGTCAGGTTCGACAGCGTGAGCCAAGCGGTCGAAGATACGTTAAGCGCACTCGCTGCTTTACACCCGAGAACAGCTCCTGAGGAAATAGCAAATGCGTCACGGGTATAATCACCAGAGGCATTAAAATCAAATCCAGAGGTGATCGTTACCGTCCCAGCGCCATCGTCCATATACCGATCCACAAGAAATGTCGTTCCGGTCGCTCCCGCGGTACTCTCTCCAGCACCAACCCCGGCGGCGCCAGCCGTAGCAACCACTGACGACAAAGAAAAACCTGAAAGCGAGGTGTAGTAAACCGCCACTCTGCCGGCAGAGCCTCCTCCGCCCCCTGCCCCGCCACGCCCTCCATTCGCAGAAATAGCTCCACTACCGCCCAATACTCCCGCTCTTAATAGAATCGATCCCCCTGCCCCACCACCCCCGCCATTATACACTCCATCGTATCCTCCATTACCTCCGTCCGCGCGCACAACCCCATCGATCGTAAACGTTCCCGTCGAAGTAACGTGAATAAGCCCGCCCCCAGCACCTCCAAAAGCAGTAAAGAAATAACCCGTCCCTCCACCCGACCCTAGGTATTCGGGAGCAAGGGAGCTTCCGTAGACGGTACTTCCTCCCGCAACTGAACCAGCGCCATTCCCCCCATTGCCCACATGCGAACCACCCCCTCCACCACCTCCTCCACCTCCCCCACCTCGACCATATCCACCCGTGCGATGCGCACACTGACCCGTCGTTACATCAACACCATAACCGTCACCCCCGCCCCCTCCAGCGGCACGACATCCTTTCGTGCTGGCGGATAAGGCACCGCTAATTGTAATATTCCTAGCTGTAATTCTTAATCCGTTAGCGTCTTCCAGAACGTGGGTTGTCGTCGCGTTCGTCTCCACCACAAAATCATCGGTACTCCCGAGAATCATTTCACTCACCGATCCCATCGTCATGGTATATCCGTTTTTTACCGTCACGGTTCCAGAACCCTGTAGGTCCGTCGTCCCAATCCAGGTCGTACTCACATTTCCTTCAATATTTATCGCCTCGCAGCTATTGCTGGCGATGTACGCCTGATTGATAAGCGTATCCGTCGTGATGGTACAAACGGCCGCCGCTACGGAGCGCGGCGCGAGGAGGGCAAAAAAGATGGCCAATCCCCCAAAAAGAAATCCGACGGAAGATTTCCTCAGAACAGAAAAAAGAAAGTACTCCATAATCTGAAGATATCAGATCGCGCACGTTCCATCAAGGTAAAAACCACCCGAGATCGACATGACGCCGAATGGTAGAGCCTGAGATAGTCGTAGCGGAGGACCCTAGACGACACGTTCTTCTCCGCCAAAAGCCGCTGACCCCTCTCGGCAGACCTACAAAATAGCGTCTCCAGCGAGCAGCTAGGAAGAAAGCTCTCGACGAACTGCAACCGTCGATCGACCGACAGACCACGTGTGGAACAGCACACCGGTGGATCAGCCCCTGCCTGGCAGACCCACTCCCGAACCACATCGGACGGGGCTGGCATCCCGAACAGCCCGGTTTCATGCACGACCCATGCGGAACGAAGCTCGAGCCCCCCCACCGTCTCACACAACTAGAACCGCAGCGCCACCTGCTGGAACTCGATCCGCCCTTACTCCTTAGCGAAGAGTCGTGACGTAATATACCCCCCCAACGAGAATCCAAACCTCATGCTTTTCCACCTTCCCCACACCGGGCGCCTCATCAGCCCGCTTCCATTCCGAATAAAAAGAAGGGCACGGTCAAGGGCGAGACTCTTCTTCCCTTGAGCAGCCCCAGAAACGTACATATTTTAACGCGTCCACGCCCATACCGGCCCCACCATCTTCATAATCGGCAGAACTTCCCAAAAGGTAGCGGCGGGCGCGACTCTGGCGTCTCAGCACTCTCCTCGAGCGCCATCTTCTTATTAAGCGCAGTCACCCTCTCGCTATAAGCCACGATCCCGAGGGCGACCGACTTCTCCACTCCCCCCAACCAAGATAGGGCCCGTTCCGTCTGAGTGCCTCCGATCCTCCCCTGCTGATCGAGGTCAACATAGGGGGCATTGATATACCCCTCATACTCGCCATGCTCCGCCGAGCATTAGCCGACGGCGAGATCCTCTTCCTTCGTGACAAACGCCGCCTTCTGTGGCCTCTGACGCTCGATCTACCGCTCTCAACACCGAACCATCTCACGATCGCCTAATTTTTTCCTTTGATACCCCCACGGGAACCCCATGAACTCATTCGGATACGCCGCCAACCAGACCCCCGCATAGATGTGGACGAGGCTTCCCCATCCGCGCGAGAGCCGGGTGTCGCCTCGATAGGGGGGCACTTTGGACCCGTTTAAATGAGTTTCTGTGTCCAGGTACGGCATTCTAGCAGCAATGCAAATAAAAACACCCCACGCAAGGAGGCGCCTTCTTCCTATGTCCGCGGACCACGGTCGTGCCGCGGAGCTAGCGTGTTAGCGTTTTCTCCACTCACGTTCACGTCAAAACGGTTCATAGGTGCTACTCTCGGGCGGCAACTGTACGCATCATGCGATGCCTGCCTCGTGGCTAAGGCGATGCTCACTCGGATTTAAGTCAAATTTGCGCCCGTTTATGTTCATATGATTTTCTTCTTCGCCCAAAAACAAACCGTCGGAAATAATTTTTCTCTTATTTTTACGTCCGATACTTTTGTAAAACTCGCCGTTTCGAATTCAACTACTTTATGCATCAAGTCTTCCGTCATGTGACCTTTCAATAAATCAATATGATTCGGCATATTACTAAATGTGATTTCTTGAATATCACACTCTCGTTGCAATGCTCGTTCAACGTCCGGGGTCGCCAAGTAACGCGCGACCTTGTGCTCAGGAAAATAGCGAAGTAGCTTGGTTGCGCATAACCGTGTCTGAACCCACTCTTTGACGCTACTTGGGTGTAGCGAATGCCCCAAATCATACAGATGGATCACCTCACCCCCCGGACGAGCTTTCTCAACGGAAAAATCAATAAATCTTGAGAGCTGCTTGACGTGCTCCAACACACTCAATGAAAAAACGATATCAAATGCCCCCTCTAATGATTGGTGCGTTTCTTCTCCGTAACCAAAACCCTGAATCACCGTGGCTCGCGAGCACCCTTTCAACCGCTCACGAGCCCGTAACACGGACGCTTGATCCGGCTCAATGCCAACATAGACGATATTCTGAAATGCTTGAAGAAGATTGTGAGCAACTTCAGACGTTCCGCTTCCGATCTCTAGAATACGAATACTCTTTCCGGTTCCAACCTCCCCCTCTAAATATTTCATTAACCTTGTCTGGAAGTAATACTTCGATGGCTTCGTTGGAAACATATTTTTCTCAATAATATCACAATTTAAAAAGATTGCTCAAAATTGAGCAATCTTTTTTCATACAAGTATGATGCGCGTCTTAACGCTTCGACCACTAAGGTTCGCGCGGCGACTCTTTTCTTCAGCCGCTTTCTGGCGGCTTCTCGGTATGAAAAATAGCGTTCTAACCTTGCTTAAAAGGTAATACCTACTTGCCTTTCGGTCAAGTCCGACGAAATAAA
>CAZURG010000031.1:0-14776 GCA_964623645.1 uncultured Gammaproteobacteria bacterium | reverse complement strand
GGTGAGGTGAGATCCGCTCAGATGGAGGATGCGTCCGTCACGGCCGCTCATACCACTCGCGAAGGAACGCCGGTTCCGGGCGTCCTTCCGTGCGGACATAGATCGCGAGGAGCAGATGAAGACGGATGTCGAGGTAATCGACCATTCCCGTCGCGTTGAGCGCGAGGGCGATGCGGCCGGCCTGGAGTTCGGCCCGGACGAACAGCTCGAGGGTCCGGGAAAGCTCACTCATGCGCAGGTCCAGGCCCCAGTACGCCTCTTCGGCGCGTTCGAGGCAGACGTCACGGAATGGAGGCTCACTCGCGAGCGCGAGGGCCGCGTAACCGATGCAGCGGCCGCCAGGATCAGGACGAGCCTCGACCACAGCCAGGGCCTCGTCGCGATATCCGCACCGGAGCAGAGCACGGACGATCCAACCGAGGGAGCGGGACGGGGCCACGGAGGGCTCGAGGGCGGCGAGAAGCGCGTCCCGATCGAGCGGCGCATGGGAGCGACCCGCGAAGAGGATCATCGCTTCACAACCATACCCCACATCCTCGGAGACGCGTTCCAGCAGGGCACGGGCTTCGTCATCCTCCCCGAAAGTGAGCCAGGCGCGGAAGAGGGCGATGAAGAAGGTGCGTTGCGACTGGATGGCCTTCGGCCCCTTCGGCGGTTCGAGCCGTGCGGCACAGGCGGACGCCTCACGGAGCAGTGACACGTCCCGCATGATGAGAGAGGCTCGGAGCAGGAACTGACCGAGCCGGATGGTCGGCAGCGCCTGCTCCGCGATCGTGCGCGCCGCGCGAAACGCCGTCTGGTCGCGCAGGACCTTGGCGATCATGAGCCAGGCATAGGCACCGTCCTCATCCTGGACGCCCCGAAGGAGCTGGACCGCTTCCGCGGACCGCCCGAAAGAGGCGAGAGCCTCCGCCACGGGCGGCAGCGCCCCGAGGGCGTCATCGCTCGGCCGATAAGGAGCTCCCGCCCGCCAGCGTTCGAGCCAGGGATCGAGGAAGGACGGGTCATCGAGACCCAGAGCGACACGCGTGGCATACGTGACCTCCATCCGGAACGTCCCGGAGACGCAGGCACGCATCTCATCGAGGAACGAGTTCCGGTCGAGGCGCTCAAGAGGCGGCTGCCCCAAGAAATGACTCGCTTCCGTGAGGGCCGCGAGCGTCTTCCCCTCGAGAAAATGCCCGCGCTTGTGAACGCGCCGCAGGGCGACGACACACGGCCGGAGGAGCTCGACGACCCGAACGGCAGCCGACGGCGGCGCCTGCGCATTCACCCGCCGGGCCCGGAGCCAGAGCCGCAGCCGGTTCGCCTCACGATACAGGCTCGAGAGCTCTTCGTGCGCCGCCGCTCGCCAGAGGCGGGCCTCTTCTTCTGTGAGCGGAACGTCATTCCCCTCCCAGCGCAGGACCTCTGCGGACACGAGCCGGATCAGCCGGGCGCTACGATGGAGGCTGTCGGCGAGGGCCTCTTCGGCCTCGCCGATGGCGGCAGGGGCGCCCATGGGGGCACGACCAGAAGAAAACGGACGAACACGCGCACTCGACATCAGGAACCTCATCGTCGTTGGGAGCCGTGGAAAGGATGGTCTTAGGCGAGGCCATGTTCGCCGCGACCGGAGCAAAAGTCAAGATGGCCGGCCCGAGAACGCAGGGACGCTTGCATCCGCTCTTTTTGCCTCAGGAAAAAAAGAGCGTTCTCCCCTTGACGAATCGGGGACTCTCTGCTATCATCCCCCGTCGCCTCCAAAGGGCGAAAGGACGTAAAATCTCACCAAAGGAAGGATAGGAAACCATGTTCTGGGTCCTCCGACTCATCGCCGTTCCGTTCATCACGAGCCTCGTGCTCTGCTACAAGAGCAAGGGCAAGATCAACCTCCGCGAGCTCGCCGTCCTGCTCCTCGCCACGGTCGTGATCGCCTGGCCCGGCCTCGAGCTCGCGCGGCGATACCAGGCCAGCGCCACCGAGATCCGCAACGGCCGGATCACCGAACACGGGCGGCGGCGCATCAGCTGCTGCCACGGGCACACGCACACGGTCTGCAGCGGGAGCGGCAACCGCAGGCGCTGCCATCCGCGCACGACGTACGACCACCCCATCTTCGGCGATACCGAGTGGTACGCGATGACCTCGAACGGCGAGACGGCGTACAGTAGCGGCTGCCGACGCAACAGCGAGCCCGCCCCGGAGCGCTGGGGCCGGATCCAGATGGGTCAGCCGACGGCGATCCCCCACGAGTACAACAACTACATCCGTGCAAACCCGGAGCCCGTCCTCCATCCGCGAGGCATCGCAGCCCGGTTCGCGGGACGCATCCCCAGCCACCCGGAGGTCTACGACGACTTCCGCATCCGGCAGGTCATCAACCAGGGCCTTCCGCTGGGGTCGACCGAAGAGGACCACCTCAACACCGAACTCGCCGAGATCAACGCCGACCTGGGCCCGATGAAGCAGGTGAACATCATCCTGATCCTGACCCGCGAGAGCGACCCCCTCTTCCTCGAGGCCATCCGCGAGGCCTGGTACGGGGGCGAGAAGAACGAGTTCATCGTCGTGGTCGGGATGCCATCCTACCCCGCGATCGCCTGGAGCGGAGTGATCTCATGGACGCGGCAGGAAGCGCTCAAGGCCCGCGTGCGCGACCGGATCAACGCCCTCGGCACCTTCAACGGGGCGCAGGTGCTCAGCCTGGTCCGCACCGAGGTTCACACCGGCTACGTCCGCCGGCCCATGAAGGACTTCGAGTACCTCCACGACACGACGATCCCGCCGGTCTGGAGCCTCATCCTGATCTGGGTCGTCGGGATCGGGGTGAACGCCCTCCTCGCACGCTGGTTCTGGCACAGCGACCCGCTCGGGACGGGACGGGTGCCGCCGAAGCCGGTGGATGAGGGACCCAAGACCGAGACGAGCTCGCTCTAGGACGAGAGGAAGACCGCGAAATCGTCGGACGAGCGGTCTGCTGACGCCTATCTCAGACAGGGGAATGATCCGTATCAAAACGGGACATCTCCTGGACCGAGAAAGGCGTTCTTTTTTTGTGCGCGCGCCGAGACGGGCTACGTACAACAAACCAGAAAAAAGGGCGTTGGAGATAAAAAACCCTTTCCGCTGGAAAGGGTAGGACCTATTGCCCGAACTCACTGATTTGCTATCGAACCTTCCCGAATCCCCGCCTCCAGGCGAGTTCGCGATGGGCGGCGTACAGCCGTTGGCGGACGAACGCCTCGGTGATCGCGCCGTCCGGACGCACCGCGCGCGGAAACTGAATGGCCAATCGCCGCATGTCCGCCTCAGGGACGAAGAGGAGGCGGCCCGCGACCCCAATTCCCCACAACGGATCCACGGCCTGATCGCCCGCCGCCTCGACGCAGACGACGAGGACCTCCCGCGTCCCCGTGCGCGGATACCGATTCAGTCCTTCGACCGTCGTCACGAGGCGCCAGGTGAAGGCCCGATCATCGATGAACGCGAGCGGATCGACCGTCGATGGCCGCTGGTGCTGCGGAAAGGCATGGCTCAGGATCCCCAGGCAGTCGTCATTTGTCCCAGGAGACCACCAGGTGCGAACAAACATACGACCCTCCTTCACCGCTCGTCAGGACACGCTCTCCCTTGGAAGCCATCGGCAGCGGGTAAACCCACCCTACCATACCCCCGCTCGCACGCATGACTCGCATCTAAAAAGTGTCCTTTTTTAGGACACTTTCCCCTCCTCCCCGCCTGGGCAGCGCTCGCGCTCGATCTTCACCGGCAGCGGCTGCGGATCCCGGATCCCGTTGATCCGCTTGTACACTAGTTCCGCGCTGACGAGGCAGATCGGCATCCCGATCCCCGGGTTGGTCCCGGCGCCGACGTAATACAGGCCCTTCACCTTCTTTGAGACATTGTTGGGACGAAAGACGGCCGTCTGACGCAGCGTATGTGCAAAGCCCAAGGCGGACCCCTTGAAACTGTTGTACCGCTCCTCAAAATCGCGTACGCAGAACGTCCGTTCAAAGACCAACCGATCCGCCAGGTCCGGCACCGAAAAGACCTCGCTCAAGACATGTAGGATTTTTTCACGATACCAATGGAGATCCGCCTCGCTATACTGGATCCCTGCCGCCATCGGCACCAGCACGAACAGGTTCTCATGGTCCGGCGGCGCAACCGTCGGGTCCGTCACGCTCGGCGCGCAGACATACAACGAAGGGTCGGAGGGCCAACGCGGGTCATCAAAGATCTCGCGGAAATGCACCTTCCAATCCTCGGAAAAGATCAGGTTGTGGTGAACGAGCGTCGGGATGCGGCCCTTCACGCCCAAGTACAGGATGAACGCGGACGGCGCCATCACGCGCGACTCCCAATACCGCTCGGAATAGCTGCGATCCTTTGGGCGCAAGAGGACGCGTTCGGTGAAGGCGTAATCCGCATTCGAGATGACGAGGTCCGCGGAAACGGTGCGACCGTCCTCAAGGAGAAGGCCCGTGGCCCGCTCTTGCTCCGTCTGGATCTGGTGGACGCCGCAATTCAGATGGATACGCACACCACGCGCGACCGCCAACCGTTCCAAGGCCCGAATGATCTCGCTGATCCCGCCTTGCGGATAGAAGACGCCTTGCGAGAAATCAAGGTGACTCATGAGCTGGTACAGCGCAGGGGTATTGTCCGGCGAACCGCCAAGAAAGACGAGCGGATATTCGATGATCTTCCGCAAGCGTTCGTCATTGAAGAACCGGTTGACGTGCGCGCCCATCGAGGAGAAGATCCCCAGCTTCGCCCCGGAAAGGACGCTGCGACGGTCCAGAAAATCGAACAAAGAATCGTAATTTCGGTACAGAAACCATTGCCGCGACGTCTCATAGACGGTCCCGGCCCGCAGCAAGTACCGGTCAAGCGCTTGCCCAGCGGCGGGCTCGAAGGAGTCGAACAGCGCACGATCCCGTTCTCGCTCACCAAACAGATCGACGGGCCGCGCCTCCCCCTTGAAGAAGATCCGATAGGATGGGGAGAGGCGTGTCAGCTTCAAATGGTCCTCGATCCGTTCGCCGAGCAGCGCGAAAAAATGCTCGAAGACGTCGGGCATCAAATACCACGACGGCCCCATATCGAAACGGAACCCGTCCGCCTCAAGGACGCAGGCACGTCCGCCCGTTTGCTCGTTTTTCTCGTAAACGTCGACCGCGTGACCGTCTTGCGCCAACAGGCAAGCCGTCGCGAGCCCACCAATCCCCGCTCCGATAATGGCCACACGTGAGGATTCAGATGACATAAGAAAAAAGGGATAGCGTGGATTAAACGGCAGCCGACCTAGCGCAACGTCCCGACATCCCGCCAGGCACCGAAGGCGAGGGTCGTTTTCTCCGCAAGCGACGTCCGGGCGCGACCGGCGAAGGGGTTAAACCCTTGCCGTTCAATCCGCGTCAGGATCCCCCGATACAGGCGCGCGGCAACGAGCACGCCCAGGCGACCGTCCGGGGCCAGGAACCGGATCCCCGTCTCCGCCTCGCGATACAAGGCGTGAGCCCGTTCGACCTCCTCACGCATCAGCGTCTCAAGCGCCTCGTTCCAGGTCCGCGAGGCGATCACCTCATTCGTCAGGCCATGCGCCCGAAGGCGATCCTGGGGCAGGTACACGCGGCGACGCAGGATCCAATCCTCGTCGATGTCGCGCAGGAAGTTCGTCCATTGCATGGCGTAGCCCAAGGCGTCTGCCTTCTCGAAGGCATCCTCACTTGAATATCCGAGGACATGCGTCAGCATCCGGCCCACGACCGCGGCCGAGCCGTACATGTATGCTTTTGATTCCTCGTACGTTTCATACACGCTTTTCCGCGTATCCATTTCCATGCTTTCAAAAAACGCGTCGGCATAGGCGTCCGGGATCTGGTAGCGCGTGAACACTTGATTCGTGAGGCGAAGGACCGGCTCTTGGGTGGGCTCCCCTTGGCGGACCCGGTGCCACAGCCGCTGCCAGTCACGCAACCGGGCACAAGCGGCGTCAGCGGCCACCCTCTCATCAAGGGAACCGGCGGGAACCGGCTCGGCATCCACGATCTCATCCGCGACCCGGAAAAAGGCATACAGCGCATGCACCGCCCAGCGATGGCGGGCCGGCAGGAAACGGGTGGCGAAAAAATAACTGGTCCCATGCCGTTTTTGCAGGGCCCGGCAGGCGGCGACATCGCGCGCGTTAACGTCCATAGCGGTCATTCATGACAGCCTCAAGAGAAGCGAGACGCTCCAGGGAGACGGCCTTGGAAAACAACTCGGAAAAGAGGGGTCGGACCGTTTCGGGAAGGTCAGCCTGAGCGAGGGCCGTCCGGGCGCGCTCGGCTTCGACGCGACAGGCTTCGACCGTCGCCTGGAAGACCCCGCTTCGCCAAAACCGCTCGCGCAGCACCTCATAGGCCTCCTGTGTCGCCTCGGGATTTCCCCACACGGCCTGGAGCGCGGCCCGATCGACTTCGTTCCCCCGATCAAGCAGCCCTTGCGTGAGAAGCGAATGCTGGTGGTCGCGCAAATCCGAAAGCGGCGTCTTGCCGATCTCCTCGACGGTCGCAAAGGCGTCAGAAAGATCGTCTTGGATCTGGAAGGCCAGGCCGAGGGCTTCGCCGAACGCCTGCGCGAAGGCATGCTGCTTGGGCGTCCCCTCCCCCAGGGCGATCCCGATCTGCAAGGGCTTGATGAAGGTGTATCCCGCAGTCTTCAGAAGCATCTTCTGACGGGCCTCGTTCTCTGAAGAGGTCGTACGGGTCGTGAGATCGATATCGAGCATCTGTCCAACCATCACCTCGTCAGACATCGCGAAGAAGAGGCGGAAGGCTTCGGCACGAATCGGTTCGGGAAAAGAGGCGCGCTGCAAGGCAGCGACGGACCAGGAAAAGAGCAAATCCCCAAGGATGATGGCCTGGGCCGTTCCGACATGCTCCGCCGCGCGGCGACCATGCGCTTGGAGCGTTTCAGCGATGCGGCGATGTGCCGTGGGCACGCCGTGGCGTTCGCGGCCGTGGTCCATGATGTCGTCATGGATGAGGGCGAAGAGATGGAACAGCTCGAGGGCGCTGGCTGCGTCATACACGGCAGGCGTGGGCTCGGTACCGGTCGCGGCGAGATACCCCAAAAGGCACATCAGCGGCCGCACGCGCTTGCCGCCCGCAGAAAGGAGGCGCCCGGGTTCGGCAAGCCAGGTCCGCAACAGCTCGTCATTGGCGTACGCTTGGGCGCTCACTTGTTTTTCCAACAAAAAACCACGCAAATGCGGTTCGAATACGGTCCGGAGGGAAGCGAGATCCATACATGGCCACAAGGGCCGGAATCCCCGCCAGCCTAGCAGAAAGGGGGCAGGCTCGGCAACGGGCTAAAAGACGGAATAAAAAAGGGAGGGGATCACCCTCCAAAGAAGAAGTTGGCAGGACTGCACCCATCCGGTCGGCCGGAAAAGAGACGGAGCAGGAAACGGCCTCCCGCACGGGCGGAGACGATGGCGAGGGCCCGCAGGTCCGCGAAGAGGACCGAACCGAACGCGAACGCCGCGAAGAGGACCGCCAGCCCGCACGTGATCCCCGCGAGGAGCGAGCACTGGAGGAAGAGTAGGCGCGACGGCCAACGGCGCACGAGGATAGAGGGGATCCGGATCCCGAACCCGATGGCCCGCTCGAGGAGCGCCGGAGAACGGACGTAGCGCAGGCAGGTCGGAGATGGCGTGGGCGGTCGGCGGTACGGGAGAATCGGAGGAGGGACCAGTGCCGCAGCGACCCGCCCCCAGAAGAGACGACCGAATTCGTACGCGAGCGGTCCGCAGACCACGATGACGAGCATCCCCCCGAGGAAGCAGGCGGTCACCACGGACCGAAGCAGCATCGCGAGGAGGAACAGGACCGCATAGGACAGTTCGTTCGTCCGGTGGCACCCCTCCCGAGCGACCAACTCAAGACGGTGGATGGCCGGCCCCGTGACGAAGAACGAGCTGACGCTGACGACAGAGGGCAAGAACAGCGGGATCAGGGCCCGATAGGGACTCATGCGCATGAGCGATTCCTCCGGGGCTGACGATAGCAAATCACCCTCGCTTGTCAAGGATTAAACGCAAAAATTTCCCTAAAATTAGAGAAATCATCCAACACGGTGCGAGCACTAGAAACGCGCCCCGCTTCGCACCAACCCCATCACCTCCCCCGCCAACGCCTCCCCCCGATCCGTCTCCATCACCTTGGCGGCACGATCCACCGTGAGACGGGCGAACGCCGCATCGCGAAGACAGCGCTGGATCGCCTTGCTGACCCATTCGTCAAACCCCGGCTGACCCTGCGGAATCACGAGCGCGCCGCCTGCATCCGCGAACACGCGCGCGTTCGCCTCTTGGGCGGAACCAGGGAGCGGAATCAGGACCATCGGCTTGCGGAGGGTGACGGCTTCGGAGATCGCCCCCAACCCCGCGCGCATCACCACCAAATCGGCCGCGCCATAGAGCGTGCGCATCTCTTCTGGCAAGCAAAACTCTTTTTGCACCATCCCCTTCCCGCTGAGTGACTCGCCCACCTTCCCCTTTCCCGTGAGATGGATGACCTGCCAGCCGCGTCGCTGCCAATCCGGCCAAGAACGCGTGACGAGATCATTGATGGACGTCGCGCCTGTCCCCCCGCCCATCACGAGCAAGATCGGCTGGCCCGATGACAACCCGAGTTGACGCACGGCCTGACTGCGCGCGGGCAATTCTTGCAGAGAGAATTGGACCGGTGTCGGCACGGCCTGCACAGGAATTCCTTTTCCGAAGGGCGAATCTTGGTATGAAAATGATGAGGTGACTTTCGTGCAACGATCCGCGAGAAAACGGTTCGCGAGGCCCGGCATCCAATCAAGTTGGTGCGCAAGCGAAGGAATCCCCAGGCGGGCGGCTGCACGGATGACAGGGACGGCCGTAAATCCGCCCGCGGACACGATCGCCTCGGGCCGCTCCTGTCGCAACACGCGTCGAGCTAACTGCAATGCCTGAAAATACCGCCAAGGGAACAAGAGCTGCTCCCACGACCAAAAACGCCGGATCTTCGCGACCGGAACAGCGACAAATCGGATCCCGCGCGCCTCGACCAAGGCCCGCTCGGGCCCATCCGGCGTCCCAAACCAGATCGCCTCAAGGCTCGGATCATGCTCCAACAACCGCTCATGGACCGCGAGGAGCGGCGTCACGGGCCCGAGCGAGCCCCCACCGGCATAGGCGATCTTCATACGCGGCGCAGGTTGCCTCGTGGGATCGCGGCAAGCAAGCCCACCAGGCCTAACAGGATCGTCATGGCCGACCCGCCATGCGAGAAGAACGGCAAGGTCACGCCCGTGATCGGCACGAGGCCAGCCATGGAGCCGACATTCAAAAACAACTGGATCGTGAGCATCGCAGCCATTCCGGCGGCCAGATACATCCCAAACGGATCACGCGCCTCACGCGCGATGGTGATGGCGCGCCAAATCAGCAGACCATACAGCACGAGGAAAACGGTGATCCCCAAAAATCCGAGCTCTTCCGCCATGATGGCGGCGATCGAATCGGATTCGACCTCGGGAAGATAGAGGAATTTCTGGCGGGACGCGCCATACCCCACCCCCCAAAACCCGCCGGAACCAATGGCGAGGAGGGCTTGGTTGATATGGTACCCCTTCCCCATCGGATCGAGTTCCGGATGGAGGAAGGTCATGAAACGCGCGGCACGATACGGGGAGATCCGAATGAGGAGGCCGACAATCCCCGCTCCCGCCGCCGACAAGAAGAGGAACCAAGAGAGCGGCGCGCCTGAAATGAAATACAACGCGAGCGCCGTCCCCACGATCACGGCCATCGAACCCGTATCCGGCTGCAAAATCAAGAGCAGCATCACCGCCCCGACGGCCGCGAGGAACGGGATGAGCCCTTTCTCGAGGTCATGGGCATCCGATCCCTTGCGCGCCGCGAGCCAGGCCGCGACATAGATCAGGAAGGTCAGCTTCACGAGTTCGGACGGCTGGAAACTGAGAGGTCCAAGACCGACCCAACTCCGCGACCCGCCGCGGATCTGCCCGATGCCCGGGATGTACACGAGGACGAGGGCGAGGATGGACAGGATGAGTGCGACAAACGCAAAATCCTTCAACCGCCGATAATCCGTAAACGCGAAGAACAGGAACAGGGCGAGCCCCGGCAGCACACCGATCAGGACCTGGCGCTGGACATAGTAGAACGGGCTGTTGTCATGCTGCGCGGATACCGCCGTCGTCGCCGACAGCAACATCACCAACCCGAAGACGAGCAGGATGCCCGAGAACAGGAGCACCCGCATATCCAGGGTCCGCAACCGCTGCCAAAGGGACATGAGAGGAAGGAAAAGACCTTATCCTAAAGCGAATCAATGAGAGCCAACACGCCGCCCAACCCCGCACACACGAATCCCACGAGCCACGCGCGCATCACGATCTGCGGCTCCGTCCAGCCGACGGCCTGGAAATGGTGGTGGACCGGCGCGCTCCGGAAGATCTTCTTGCCGCCGCGCAATTTCTTGCTGGTCACCTGGAGGATCACGGAGACGCTCTCGAACACGAACGGCAGGGCGATGATGAGCAGCAAGAGCGGCTGGTTCGTCATGAGGGCGACGATCGCGAGCAGGGTCCCTAGCGGCATTGAACCCGTATCCCCCATGAACACCTTCGCGGGGTTGATATTGAACCAGAGGAACCCGACCAAGGCGCCGATGACCGCCGCGCAGAGGGTCGCGAGGTCGGTCTTTCCCTGTGACCAGGCGATGACGGTGTACGCCCCAAAAGCCGCAACGAGGAGTCCGCCCGCGAGCCCATCCAACCCGTCCGTCACGTTCACCGAATGCGAGGTCGCCACGATCGTCAGCAAGAAGAACGGGATATACAGCCAACCGATCTCATACGTCCCCACGAATGGGACGTGCAAATGCTGCCAACCGAGCTTCGTGTAGAACCACCATGCTCCGATCCCGGCGACGAGCAAGTAAGAAAGCAGCCGATGGCGCGCGCGCAACCCACCTCCCTTTGGCCCCCAGCGACGGATGTTCCAATAGTCATCGACGAGGCCGATCAAGGCCGCGCCGAGAAGCGAACCGATCGGGAGCCAGGTCTGCGAACGCGAGAGGAAGGATAGATCGCACACGAACGATTCTGGAAAAAGTTGGCAGCCGAACCCTAAGATGAACGCCCAGAAGATCACCGCACCCCAAATCACGGCCCCACCCATCGTCGGCGTCCCGGCCTTGGCCTGGTGGAGCGCCGACATGACGGGAGCCGAGGCGGCGTCGCGAATCGACTTGCCCATCTTGTGGCGGGTGAGCCAGGCGATGAGCACCGGCATGGTAAGAAACGCCAAAATCGCGGAACCGGCCATGAGTGCGAGCGGTTGGATCACGGAGAGATCAGTGGGCATACCGTTTTAACGGAGGTTAAACAACATCAAATAGCTGAGGCCGATCACCCAAGGCAGGGACCAGACGTACGTCCAGCCGACGATGGCATAGGCCAGGAGGGAATCCTTCTGGTAGGCGCCCAAGGCGGCCACGAGGGCGGCCATGGTCATCGCCTGCCAGAGCGCTGGCCAGAGGAAGATCCACGGCCAGTCACGCACATCGTCAATGCCGAGATAGATCGTGTAGTGGATGACGGCCGTCGCCTGCGTCCGCACGGCCGGGATCGTCTTCACGAGAAAGACCGTGTTCGCAACCGTCACGGCGACGAAGAGGAGCAGGATAAGCGCACGAAACCGCGGCCGCTGCCAGGCAAGCCGCGCCGAAGTCCCCCACGCTTCCCTCCGCATGGGGGCACTATAGCAAATAAATGGGCGGGGTTGTAAGGGACAGGAAAAAGGAGGCTCCCCATCGGCGTGGTCAAGGCCTGAGAAAACGGTGTTTTGCGTGAATGATTGGAACGGTCGTTTTTTCTAAGGCAGCTCGCCACAAAGGACAAAATGACTCCCATCCCTGCCGGAAAAAGAAAAAACGGCCGGAGGCACGTCAGAGGCCACCGCCCGCCAGAAGCCCTACGCCAGCAGCGCCCGACCCAGCACCCAAGCCAGCGCGACCACGTCGTAGAGCGTATGCGCCGTGATGCTCGCCATGACCGCCTCGGATTCGGGGTACCCATCGACTTCGACGGGGGTCTCCCGAAGGGTCTTCTCGTACGTCCGCTTGTACACCCAGCCGAAGTACAACCCCGGGAGAATGAGCGCGACGCCCGACGCGATCGGGATACCGACCAGGCAGTGGACCAGGCCGAACTTGACGGACTGACGGACGATCGCCGGCCAACGGACGTGCCCCTTGCGGAAGAAGTCCTCCTCGACCGCCACGATGAAAGGGAGGAGATAGACGACGGCCGCAAAGAAGACGAACCCGCCGGCGCGGATGA
This sequence comes from uncultured Gammaproteobacteria bacterium, assembly GCA_964623645.1. Lineage (GTDB taxonomy): Bacteria > Patescibacteriota > Patescibacteriia > 2-12-FULL-60-25 > 2-12-FULL-60-25 > JAGOUA01. Next base: position 2,404 of record CAZURG010000031.1, on the reverse strand, counting down.
GGAGGTGCGGAGACGCCATGGCCTCCCGGAAGGGAGCGAACAGCATGTTCCCCGACCATCCATCGAAGAGCAGGCTGGTCCACCCCCGGTCGAACCCAGGCACGTTCTCCAGAAGCATCGCGACCGAGAAGACGCACGGAAGGACGACGAGGGTCGCAAGGAGCCCGCGAACCGTGAACCGGCTCCAGATTTCCGCGACGAACTCGTGCTGCTTGCGCAGCCGCCAGAGCGGTCGTGCGACGGCCACGACCACGAGAAGAACAAGCAAGGCACGCCCGAACGACGCAATCGTGAGGGTCATCGTATCACCTATCGGGTGGGAGAGATGGGGTGTCTTTTTGAAGAGATCGGAACAAACTAGGATAGCAGGCTTTAGAACGATTGTCAAGGAATATTTGTAAATAACGCCTTTTTATAGCGAAAAAATGAGGCTCTTGTTCCATCCGCGCAAAAAAAATGGGCCGGATCCCGTCGGAATCACAGCCCGCCAGAACCCACCCCTACACCGCCCACAAGAGTATGATCAAGACCATGACGAGGTTATACAGGGCACGGGCGACGGTACCGGCCATGACCCGTCCTTCTCCGCATCGACCGATGATCAGGCAGCCCACGTGAATCGGGCTCTCGAAGAGGGGGCGGGGCGGCATGTGGCTCATTTGGCTTCCCCGTCCGTGGCGGGCGGGTCCCAATGCCGCGCCGGATTATTCCAGCCCGGGAAGTGGGTCTCGAGCCAAGCTGCGCAGGCCTGGAGCGGTGCGTCCAGACTCGGATGGTTCTCCCTTGCGAATCCTTCCGAGGTGAAGAGCGGGGTCTGCGGGTTGAGGCGATCCACGACGTCGTAGACGTAGGGCAAGTAGCCCTCGACCTGGCGCGGGGTGCTGATCATGTACCGGCTATGGAGGGTGAAGAACGCGTCGGCGTCGAAAACGCTGAGGTTGCGGTAGTGGTGGCCGCGAATGCGCCCATGCTCGTCACGCACGTCGTGCCAGCTGGCGGTATCCGGTTGGGGCGTCACGCTCCAGCCTTCGGGCAGGACGACCTCCTGTTCGATGGGTCCGCGCGCCTTGTCGCGCTCGAAGGCGTTGGCGTAGGCGAGGGGGCCACGCTCGCGCATGAAGGTGAAGCCGAGGGCCTTGGCCGCAGCGAAGGTCGCCGCACTCATGACCGTACCGAGGAGCATTGTCTTTCGCATGAGATGTTCTCCGAAGAGGATTGGGCGCGAAGGCGCCTGATCCTAGCAGTCTCTTCGCGTCATGTCAAGGCTCGCGTCTCTCCCTGAATAAGGCCCCTTACCCATCCGGCGCAGGAAAAAGAAAAACGGGTGGGATGCCGCTTAGGATCTCCGCCCGCCTGACAGGGCTCCTCCCCTTCAGACCGCCCGCACCGCGAACGAGAGCAGGATCAGGACCGCGACGGAGTTATAGAGGGTATGGGCGACGGTACTGGCCATGACCCCTCCTTCTCCGCGTCCGCCGGATCGGCCCCTTCTTGCAGGCAGCGGTCGTAGGCGCGCTTGTATACGCGGCCATAGAACAAGCCGGAGAGGATCAGGGCGATCCCGGCAGCGAGCGGGACCCCGACGAGACAATGGACCAGGCCGAACACGACGGACCGCTTGGCGATGGACCGCCAGTCATTGCCACCCTTGCGAAACATCTCTTCCTCGACCTTGGCCAAGAACGGGAGGACGACCAGGACGGTGAGGAAGAAGAGCGGCACGGCCAGCCGAACCAACAGGCTCGTCGACGTCGAACCGTCCGTGACCGGCTCGAGCAGGACGTTCCCACCCGTCCCGCCGAAGACGAGGCTCGTCCAGCCCCGGCCCAGTCCGGGAACCTGCGAGAGGGTGATCGCCGTCGCGAGCGTCATGACGAAGGTTCCGAGCGAGGCGAGGAAGCCCAGCGCCGTGAACCGCCGCCAGACGGAACGGAGGAACGCGAGACGGTTGTCCTCGATCACCAAAGGGAAGATGACGTTGCTCAGGGCGAAGACGACCAGGACACCCTTGAGAAGGATCTGGGCAGCGGGCATGGCAGGCTCCTTTGCGATTGCGGTGGGAACCGGATGATGGGAGGAACGCGTTTTCGGGAGAGGGACGGATGAGGGATATCAGGTCTTGGTGATCTTGTCAATCCTTGGCAAGAATGGATTTTGAGCCAAGCGCTCTTCAGACGCCTTGAAGATGGGGGGCGCCCATCATCGCAATAAACTCTCGATCGTCGAATGAATTGTGATTCTGTTCGTGGGGATAGTAACGTATCTCCACGGCTTCACGATCCCAAATTTTCCAATATTCTGATTAACTACCTCGCAATATTTCTCTGCCGTTGTTTTCTTTGACTGGACACTTGGCGTGTTAATCTCATCCTCTGGTTTAACCTCAATCATCACAATCTCACTC
>CAZURG010000030.1:0-14962 GCA_964623645.1 uncultured Gammaproteobacteria bacterium | reverse complement strand
CCCGAGCTGGGAGGATCGGCCGGTCAGCCGCGAGCTCTAGACGCAAAAGAATGCGAAGATCTCGAGAAGACCTGAAGTCTCTTCAAGCAACACCCCCCTCCCGAACCGCCCGCGCCGACCCATCCTGGTTCGGCGCTCTTCTTTTTTCTTGGCGAAAAACAAGCTTCACTGCATTGACAAACCGCGGTCCGACCGCTATCATCCCCCCACGATCCGCCGGCGTAGCTCAGCGGTAGAGCAGCTGTTTTGTAAACAGCAGGCCACCGGTTCAAATCCGGTCGCCGGCTCCATGGTTTCGCTATACTACGCTAAGGTAAGCCTTTTTTCAGGCGTAGCGGCGACCCGTGCCCGTTCCCCGATCCGCGGAATGAGCAGGGGCTGCCGCTGCTCTGATGGGATGGGATGGCCGGATCCGGCCGGCCCCCTTCCCAAATGAGCGGACTTGTGGCAAGATCCCCTCCATCACTGAATTTCCCCCCTTATGCCCCAAAAGACCATGGTCCGCCTCAAGTGCACCGAGTGCGGTGAGAACAACTACAACACGACCCGCAACCCCAAGTTGAAGGTCCGTTTGGAGATGAACAAGTTCTGCAAGCACTGCAAGAGCCACAAGGCCCACAAGGAAACGAAATAAGATCACCGCCGAGCTCAGCTCGGCGGTTTTTTTATGGAGATCACGACTGGCCTTTCCAGACCGTTCGTTCTACCATTTGGCCATGATCCCCTCCCGGCTCACCGACCTGGACCTGGCCCACGCCTTCGTTTGCCCCCATTGGCCGTATTGGGAGCGATTTGGCGATCCGCGAGACAAGCGGATCGACGATGAAGCCTACGCGAGCGACCTCTGGGAACAACTTTGGGATGAGACGACCCTCCTGCAAGGGATCGTTACAAACGGCATAGAGACTTCGGGCAAAACAGCCGACGAGCGAGCTATCGAGACGCTCCGCCTGATGCGGGAAGGCGTTGCCGGCATCATCCATCCCTGTCTGCAGACGGACAGCTGCCAAGGCGAGCCGACCGCCCTTCTCCGCGTGGAAGGGCGAAGTGCGCTTGGCCAGTATCTTTACGTTCCCGTGGACGTACGTCGCGGGACCCATCTCCGCAAGGACGAGATCTTCCGCCTGTTTTTTTATGCGGACCTGCTGCGCGAGCTCCAGGGTACGGCCCCGACCTCGCTCACCTGTCTCAATCGGGATGGCGTGGCGCTCTCCCCAGACGGAACGGAATCGATGGAGGAATATCGCGAATTCATTGAGCGGACCCGCCGAACCATCCAAGGGGAATGCCCGGAGCCCGTGTATCGCAAGGGGTGCCAAGACACTTCGCCGTGGGGAGCAGCCTGCTTAAGGCTCGCCATCTCACGTGACGACATCGCCCTCCTCTTTAGCATCTCGCAAAAGCAAACAGCCGGCCTGCGCGCGCAAGGGATCGAGACCGTCCACCAGGCAGCAGAAATGGATCCTTTACAGCTCGACGGAGCGGCGCCCGGCCTGACCCTGCGCGGCCTACTACGCTTGCAAAAACAGGCGCGCAGCCTCGTGGATGGCTCGGTGATCGTTCGTGAGCCATGGCCGAGCCCCTCAGGAGAAGCGGCGGTCTTCTTCGACATCGAAAGCCATCCGGGCACCGATGAGGATTACCTGTACGGATTTTGGATCCAGCAGAAAGACGGCTCTTGGACGAGCGAATCCCTCAACCGGTTTGACGGCTCGTCGGAGCAGGCGCTTTGGGAGCGGTTCCTCGCTCTCCTGCCTTCCCTGCCCCCAAACTATCGGGTTTACCACTACGGGGATTACGAATATACCCGTCTCACCACTCTCGCTGCGCGCTATGGGACCAGCGAACATCCGTGGCTCATGCAGTTCCTGGATCGCCTTATCGACGTGAAAGAACTGGTGCGTGATTGCTTGGTCATGCCGCTTTTCTTCTACAGCCTCAAGACCGTCGCCTCGTTCTTGGGGTACCGGTGGCGCGAGGACATCCGGCACGGACGCGATTCGATCTACATTTACGAGGCCTGGCGAGAGACGCAAGACCCGGTGCTGGCACAGTCATTGGTTCGATATAACGAGGATGATGTGCGTGGATTGGCCCATATCCTCACTTGGGCGAAGCTCTGGGCACAGAAAGAAAGGGTCTACCTAACCCCCTATCCGTGGGATACGGGTTCTGCTAGCCTGGATTCCATATGATCCTTCGTCGTTTACTGTTGGCGACCGGGCTTGCACTGGCCTTACTTGGGTCCGGAAGCGACGCGGTTGCCGCCCAAACCGTTGCGGACGGCACAACAGAGGGGATCTACGAGCGTGCGACCGTCGTCGAGATCAAACAGCAGACACAACAGACGAGTTCGACGACGAGCCAGCAGGTTGAAGCCTATCGATTGAAATTCCTGTCCGGACCCCTCAAGGGCGAAGAACGGACGATCCTGAACCAGGTCGGGAACAACCCGTACCAGATCCGTGCGGCCGCGGGCGATACGATCGTGACCTTCCTGCAACGCGGCGAGACGCCGGAGGCCTGGGACATCTATATTGAGGGATTCGACCGGCGTGGGGCATTGATTTTGCTGATGGTGCTGTTCGTCCTCATGCTGGTGTTGCTGGCGGGCTGGCAAGGGCTGAAGGTTGCGTTCTCGATCGGAATCTCGATCGGGCTGATCGCGTACGTCCTCATTCCGGCCTTCTTGGCGGGGTGGAATCCGGTTCCTGTCGCGATCCTCCTAGGCGGCGTGTTCACGCTGCTTTCCTGTGGGCTCGCGACCGGCTGGAACAAGAAGGCTCTCGTCACGGCCGCGGGGACGATGGGTGGGGCGCTTGTCGCCTATCTTCTTTCCGTCCTCTTCGTCGACCTGACACACCTGTCCGGGCTCAGCACCGAAGAAGACCGGCTGTTCTTCCAAAAGAATCCGGCGTTGGACCCGCGTGGGCTGTTGTTCGCGGGGATCATCATCGCTTCGGTGGGCATCTTAGAGGACGTAGCCGTCTCCATCGTTTCCGGCGTTTCAGAAGTCCATCGCGCCAACCCACGCCTGGGATTCAAGCAGCTCTTCCTGTCCGGCATGGTCGTGGGCCGCGACCACATGTCCGCGCTTGCGAACACGCTCATCTATGCCTACGTCGGCGCGTCCTTGTCATCCCTCCTCCTCTACAAGCAATACGGCCAATCTTGGCTAAAATTCATGAACTTTGATACCGTCGTCGACGAGATCATCCGCTCCCTCTGCGGCACGATCGGCCTCATCTTTACGGTGCCCATCACCGCGCTCCTGGCCGCTTGGGCGGTGACCAGACCCGGTTGGCGCAACGAAAAAACCACCCACGGATCGCACGGCCACCATCATCCCCTTCCTCCTGTATGACCCTCCGGCATGCGTACCTCCTCGCTTGTGCCGCCTTCTTGTTTCCGCAGGCGGTGTTTGCCGATACCCAGGTGTTGACGCCGGATGCGTACATCGCCTCTTCGTTACCCGCCCACGTGACCTGGGTGGCCCCGAACGGGTCGGATACGACGGGCGATGGCTCGGAAGCGCACCCCTTCCTGACGCCTGGGCACGCCGCCGAATTCGGTCGCACCGTCGCGTTAAAAGCGGGCCGATACGGGCAGTTCGGACGGATCTCCAAGGGCGGCACCGCCCGGGATCCGCTCGTGATTCGTCCGGCGCGCAGCAGCGACCGGGTCATTTTCGCGCTTCAAGACGCGCAACAGCCTGCAGAAATCGCCGCATCACACGTACGTCTTGAGGGTATTTCGATCACGGGAGAAGAACTTGTCACGCCTGGTGACTGCTTACGGATCACGAGCGACATCCAAGACCTCGAGCTCGCCTATCTCCGCTTCGACCATTGCAAAACCGCCATTAACGGCAACGGACAGCGCTGGGAATATGGGACGATCACCCACACGACCATCCGCGACAGCGTTTCAGCCCTGCAATGCACCGGCGCCTGCGTCACCCAGCGCTGGAACCGGCTTCGCGTCGAACAGATTGGCGATGGGAGCCCGAGCTCGAGCGCGCTCTTCCTCTCCGCTTCCTCGACGAGCCTGCGGGTCCGAGACCTGATGCTGCGTGACGTCGAAGGGGATGGGGTGCGGGTGGAAGGGGGCCGCCCCTCGATCGCCAACAGTTTTTTCACGCAAATCTCGGGAACTGCCATCTTCCTCGCGGAAGGCGGTTTTGTCGGTAAGACGGAGATTGCGACGCGCGGACGCGGCCTCATCGCCCACGTCGGACCCGACCTCGTCGTCGAACGCTCGCTCCTCTACAAGCTCACACCAGAAGCGACGCCCTTCGCGATTGACGAACGTGACGCGAGCAGCGCCAGCTCGACCCTCCTCATCGCCTTCACGCGCATCGAAGCGGCGACGAGTTCGCTGCGCCTAGCTGGAACAAGCAGCAAGCACCAGATTAACTGGGCGGGCGTCGTCTTCTGGTTCAACGACAAACGTGAACCCGTCTTTCTCCCCAACGGGCGGACGGTCGCCGCAGAAACCCTGATCGACGATGAGACGATCGAGCGCGGTGATGATTCCCTCTTTTTCTTCACGCCCGCCGCGCCCGGAGACCTGTTCTCCCCTGTCTTTTCCGGCGGCACCGTCACGCGCAATGGCAACGGCAGCCGCACGATCACGGCGGGCGCGCAAATCCGCGGCAACGAAGAAGAACCGGCCTATGTCTTAGGCCAAAACAACCGCGTCCATCTTCTTGAAGGACTTGGTCGAACCATCCGCTGGTATCCATATCCTGTCGAAGTAACTACGATCGGCAACTCCGCCTTCAGCGATTTGCTGCGTGGTGGCGACATGACGGAACCACCAGGAACACTGATCAAGGCAAAAACACGGCCACACGTGTACCTGATCACGGCCCCAAATCATCTCCGCTGGATCGCGAATGAGACAATCGCCGAAGCGTATGGGGGACCGCGCTGGACGCGCTCGATCGTGACCCTTCCGAATTCGGAGATGACGAAATATACGGAGGATGTGCCCATCCTGAGCACGCACGCGTTTGCGGAAGCGGATGTCCTGAGGCAGGTGCCGGATCCGGGAGACTTGTTCGAGGATCAATAAAATGGCTTTAATGAGCCATTTTATAGATAAAAAAATCTCCGAATGCATTCGGAGAGGGCTCTTCAGGGGCTATTGAGCATCGACAGGACGTAGCCCGTAAACATGCGATGAGCGAACTCGAGCGCGGGTCGATCGTGCGTCTTCCACCAGGTCGGGAGATCCCCTTCGGACCGTCCATGGTAAGCGCCGGCAAGCGCCCCCGTGATGCAGCCGTGCGTGTCGGTGTCACCGCCGCGATTGATCACCTCGAGGACGGGTTCGGGCAGGGAGCGCGTAAACGAACGTACCGTCACGGCCTGCGCGAGCGCGTATTGCGCGTTGATGAGGCCGATCTCACTCGGCTTGAAGGCGTTGGCCGCCAACAGGGCGTCCGTGTCGGCCACCGACGTCCAACCGGCCGGTTGCGACCTGAGCCCATCCATCCTCCCCGTACACAGCTCGGGATGACGGACATAGAAGGCCGAGAAGGCCACGTCACAGAGCTCGATGACCCGGTAGAGCTCCGTTGTGTCCGCAAAGATCCGATCATCGCGCGGTTCACCGGAACGGACGAGAAGAGATCGCCAGCGATCAAGCGCATTGAAGTCGACCCGACGCTCCCCATCCGCTCGATGTGGATTGAGAAACTGCGCGAGCAGGAGCACATACGGGATCGTCACGAGGACGGCATCCCCGGCATGCGTCATCCGCCCGAGGGCATGCAGGTCGCGCAGGACCTCGCGCGCCACATAGGGAAACCGGTTCGGATCGCCGAGCTGAGCGAAAAGCGCCGGCATGGCCATCGGTGAAGCCTTCATGAGGGGACCCGTCCCCGACTGGTTGAGGTCATTGGGAATGACGGGGACCCTGGGCGAACGACCACCGAACCCGGCCGTCCGAGACCAGGCCTGGAGCGGCCTCAACCCCGCCAAGAGCGTCGGCCCCCAGCCAGGAACCCCTTTTTCCATCGCGAACACGTGTTCCTGTGCCTGGGCATCGATGAAAGAGATCCGCTCCATCTTGGTCCGTTCCAGGGCGATCCCGACGGCCCACGTCAGGTCAGTATCGTCAGATGACCGGTACTCGAGCCGATTCCCCCACTGGGGATCGAGATAGCGCGGCTTGAAGGGCGTATGCGTCCCCTCGACCCCACGACCGTCCGTCTCCTTGAGGATCTTCTCTTGGGTCATTTGTTCCCACGGAAACCCGATCACATCCCCCATGTAGGCGCCGGAAAAGAGCCCCTCGACACGGTTCCTGAGACGGTCCAGCTCAACATCGGTCAGTCGAATCATGTGTCCCTCCTTTCACTAGGAACTTCTTCTCATTAACAAAAAAGAGCCATTCCGTCAATGGTTGGAATAACGAAAAAACAGCCGAAGTCGAGGACATTGGGCCGCCCGTTGCCGTCAGCCACGTAAAAACTCGCCAGAAAGCGAGTTTTTACGTGGTGCCCAGGGAGGGGATCGAACCCTCATGCCTTGCGGCCACGGATTTTAAGTCCGCTGCGTATACCATTCCGCCACCTGGGCATGGCCCCCGTTCTATCATAGCGGGCCATTCTTTTCCAGAGAGACGGGTTTTTAGGCGAGCGGAGGAGTCGCTTGCCGTCGTGCCCGTCGGCGCGCCCGGAACCGTCCGAAAAGATCGATCAGGAGAGGTAAGATCGAAAGCAGCGCCACACCCGCGACAAACACCGAAAACCGCTCCCTGACGAGAGGGATCGCTCCGAAAAAGTAGCCCGCCCAAAGGAACGCCGTCACCCACAAGAACCCGCCCAAGGCATTCACTCCAAGAAACGTCGTGTACCGCATGTTCGAAGCCCCCGCGACAAACGGCGCCAGCGAACACAGGACTGGGATGAACCGAGCGATCACGACCATCTTCGCCCCATGTTTTTCATAGAACGCCTCGGTCTTGGCGAAATGCTCCGGCTTGATCCAGCGGATGCTACGCTCCTCCGAGAGCCAACGTCGACACCAACGGCCGATCAGATAGCTCGCCGTATCCCCCATAATCGCCGCGACGACGAAGATGGGATACAGGGCCCGCATACTCAGGACCCCGCGCGAAGCCAAGGCACCCGCCGCGAACATGAAGGCATCGCCCGGCAGGAACGGCGCGATGACGACCCCGGTCTCAACGAAAATGAATCCGCCAAGAGCAACATATGACCAAGACCCAAAATAATCGACCAGACGCACCAAATACAGGTCGACGTGCAACAGAACATCAAATAGGTCAAGGAGCCAGACCATGCGTATAGGATAGAAGCAACCGCATCTTCTGCCAAGACGTCAGAAAAAGTAGGCGACTCGTCTTCAGGACCTGTAAGAACTTCTCGGCTCATCCGTCTCCTATTCTTTGTCAGGTCCTGCTTATTGCGCACGTCTTTTCCATCCTCTACCCTTCCCAACATGCTTCACCTCCCTTCCCTCGCCCGTTTCGGGCGTTCGTTCGCGGCCATGGCCGGGTTGGCAGTCATCCTTGCTGGCGTCGTCGCCTTGCGCAGTGCGTCCGCACCCATCGCCGAAGCAGCCACCGTCACAACCCCCTCCTTTCAGTTGACGGGACCCGCCACCCGCGTCTTGTCCCTCAATCGCGGCACGAGCATCACGACGACCATCCGCCTCAAACGCCTCTCCGGCTACACGGGACGCCCACCGTTGCGCGTTGAGGGGTTACCCGCAGGGATCACGGCCACCTTCGCACCAACCCTTCTCAGCAGTGCGAGCACCCTCCGCATTCGCACGACAGCTCAGAGCCCGCTCGGCTTTTTCCCGTTCCGCGTCGTCGGGAGTGAAGGTGATATCAGCTCAAGCCTGCACTTTACTCTCAACGTCCAGAGCCCGGCCGCCCAAACCTTGTCGCTCTGGGCAAATACAAGCCAGTTCTCCGTCCGCCAAGGCAATGGCGTCTTCATTCCGCTCGGCTTGAACCGCTGGAAGACCAAGGAAGACGTCGCCATCCGCGTTTTGCAGGCCCCAACCGGTCTCACAGCGTCCCCGCTGATCATCGCGAAGGGAACGTCTCGTGGAACACTGCTCCTGCAGGCCAGTGAAGCCTTAGCCGCCGGAAGCTATACGATCTTCGTTGAAGCCGATTCCGCCAACGCGCGCCGAACGCTCGCCCTGACGATCAAGGTGACGAAAAAGCCCGTGGTGACGCCGGCTCCAACACCTACCCCAACCCCAACCCCAACCCCAACCCCCACACCCACCCCGACACCTACACCGACGCCCGCCCCAACACCTACACCCGCACCAGTCGGCAACGCCTTCAACATCGGCTCGCCCACGCTCCGCGACATTTGGGTGGATCCGGTGCGTGGCAATGATGCCAACGACGGCAACAGTCGCGCCTCGGCTGTTAAGCATGTACACGAAGCCTGGCGCCGCATCCCGAAGGGCCTCCTGACCGGTACCGGGTACCGCGTCCAGCTCGTCGCCGGAACCTACCCAAAAGACAACCTCCCGCATTATTGGGAAGATCGACAAGGCACCGCTCAATTCCCCATCATCTTCCAGGCGGCGGACGGACGCGGCACGGCCACGTTCGAGGGCGACATCAACATGTATGGTGTCAAGCACTTTTACGCGCTCGACTTCAACATCATCCCGCAACCGGCCGGCGACGCCTTCCACTGCGAAAAATGCGACACGACCCTACTCCGCGGCATGAGGCTGAGCGGCGGGAACCGTGCGGCCCACGAGACCATCAAGGTCAACCAATCGCAACGGTTCTACATCGAGGACAGCGAGATTTCGGGCGCGGATGACAACGCCATCGACTTCGTCGCCGTCCAATACGGCCACGTCCTGCGCAGCAAGATCTCCAACGCCCAAGACTGGTGTGCCTACGTGAAAGGCGGATCCGCCTACATCCACTGGGAAGGCAATGAGATCTTCAACTGCGGAACGGGCGGCTTCGTGGCTGGCCAAGGCGCGGGTCTTGAGTTCATGGAATCCCCGTGGCTCCACTACGAAGCCTACGGCATCACCTTCGTGAACAACGTGATTCGTGACACCGGGATCGCCGGCATGGGCGTGAACGGCGGCTACAACATCCTGTTCGCTCACAATACGCTGGTCCGAGCCGGCACGCGCGACCACTTCTTCGAAGCTAACCATGGCGGGCAGGAATGTGACGGCAACCGTGCCGCCTGCGTCACGCGCATGGACGCCGGCGCCTGGGGCTCCCTCAGTCCCGACGTCGTGGCCCCCATCCCGAACCGCAACGTCTACGTCTACAACAACGTCTTCTACGGCGCCCGCGGCCAGGAAATCCCCTACATGTTCCAGATCGGCCGCGCCCGCACCGCGCCCGCAGGAACCGGCCTCAGTGGCTTGCAGCACACAGACACAAACCTTCAGATCAAGGGCAACGTGATCTGGAATGGGAACGCGACCGATATCGGCATCTACCGCCAGGAAGGTGGCTGTGCGGATACGAACCCGACCTGCAACGTCGCCCAACTTGAGCGCGATAACGTGATCAACGGAGCAGAACCCGGCTTCACGAATCTCATCGGCAACGATTTCCGTCCGACCGGTAACGCACTCGACCAAGCTCCAACCTTTTCCTGGCCGGATTTCACCTGGTCCGACCTTCCGACCCGCCCACTCGCCCCAAGCGGCCTCACCCGCCTCGAAGTGACGACAAACAAAGATGGAGCGGCACGCACGACGGTTCGTGCTGGCGCTTACTAGCAAAAGAACCCCGCCCCGCGTGCGGGGTTCTTTTTTTAGGAGGTTGACGAAGCCTCTTTTTCCCTGTGTAGTGGGCCCATGGAGGCCTTTTCTTTTGACGACATCCAAGCGCAAACCGCTCCCCCCGAACGCGCCGTCGACCCGCAAAGCCACACGCCCGAAGAAGGCGCGGTCGATTTGGCGCTTCGTCCGAAAAACCTCGCCGAATTCATCGGCCAAGGCACCGTCAAGGCGAACCTTGGAATCTTCCTCGAAGCCGCCAAAAAACGGGGTGAACCCTGCGAACACCTCTTATTCTACGGACCTCCTGGCCTCGGCAAGACCTCCCTCGCCCACGTGATCGCCCATGAGATGGGTGCCGCTATCAAGATCACCAGCGGCCCCGCCCTCGAACGCGTCGGCGACCTGGCCGCGATCCTTTCCGGTCTCGAGACGGGGGACATCCTCTTCATCGACGAGATCCACCGGATGAACCGGGCCATCGAAGAGGTCCTGTATCCTGCGATGGAAGACTTTGCCCTCGACATCGTCATCGGCAAAGGCCCGACGGCACGCACGGTCCGCCTTGATCTCAAGCGTTTCACCCTGATCGGGGCGACAACACGCATGTCGCTGCTCGGAAACCCTCTCCGCGACCGTTTCGGCTCGATTTTTCATCTTGATTTCTACACCCGCGAAGACATGGTCGAGATCTTGGACCGCAGCGCCCAGCTCTTGAACCTCCCCGTCGCCCCAGACGCCCTCGAGGCCATGGCGATCCGTTCACGACGCACCCCCCGCATCGGCAATCGGCTGCTTCGCCGCGTCCGTGACTTCGCTCAGGTGCACGGAACGGGGGAGGTCACGAAAGAGCTTGCCGACATGGCCCTCGACCGCCTCAACATCGACCAACGCGGCCTTGACGCCTCCGATCGACGCATCCTCCAAATCCTCATTGAGAAATTCCAAGGAGGCCCGGCCGGTCTCGCGACACTCGCCGCCTCCGCCGCCGAAGAGATGGAGACGCTTGAAGAGGTGATCGAGCCATTCCTTCTCCAAGAAGGCTTCTTAAACCGCACACCTCGCGGCCGCATCGCGACCCCCGAAGCGTTCCGCCACCTCGGCTTCACGCCGGTGGCCGAACAAGGTATACTGGTCCCGTCATGATCCCGCTCGTCTGGATTCTCCTCATTTGGTTGGCTGGCGTCACCATCTTTTTGATTCTCTCGCTGCTGACGATCACCCTCGCCCTTCGCTTCGGCGTGAGTGGCCTGCATACGTTCTTCTTTTGCGCCATTTTCATCGCCGTTAGCGCACTCGTCATCGGAAGCGTGGGCCTGTTCGCGCTTAATGTCGACTGGTCACAGACGATCGCCTTCGGGATGACCCCCGCCGCGAGCGATACCTTCCTTTTCCCATGATCGACATCTCGCACCTCCCGAACTGCCATCCGGACGAGCGCCTGATCTACTTTTTACGTCGCCATCCGATCACGCTGTTGGGCGTCATTTTCGGGTATATCGCCATCATCGCGCTCCCGTTCATCGCCGGTTCCGTCCTGAATTATACCCGTCCCGACCTGCTTCAGGATCCCGTCTTTTTCCCCATCATCCTGTTGGGCGGTTCACTCTTTTTCTTGTTCGCTTGGCTCTTCCTCTTCCAAGCCTTCCTCGATTACTATCTCGACGTCTGGATCGTTACCAACCGCCGCATCCTGAACATCACCCAGTCCGGCCTCTTCCATCGCCAGGTCTCCGAACTACGCCTCTACCGGGTGCAGGACGCCACCGCCTCCCTCGCCGGCCTCCTCCACACCCTCTTCAACTTCGGCCAGATCGAAATCCAGACCGCCGGTGAACACGCCCGCTTCGTCTTTGAGGACATCGGGGAACCCCAAGAAGTCGCCAAGACCATCATGCAACTCGCCGAAGCTGACCGCTCCAACAGCATCGGCGACGTGGTCGAAGAACTCGAGCTCGAAGCCGGTAACCAACCCGCCAAACCAAAACCCGCCCTATGAGCGCCTTCAAGGGCACGTTTGAATGGATGTTCTTCGTCCCCATGCTCATCCTGCTGGGCTTGTTCGTTTTCTTCAGCTACCGCACCCTCCGCATCGTCCTCACCTTCGAAAAAACCACCGGCACCGCCACTCTCCCCGAAACATTCCAAGCCACCCGCGTCGGTCGCGACTTCGAATCCCTCTCCACGGTCTCCGGCGACCGCGTCTATTTCACGGTCCAAGCCACCACCTACATCGCCACCTCTCGCACCCGCACCTCCAGCAACCTGAACCTCAAAGAAAATGAGACCGTCACGGTCTACTACGCCAAACAAGACCCAAACGACAACCGTATCGGCATCTTCCGAGAGCTCTATCTCGTTCCTTTGATTTTCGGGATGATCTGGTTCGTTTTCTTCACGATCTGGTTCGGGACGCTCATGGGCCCGACGGCCGCGGGAACCCCCGAAGAGATCGCACGGGTAGTCACGCAAAAGAAATCGTGAGGGAGTAGCAATAACCAGCGGAGAGAACGACGATAAAACGAATTAGACACTCGATGGCCAGACCGGATCGCTTCGTCGAGACACTCTTCGAAATAACGAAGGGCGTCGGAGGTTAGAATCCTCCTTTGTTACTTTTCCCCCTTGCCTCATCCCTTGCCTCCCCACCCTCTTTGCCGGAAGACAACAGAAAAACCGCCCATTCAAGGACGGCAGCTGCCCCGTCGAGCGGAGCCATGCTCCGCTTCCCGCCACCACGGCTTCACGGAAGCCGTATGTCCGCACTCGGGACAGTCGAAAAAATACCCATCCCCGTCACGGCGCATCCGTACGTCCCCCGGCGTCACTCCAAGGAGCGCCCCGCAGCCATAACACGTGACTTCCAGCATCAGATCCTCGCGATCCTTCGCCTTCTTGAGCACCTTCATGACATGCCTCCATTTCAGCGGAAAGAGACACAGGCCGCGTCCCATCCCCTGACAAGAAGCATTGTCACAAAATATACGTGATATATCGCTATTATAAGCGGCATATCTCCCATTTTATTTGTCTTTTTCCCTAAAATACGCTATTATTTACGTATCATTTTCTACGAAATTCCTCGTTTTTATGCCCCTCATTGACCTCGCCCCCAGCCAACAGCAAGAGATCCGCGAAACCCTCGAACGGTTCGGCCTCCGCGACAAGGAGCAGGCCGTCTACCTCGAACTCCTCGCCCTCGGAAAGACCACCGCCACGCCCCTCGCCGAAGCGGCGAAGATCCCCGTCACGACGGCCCAATCCATCCTCCAACGCCTCGCCAAGACCGGTCTCATCGCCGTCTCGGCCCGCAAATCCCGCCACGTCTATGAAGCCCACGACCCCATCGCCCTCCGCCGCCTCCTCGAACGCCAAATCCAGGAGCTCCAAGGCACGATCCCCCTCCTACAAAGCCTCCGCAGTGAAGAGCTCAGCCCCGCGAAAGTCCGTATCTACACCCGCGAACGCAGCACCGATCTCTTCCACCGCGCCCTCCAAAGCAAAAACAAGCTCATCTACGAGATTGTCTCTGCTCGCGATTTCCAGGAAATCCTGGGTGAGCGCTTTCACTTCACCCGCCGCCGCGTCAAAGCCGGCATCCACCTAAAAAGCCTCCGCGTCGAGGCCCACGAACTAAAACAGTACTCCCAAGCCACCCACCACCGCGAGCTCCGCGAAGCCAAATTTCTCCCCCGCGAGCTCACCTTCCGCACTTCGATCCTCTTCTGGGACGACTCCCTCGCCTTCTTCAGCGGCAAGCAGGAAGGCCTCGCGATCCTCATCCAAAGCCCCCTCCTCCGCGAGATGATGCAACAGCTCTTCGACCTCCTCTGGAACGTCAGCCGAAAGATGGAAACCGCGAAAGAGGCCGCCTGACGCGCACGATACAAAAACACCCTCGCGGAAACGAGGGTGTTTTTATGGTGCACGCACCAAGATTCGAACTTGGGACCTTCACAATGTCAATGTGACGCTCTAACCAACTGAGCTATGCGTGCATTTTTCCGTGGGTTTTTGCTGTAAAAGCATACCCGCCGCCCCGACGGCTGTCAAGCAAGCCCGCGTATAAAAAAGCCCGACCGAGTAGGGTCAGGCAGTCTCCCCACGAACAGAACCGCTCACGCTCAGCCGGGACACACGCCCGTCGCAGGCCCAAGCGGGCCAGGGCCGATCGGGATCGTCCCTCGATGCCCATACGTTCCCGCGAAGCAGGCCGGCAGTTCGCAGAGCGCATCACAGAGAATATCCGGATCGATTCCAGGGATCCCGATCCGCACCTCCACCGCCCGCGCAAGCTCGCTTCCCGGATCGATCGCCCGGTTCTCCGCGATGAGGACGCGTCGAACCTTGTGGGTCACGACACGGTGGTTCGGAGACCCATCCGCATGCCGGGCCGTGACGTGCCCATTCGGCTGGTCGGGCTTGACCAGGAGGCTCAAGGCAGCCAGCAGGCGACGCGGATCTTCTCCCGATGCCAGGAGAGCCACCACGACCCACTGCGACCGGAAAACCTCGTCTGCGTGAGGACGCGAACCGTCTTTGAGGTCGAGAGCGAATCCGACCAGCGCCGTCGAGTGAACAGACATGGCCCACGCCTGGAGGCCCTGCGGCTGAAATCCTACCCTTCCCCAGCCGTCCAAAACCTCTCTCACCGGCGACATCGGCATCCCCGGCTCGAGCTCATCCCAGGTAACCCGTCCGGCCCGCACCGAAGCGGGGACCCCAACACGCGCGAGCGTCTCGGGCTGTCCGAGCAGCAGCAGGTTCATCTCGATACCTGGACGGAGCGGGGTCACGATCTCACCAGCCGCCGGCGGTGGCGCAGGTGAGCGACCGAACACCGACACGCCATTCGTCTCCCGCCGCGGACCTCTTCTTTTTCTTCCCATGTGTCAATCCTCCGTGTCACCACCCTATGGAAAAACCAATCCCCTGTCAAGCAAAAAACCCTCATAATAAGGGTTTTTTGCCTGACTTGGCATTGACTCCAGAAAAGTGACCACAAGAAACGGTTGCCTGCAATTCGTTTACGTACCGAGACAAGCTCGGCCGTATAAGCGAACATTTTGATGGATCTTGATTTTCATCAAGATATCGACCATCGGTTGTTTTGTCCATCGTAAAGATGAGACAATTTCTCCCTAGAAAGGAGGTGATCCATCCACAGCTTCCGCTACGGATGCCTTGTTACGACTTCA
>CAZURG010000029.1:0-15156 GCA_964623645.1 uncultured Gammaproteobacteria bacterium | reverse complement strand
GACGCAAACCCAAACTGTGCCCCCGCTTGGGTATACGTCACGATCCCCGCCGGGTCATCATCCGAAGCCCCCGTCACCAGCCCCGGTCCCAAATGCTCGCCAAAAGAACGCCACGAACGTTTCATGGGGATAGTATGACACACATCCCGAAAAGAGCGGAAACAACCCCCTCTATCCTTGACAAACCCCTCATTTCATGCGAGAATCCAACACCGCTTCTTCCCTCCAAGGAGACCCGCATGGACCCCACGCTCCTCAGACTGCCCGATGTCGCCCTCCCGCTTCTCGATCGGAACCGCGCCCTCGTCGAAACGATCATGGCCCAGACGATCGCGACCCTGGAGGCCCGCATCCCTCCCCTTACAAGGGAAGAGATCGAGAAGATGGACCTGCCGCAGATCGTCGGCACGGATCCCCCTCCCCACCCGATCACGTCGGGCGGAAGCGAGGCCCTTCGCCAGGCCCTCCTCACCCACACCCGCCAGATGGGGATCCGTGAGGTGTGTTTCCTCTCGATCAAGCAGCTGACAGATCCCAACGGCGAGTACGCCTGCAGCGAATCCGTCCACCAGCTGACGATGGGGCTCAACGCCCACGAGCGCACGACCCTCGCCGACCTGGCCGAAAAGCGCTTCTGGGTCGAAAGATCTTTCCGCTTCGCCAGCGAAGAGATGGGCAGACCACTCGAAGTCCCCCTCACGTATTGGTGCGACCGCTTCGTCAATCGGATCACACAGCCTCTCCGCTGGAGACTGACGAGCATCAGCACCGGTGACGTCGAGTACTGCATCAAGCAGGGCTTCCGCACCGCCTTCGCCTACCCCATCGCCTTGGCCCTCCTCGGCCGCGCCCAGGACGCTGAGTGGTTGGCCGGCCTGAGCATCGTCATTCCGGACTGCCTCCCTCTCTACGTCGATCGGACGGGGAGAAAGCTGACCGTCCTGGTCCGTGACTGACCTACGAGCTTCGGCTCATTTTTTGTTTATTCTTAGCGGAAACTTGACAAAACGACGGTTTTTTGCTATAATCGTTTGTCGTCTTCTCACCCTCAAACATGGAGCGAAGTCATGAGAGATTCCGTTCTCGCGAAGGCCGCATCGAAGCTCATCGCCGTCCCCTTCCTCGCCCTGACAGGGGGGATCCTCTGGGCCGTCGAGACCGCCCAAGACCTGGGCCTGGTCCGGAAAGAATTCCGCGTTGGTGACCGGAAGGTCCGTCGGCCGGAGGCGTTCGACGCGGGTGACCGGGCGATCGTCTTCGCCATCGTCGGCGGGCAGCTCGAGCAGCTGGCGGCGGATGGTGCCGTCCTGGAGTCGTTCACCGACCGCAACATCGGCCGGATCACCCGGTACGCGCGCTATTCGCTGGAAGCCTGGCACGACGTGCTGGACTTCTTCGTCACGGAGGGCATCATCGTCCGCTCCTGGCGGCTCGTCCTCCCGAAGGAGCCACACGGGGTCCGGGTCCCCACCTGGGACGCGAACGGCCACCCCCTCCCGGATCCCGCGCGCATCTGGCCCCACGATGCCCGCACGGACGCGCCCTCGTTCTTCTGGCCCGACCGGCTGGACGACGCGACCCGCGCCCGCCTGCTGGGCACCCGCTACGCCTGCGAGCCGAGCGACGGTCCGGGGGACGTCCCGCTCCTGTTCGCGCGCCTCGAAGAGCAGCACTTCGAGACGATCCACGCGATCCCCAAGGGTTCGCAGGAATGGCCGCACGTCCGCCGAGGCGGCCCCGTCTTCTAACAGGCATGAAAGGCCTGTTTCTTTTTTTACGTGACCTTGACAAAGCCCCATTTTTCAGATACACTCCCCCATCGGTTCAACCTCGTCGGACAAGGAAAAACCAGCCATGGCATCCTACGCGTTCCACCCTCTCCATCTCCTCGTGCTCGCCGTCGAAGGCCCGCGAGCCCTCGCCAATCACTTCGGCTACTTCACGAAATCCTTCCGGATCGGGAACCGGACCCTCACCCGTCCCGCGGAGTTCACCTCGCCCGCCCAGCAGGCCGTCTTCCAGCGCATCGGCGACCAGCTCGCCAACAAGGCCTATGCCGGCGGCGGCCTCTGCGCCTGGCTCTCTGACAGCGAGATCGAGAAGAAGGCGCAGGAAGACAAGGGTGGCAAGACCTACCCGCTCGAGACCTGGCACGAGGTGCTGGCGTTCTTCGTCGGTGAGGGGTGCTTCGACGTCTACTGGCGCCTCCTCTTCACGGACCGCCTTGGCTACAAGCAGGTCCCGCGCTGGAATGCCGACGGCACGCCAATCAAGGGCCTCGACGACATCCACTACCGCGACCCGCACGTTGGCGAACTGCCGTTCTGGCCGGGACGCCTGTCAGAGGAGGAGATGCGCGCACGCATCGGCACGCGCTACGTCTCGCTCCCCGCCAACCCCTACGGCGACTGGATGGAGGAAACGGTGACGCTTGGGCCGGAGCACTTCGAGATGATCTACAGTCAGCGCAAGAACCTCTTCGAAGACTGGATCGGGTGATGCGAACACCTTCTCAGGCAGGCTGAACACGCCTGTTTTTTCAAACAAAAAAATCAGCCGAAGCTGATTTTTTTCTTACGCCTCATTCAAGAACCACTTCGGATCATACTGCACGCGATCGTTCACGTGCTCGTACTTGTGGAGCTCAGCATCGCTGAACCACACCGGGATTTCCTGTTTCGCCTCCTCGACGTTGCCAGACGCGTGGATGATGTTGCGGAGCGGACGGCCCTGCTGGTTGGCGAGGGCGTAGGTGTCGTGCGAGAAGTCGCCGCGGATCGTGCCCGGCGCAGACGAGGCCGGCTCGGTCGAGCCAACAAGCTTACGAATCAAGGAGACGGCCGCCTCCCCTTCCAGAACCAATGCCACGAGCGGCGCGGAAATAAGGAAGTCGACGAGTCCCTTCTTGATGTCGCCGCCATACGCCTTGTGGTCTGCAAACGGAAAGGCTTGACCATTTGCCTCATACTTCGCCTTTGCTTTGGTATAGACGGCCATCATCCACTCTTCCGTAAGCGCATAGTGCTTATCGACGTCTTCGAAAGACGGATGGACCATCTTCATGGCGACGAGCTTAAGCCCAGCTTCTTCGAACCGCGAGATGACCTTGCCGACGAGGCCGCGTTGGACACCGTCTGGCTTGATGAGGACGAGGGATTGTTCCATATGTTGGCCAGTCTACGCAACACCTCAAAAAACCGCAAGTCCCAGCCAAAAACCGGTAAAAATGCGTCGTTTCCCAGGAGCCTTGCTATTCTTTGGCCGTTTTGCTAAGGTGCGTCCAAATATTCCCTTTATTGCTATCTCCCTATGGGTCTCCCTGGACATCGCCGGACTTCCTCGCACAAGCGCCGCCGCGCCTCGCATTTCGCCTTAAAACCGGGCGCCCTTGTCGTTGACAAGGCCACCGGACTTACCCACCGCCCCCACCGTGCAGCCCCGGGCGCTTTGGAGTACAATGGAAAGGCGATCCACGTGAAGGGTCGCGACCGCAAGGCCGCCAAGCTTTTGAACAAGTCCCGCGCCAAGACGACGAAGGCCGCCGCCCATGACCACGCCGGTCATGACCATCACGATCACGACGGCCACGACCACGGTTCCGAAACGAAGGCCTAACGGCCGCTCGTTTCCGCAGGTGTTCTGCTTCGCTCTTTCTTTTGCTCGTTCTTTCTATGTCCAATCGACACCTCGCGCGCCGGTTTGCCCTCCAAGCCCTCTACGAATGGGATTTTTGGGCTTCTGACCGGGATCCTGTCAGCATCTGTGAGCGCAATATCGAGCGCTGGATGGTTGAAGAGAGCGAATCCTTCGATGAGACGCCGTTCGCCGTCGGCATGGTGAAGGGCATCCTCGAACACCAGACGGCCATCGATCAAACGATCACGACCTTCGCGCCAGACTGGCCCTTAGAGAAGATCACCACCATCGATCGCAACATTTTACGTATTGGCGTGTACGAGTTATTGTATAATTTCGAGATCCCCAGCAAGGTCGCTATCAACGAGGCGATCGAGCTCGCTAAGTCGTTTGGCGGTGATTCGAGCGGACGGTTCGTGAACGGCGTCCTGGGCGCGGTCTACCGCGACCAGCTCGGCAAGGGCGTGGCTAAGGATTCGGACCAGCCGAAAGCAGCCACGATCGCCGATGAAGACGACGAGGACGACCTCGATAGCGACGACGAACTGGATGCAGCCGTCCATCGTCTCCCCCATCTTTCATCCACCTCTTCCCCCGAGTAAGTATGGACCTCTCCCATCTTTCCGTGCTGGAGGAGCGCTTGGGCCATGCCTTCCATGACCGATCGCTCCTCCTGCAGGCCGTGACGCACCGTTCGTACCTCAATGAACACAGCGATTTTGCCCTTGAACACAATGAACGCTTGGAGTTTTTAGGCGACGCCGTCCTCGAACTCGTCGTGACGGAATTCCTGTATAAGACCTATCCGAATCCAGAAGGCGTGTTAACGAACTGGCGCGCCGCCCTCGTAAATGCGAAGACGTTAGCCGGGATCTCGCGGGATTTGGCGTTTGAGGAGTTTCTCCTGCTCTCAAAAGGCGAGGCGCGCGATAAGGACAGCAAAGCGCGCATGTATATCCTCGCGAACGCGATCGAGGCGCTGATCGGGGCGATCTATCTGGATGGGGGCATGAAAGAAGCGGAAACGTTCATCCATGCGAAGATCTTGTCGATCTTGCCGCGGATCATCGAACTTGAGCTCTACGTGGACGCGAAGAGCAAGTTCCAGGAGACGGCCCAGGAGATGCTGGGGATTACACCGACGTATAAGGTCCTTGATGAACATGGGCCGGATCACCAGAAAGAGTTCACGGTGGGGGTTTTCCTGGAGCGGGAGCTGGTTGCGAGCGGAAAAGGGACATCCAAGCAGGAGGCACAACTCGCGGCCGCCGAGGCAGGCCTGCAGAAGAAGGGCTGGCAAGGGAAAGTGGGCGCGGTTGCCAATGCCCCGTCGATTGGGTAGGGTCGGCGTGCGGAACGATCGGGCAGATCTGGCACGAACCGTCCCCGCATCCTTAGCTTAACGGATAAAGCTCCGGTCTTCGGAACCGGCAATGGGGGTTCGATTCCCTCAGGGTGCACCACGTAAAAACTCGCTTATTGGCGAGTTTTTGCATCGTGGGCCGGTCATCCGAGATAAAAATATTACTATGCGTGCGTTTGGCTGCCGAAAAGGCCGTAGCCTGAGACCGTCTATGTTGCCCCCCATATATAGAGATACGCTGGCTAAGAATTGACAAAGATACGCCGCATATGCTATCCTAAGCCGTCTTCTCAAGGAGTACGCCATGGACTGTAAAGGTTTGGAAGATCTGGCTCGGCGTGGTGCCGTGATTCATCTGAGCGGCGAGGTGAATGAAGACCTCGTGACCTCGTTCCGCAAGCAACAGAAGGAATTCTACGCAAATACGGAGAGGCGTCCCGAGGCGGCCATCGTGCTCACGACGACCGGCGGCCTGGTCACCAAGGGGGTCGCCCTGTATAACGCCATCGATTCTTTCCGCAAGGGAGGAGTCGAGCGGCTGTGGCTCATCGGCTTGGGGACCGTGCGCTCGATGGGCGTGTACCTTCTACCCGCCCAACCGGACCCTGCCATGCGCCTGGTCTTCCCGGGCACAACCCTGTACCACCACCTCGCGACCATCACGCGCGAGAACAAGGTCGTGGGAAATGCGGATCGTCACCAGTACGATATCGCCGAGCATCAGGCCTTCGTCGAGATGGATCGGATGCAAGACGAATTCCTGGGGAAGCTCCTCATGGAAGCCACCGGACGCACGGCGGAAGAGCTCAGCGCCCTCGAACGGAATCCGCGGTACCTCAACGCCGATGAGGCGATCTTCATGGGCTTTTATGGGAGCCGCATGATGTAGCAGGCACCGCTCCCCTCCTCCCCACCTTGCCTGGTCGTGGCGACACGGACCCGTCAGGCCAGCGCCACTCGCTGCGGCCCACCAGGATGTCCTGACCATCCAAAATCCTTTGACATTCTCGCCGAGGATGTAAGAGGAGCCAAAAGCACCGACGTCAAAAGTCGGTTTTTTTGTCACTGAAGATCCCTCCGCGTCAGTCTGCTTGCCAAAGGGGAAACGGACTCTCCTAATCGTGCAATGCTTTTCCCATGACCGAACGGTGCCCCTATGCGCATAAGCCCCAAGAGAGGATTCCTCTAGACGGGGACTGGCGTCACGATTGGTAGGGGACTTGCGGACGGGGTTTTTGTGATACGCATATGGCTATGGGTTTGGCAATCCGTCTGGTGAAGGACGTCTGGGGCGATTATCAACCTTCCTCGCGTTATTTACGCAAGCAGAAACGAGAACCGCCATACGGGTCGACGACGCAACCACGGTGATCCAGCGGCCTGAGGCTTGGACCTTGACATTTCCGAAAAAATCCCCTACAACCCCCAGGCCCCCGACACGCTTCGACGCAAAGAAAGAGGCTCAAATGAGACATTATTTGCCGGAGATCCCGCCCGCGCTGCTGGGCAAGACCTACATGCTGCCGATGGAGGATCCGTCTCCTCACGCGCAGCATCCGGAGACGATGATGCCGCACCGGCTGTTCGGCTGGCCGGACCAGGCGGCACGACGCTGCGTGCGCTTTGTCCACCACCCGGACCAGCGCCAGTACCGCTTCGAAGGAGAGGCGCTCAACGGAGGGGCGCCGCGCCGGATCAGGCAGCAGACGCGGGTACTCGCAGCGGCTTCGTTCCTCGAAGGGGTGCGGCGGCGCATGAGCGGAGTGGATCGACCTAAGCCGACGGACGGCGTAGGACTCGTCCCCATCTTCCCGACCGCACGGGAGCTCCTGCTCACCCGCAAGGACCACCTCTATCCGCATCGCGGGTACTGCGGACGGCTGGCTTTCCTGGGCGGGGGGATCGATGCGCACGAGCACGAGCTCTGGGACCACGAGGGCCGGCGCGCGACCGTAGCCATGTGCCGCGAGGCGTACGAGGAGATCCTCGATCCCGAGCTCGCTGACGAGATCACGTGCCGGATGGGCTACGTCCGACGGTTCGACCCGACCTGCTTCCTCTGGAACGGCGACGGGACGCCGAGCCAGGGGCGGCTGCACCTGTTCTTCTGCGTCGCGGAATCGGAGACCCAGTGGCAACGCTGGCGCGACATCCTGGTGAACCAGCGCGGCCTCGGCGAAGGGACGCCGATCATGCTCTACACCGACACGACGCTGCGGGCAGCGTTCGAACGGGAACGCGCGGCACGGGTCGCGGCCGAACAGCCCGGACGGTCCCCACCGTTCCCGCCGGGCGCCACCCTCCACGACCACCCGCCCTTCACCCCCGCCTGGAAGCGCCAGCGCGAAGCGGAGCAGGCGGCGGGACGCTTTCCCCTCCGCGAGCAGGACTTCGCCTTCATCGCGGGACACGGCGCCGTCCTCGAACAGGCGCTCGCCGAACACCACTTCTTCGGCTGACCCCTCGCCTCGACGAGGGGTTTTTTATTGAGCCCAAAGCGCTAGCGTTCCCACCAACCGAACCAAAAGCTCGTTGTATAGGCCACCGGGCCACCGATATCGGCGGAATTTACCCAATCCAAACGATGGAAGGAGGCATCCCCCGTCAACCGCAATGCGAGCCACAGACCGCGACCAAAATCGGTATGGGCATCGCGGGCCGCCCAAACGAATGCCTCATCACGACGCGCGAAGGCGGCAGCCATCTCCTGATCATGCCGATCCGCTTCAGGACGGGTCAGGTAATGGGAAAAATCTGCGGAGACGATCACGAGCGTGGAGCCATCCTCAATGAATGGGCGGAGAACCCTACCGACGGTTTCGACCTCGGCACGGGTCGCCTGAGCGGAAATCACGATCGGTAGAATGGTCGCTTGAGGAAAGGCCTGCTTCAGAAAAACGGGAAAGACGCCCACGCCGTGCTCATCACGAAACAAGGCTTCCGTTTCTCGGATTCCCTGATTGAGAAGGAGCGTGCGCGCGTTCTCGTCGACGGCGATATCCCCCAACGGCGTCGCGTAGCCAGAAGCGGAAAGCGTCGCGACCCCTCCCGCGAGCCGCTGACGGTGATCGGGGCTGAGGATGACGATGCGTCGGATGGATTGGGATGGGGCACACGCCTTCCAGGTCGCCAATGCCTGCTGGATGCGTTGATGCAGGGGAATGTAGTGCGGCAAGACCAGGATCGGCGTGGGATCTCTTTCTGGACAAACCTCCGGAACCGCTTCCTCACGCCAAAAGAACGGGGCGTCAAGCAGAAACGGATCGACGCGAATCAGCGTTGAAGTGGACGTCGGAATGGATCCTAGAACAGGGACGGGGTGATCCGATTTTTCTTTTATCTTGGGAAAGAAACGTTCCGGTGTCGTACTCGCCAACACCCCTAAAACCAGCAGCGCGCACAGCCCGCCAAGAAGGCGGACCGTGCGCGCGGGCCATTTATTCGTTACAGGCATGTCTTTTACCGAGGAACCGCGGTAAGCGAATCCTCGCGTCCCACGGCGGCCAAGGAAGGCAGCTCGAGATGCTGCATCACAGGTGCGGGAGCGTAGTACGTCCCCGGAGCGATCACCTGGACCGTGTACGTAATGTCGGTCTGGTACGAGTTACAGGCCGTGAAGGTGAGGCCGCCGTCGTCTTGACGGACGGGCGTCCAGGCCGGACCGCTGAAGGTCCAATCGATGATCGGACGGACGTTGGCTGGCAAGGCGTCGCGGATCTCGTAACAGGCGAAGGTGTCGCGGCTGCCGAAGGTGGGACGGAGCGTGACCTGAACACTGTCGCCTTCTTTGATGGGCCCCGTTCCGGAGAGCGAACGGTAGGTCCGCTGGATCGAGAGGCGTTCATTCTGCGCAGGAACGCCCGGAACGCGCCGACTCCACTGGATGAAGGCCTTTCCGCCTTCGACGCGGTCGATCGAGAAGAGCTGTTGCCCTTCCCCGACGAGCGAGACCGTCACCGGGCCATCCTTCAGGTTGATTTCATGCGTGTCATTTCCGAGACGATAGACGACCTTCGTTTCGGTGTTCGGCGCCTGTTCGAGGCGGAATTTGAGGGTTTGCGTATCTAAGAGCGGGTCGAAGGCGGGTTGGTCGAGACCGACGCGCGTCAGATAGCTTTGGAGCTCAGCCGCACGGCCATCACGAAGGAAGAGGGCGGCGTAGGCGGCGACGCGGGTCGCCTCGAAACGCGAACGATCAGAAGCCTCGATATCCACGAAACGCGCACCATCTTGTGCGACCATCTTTTCCATCCAAGAATCATAGAGAGCTTGGACGGCGACGCGGTCACCGAGGGCGACGTAGGTACGGAGGAGAGCGGCCCGCTCTTGCCAGGTGAGGTTGGGTTGGGCTGCCGCCTCCTGAAGCGCCTTGAGGGTCGGACGGCCGAGGAACGCGAGGGCTCCGGCCGCCTTGATGCGGATCTCACGAGTCGCTTCTTTCGATTGAAGGGTCGCATCGAGGAAACGGATCAGAGCCGTCTCATCGAAGCCGCGCTCACCCGAGAGGACGGCCTTGAAAGAGGCATCGACGTCACCGGAACTTTGCGGAAGCGGCTTGAGGGAACCCGCGGCGTCTTGGTAGAGGGTCCAATCGAGCGTTGTAGGCTCGTTAGAGGCTTGCGGATCAAGCGTGCGGCGCAGGGCTTGGGCCAAACGGCCTGCCAGGCGCGTTTCGAGGCGTGAGCTACTCGCCTCTTCGGCGCGGCGCTGCACCTCCGGCAAGAGAGCGGCGCGCTCGGGAGAGGTCACGAGGAGCGTTGACTCCCCCGCCAGGGTTTCCGGCAAGCGGAATCCGGATACCGCTTCTGCCTGTTCCCAAATCGTTTTCGTATACTGCTTTTCCACGACCCGAATCGGGAATTCCATCGCATCCTGCCGACCGGTGGCGATGATGCCAACTTGAACCGTATGCGTCCCAAGCATGGCTGGGGTGATGGTGATCGGAACGTACGCATTTGCACGTCCCGTCGCCCGTACCGATTGCCGGTTTATCCCTAAGGTTGGGGCATTTACGACATACTCCACGGCGGCATCAGCCGCCAGTTCCACGGCGATCGGACGGAGCTTCAGTTGAATCTGGTCACCGACATACACCTGGCGTGGCACGACTGCATCGACCGCGAGCGATTTCGTCGCGGGGCGCTGGATAATGACGTGCCCGGCGCGAAGATCACGGCTGAGAGCAATCGCCTGGAGGCGCCAGGTCGTGATGTTGTCCGGAAGGTTAATCGCCGCAACCGCTTCGCCATTCGCGTCGGTTTCGACCACGACGAAGTCAGCCTGGTCCTTAAAGTTCTTGCGTGGGGACAGGAGAGCGTCGCCGCCCCCGCCGCCACCGCCTTCGGCGCCGCCGTTCATCGCTTTCGCATCTTGGTGCGTCGTCGCAACCTGGCGGACACCGTCGTCGGTATAGCCATACAGCCATTCAAGCGGATTTAGATCGGTGAAGGCGTAGAGACTCGAAAGAGCCTGGTCCGCGACCGAAACGGCCACCTTGACCCCAGAAACGCCCTCCCCTTGCTGCCCCTTCACCTTGAGACGCACCTGGGCGGTGCTGCTAGGCGTATACGCTTCCTTGTCGGTCGTCGCTTCCACTTCCAACATGAACGGGGTGCGGCGCACGGACAGGTTTCCGCTAGCGACCTTAAACCCATGTTCCGTAAACACGATCCCGAAGATCCCGAGGTTCGGATAGAGCGATTCGTCGAAGGTGAAGGCGAAATTCGCGTCGGTGGAAACGACCGTTTTCTTCAAGCCACGGGACGCAATCACGTAGAGCGGACGGGAATAGGCGATCACGTCAAGCGGACGGCCCGTGTCATCTTTGAGACGATAGGAAACGCGGCGATTGAGATCCGCATCGCTATAGGCGGATTCGTCTAGACGCTCAGGATCATCGGTCCGCGAAAGCATGAACAAAGGCTCCGTGGAACCGCCTCGTCCGGAAACAGCTCCTTCGAACGTCGGGTTCGGCGGAAAGGCGTACTGCAAGAGCGAGGTCGTCCGGCCGCGGCCATCGGTCGCCGTCAGGAGGACCTGATAATGGCTCGTCGTGCTCTGAAGCGGAAGGTCGAGCGCAAACGCCCCCTGCGCATCAGTGGTCACGGGATGACGGCTCTCGAGGGAAAGGGTCACGTAGCCCTGCATGATCGGCACGGTGCGGCGCAGCTCAGCGTCGTAGCGGGTTCCGGTTTGACGTTCGGCGCGATCGGCGCGGTAGAGGGCGACCATCGCGGCCGCCCCAGGAGCCGCCCGCAAATCTTCAACGGACGCATCCGGCGTGACGACATCCTTCACGGTTCCGAAGACGCTTAGACGTCCAGGTGCGGTGATCGAGGTATTGGGAGCGTATTGAGAATACTGATCAACCCCTTCCCGACCACGAAAGACACGTTGACCGGGATACAGGGGAACGACGGAAAGCACGGAGGAATCCCCCTCTTCACCCGTTTGAGCGCTAGCCGTGACGGTCAGCTGATCGCGACCATAACAATCGCCAGAAAAGGCATCCGTCGCTTGGGGATTGGTGGGAATACAAGGAATGGCTCGATTCGTCGGGATGCGGAATGCGGCAACCCCTTGATCGTTCGTGCGGAGAATCTGATCGAAGACGTTGCCTCCATATTGGGCCGCCTGAACACGGATGTCGGCATTCGGGAACGGGGTGCCATCGACGAAGATCGCCTTGACCATGCCTGTAACAACATCGCCCATATAGGTAGCCTTCTGATCCAACTCAAGACCAATCGCCATCCGCGGCTTGGCGTCGGGGCGCACATTGAACCCTATGCTCGTCACGGCCTTGCCGTCACGCAGGAGCTGAATCGTGTAGCTGCCGGAGGGGCGGTTTTTCCACGTGAAGCTCGCCTGAAAACGACCGGAGGCATCGGGCGAAAGATCTTGTTCCGCGAGCGTGGGCGTCGTGAGCGGACGGCGGATGTCGTAGGCGTAATTTGCCTGGGTTAAGCGTAATTTTAACCCAGAAGGAACTTGCTTGGTCGTCCGATCAAGAGCGAGGCCAAAGATCGAGATCGTGTCATCCTGACGTTGGACGGCGCGATCCTGGTAGAGATAGGCCCAGGTACGGCGAAGACCCTCTTGCGGATCGATGTCGCGATAAAAATCAAACGGGGAGGCAGGCGGCGCGATCTCGAGAATAGTTCGTTGGTCACCTTGGGTGACGCGCGCACCCTCCCAGGTACGGGCCAGCGGCTGATCGCTCGTGAGGCCAAGCGGTAAGGCAACGGTCGCAAGACCATCGGCATCCGTCTGAACGTTTTGGCCGCCTAACACGACCTGGGCCCCGACGACGGGTTGACGCGTACGGGCCTGCATGACCCAGAATAGCGCCTTATCCTGATCAGCCATCACATGGACGGCCAAATCGGAAACCTGGACGAGGGTGTAATCCTCTTCCAAACCGGACGCGCTGACACGGACGAGATAGGCGCCGGCAGGTGCGGACGGAATCTCGGCGATGGATTGCCAGCCGCCTTCATCGGAAACGGCGACGACGTTCGTGTGACGGAAGGCGCTTTGCTTGCCGGTAACGATCTGACCGATGGATTGGCGCTCGGGACGCGTCCATTCGAACCAGCCGAAACGCTGGCTGCGGGTCGCGAGATAGCGTTCGGCCTCGTCGGGCGTGAGCGCGTATCCTTCCACCGTGAGCGGCCTCATCTGGCCCCCTTCCCCGTTTTTCACTGCCTCCGCATTCACCGCGAACCGGATCGGCTTAGTGGAAGCGACCTGGACCTGAGTAGGCAAGGCGAGACGAAGGCTGTATTCAGGCTCGACCTGATCATCCGAAGCGACCTGGAACGCGTAAGAGATATCTTCTGTCAGCTGCATCGAGGGGACATCAGCGATACCGAATCCGCGCTTAAGGGTGACACGATAGACCTGGCCGCGCGTCAATGGACGGTCCGGAAGGAAGATGAGGGTTCGGTCACGCGTCTCGAAATGACCGGCAACAGCGGGGAGGATCTGGACGGAAGAGCTTGCCGACATAAAGCCGGAACGAGAAAACGTCCACTCGAAGGCGGTATCAGCGGGAACGGCAGCGGTTCCGGGACCCGGCGTCACAGCCTCAAGAGCGAAGGCGCCAACGGTTTGGGTGACCCAGGTGTATTCATACGGCGTCTCTTGGTTGTCGGCCTGCAACGCGGCAGCGAGAGACACGCGATAAACAGCGTTCCCTGTGAGCGGTTGCGTCGGCGTTAGGCTCCAGGAAGCGTCATCGACACGCTCAACACGGACGTCAACGGGCGGATCGATCCGGACGGCGCGCTCGATCGCCTGTTGTGAGACAGGTACGGCGGTTCGAAGCACCCACCCGCGCGCACGATCCATGCCGGCGGACGTAGATTGGGCCGGCTCAAGGGCGAACGCCTGGGCGGACTGGGCGGCCGGAACGAGTAAGCGGGTCGCAAGCGCCTGCGGATCCTGGTCACGACGGCCGGGGAGCACCGATAAAACCAGGTTTAACGCCAAAACGGCCACAGCAAGGGCAGAGGCGAGCCACAAGATGCGGCGCGAACGAGACGCAGGCTTCGGATTCGGAGTCGAAGCGTTTGGCGCCTGGGGAGAAGATGCGTTGGACATAGAAGAGGCTAAGGCCAAAAGATCCGCACGTTGGTGGGCTTTGGCCGTTTCAGAGAGATGCTCAGGGGCGGCAGAGCCGACGAAGGCTTGCATGGCCTGAGATACCTCTTGTAACGCGGGATCATCTTCAAACTGACGGCGTGGAGGGATCATAGGTTTTTTGGTAGAGAGACCGCAGGCGGGCAAGAGCACGATAGACGAGAACGGAGGCGTGATTGGCGGAAATTCCTAAGACATTCGCCATTTCCATAGGTTCAAGACCTGCGAAAAACCGTAGGTCGAGGATCTCCTGATCGCGCGGGGACAGACGAGAAAGGACGTCGCGCAGCTGGTCGGAAGCCATACTAAGCTCCGCATGGACACTTGGACTCGGTAAGGGAGAGGGCGGATCCCACACGGGCTCCCCCTCCACATCGTCAGGATGCACCTCAAAATGGACCCCGGCTTTGCGCCAGTGGTCGATGAGGGCATTGGAGGCGGCCCGAAAGAGCCAGGCCTCGAGCGGCAACCCACGCCATTCGAGGGTTGGGAGGCTTTTCAGGAACTTCACGAAGATCTGCGAGGTGAGATCTTCCGCTAATTCACGCTGGCCGCACCGGCGCAGGAAATAGGCGTACAAACGGTCGGCGTAGCGGTCATAGACCTCCATCACCCCATTCGGACCCGCCTTGGCACGCTCGAGCAGTGCGGCATCAAAGGTAGAAGCTGGAAGAGCCTCACTCGACATAACGGGACAAGCCAAGAATCATGAACGGAGCATAGCATGGGTACAGGATGGGCTCAACGCGATAAAACCATACCAAACTACAGATATTGCCGCGAGAAGCCCGTTACGGATAAACCTCCTCGATGCGGAAAAGGGGGCCGATCCAGGCAACGGACCTCTCGTAGAAATATCTGCCGATAACCTCCCCTTCATCCCGTTACACGTCCCTCTGCAAACGTCAAACCACCGAGGGTGGGCCTCGGTGGAGGCATCGATCTAGATTCAGAGCCTGCTTTTTAAATACTCCCATCATCATAAGATGGCTCATGCGTGTCTACGGCACTCACTCCGTTCAATCGTCCAAGCAACTCCGACTCTTGCCGATCAAGCTCTTCCTCGCACGCAGCAGCAATGCGACGACCTCACGCGCACGTTCGCGTCGCTCCGCAGGATCGGACGAGTGGAATCCACTCGTGAGAAGCTCTTCCTGGTCCTCGTACCGATCGTTAAGCCCCTCACGGATCGCCTGGTGTCGCTGGAAGCCTCTGGTGAAAGCGGAAGAGGGCATACGCTCTCGTACAAAACAGCGCACGGGACTCCCCGCTTCCAAAAAACGGAAAGCGTGGTACGGTAGGACCAAGCCCTATGTCCCGCGCTCAACCCCGTGCCATTCTCATCGACGTCGTCCATCCTTCTCTGACACCCGAAAAGGCCAAACGGCGGCTCGATGAACTCGCTTCACTCACGAAGACCTTTGGGGGCGTGATTGTCGTCGCCATGTTGCAAAAGCGAGCCCTCCCCGACTACCGCACCTACATCGGCGGCGGAAAGGTAGATGAGCTGATTT
>CAZURG010000028.1:0-16486 GCA_964623645.1 uncultured Gammaproteobacteria bacterium | reverse complement strand
ACCTTCTTGTCGTAGATGATGAGGTCACCGAAGACCTGGGCTTCCTTCGTGGAAAGGAAGCGGTGCTCGAGGTCATCCTTCGTGACGGTCTTGCCTTCGATCTTGTCGCTGATGTAGATCGAGCGCCGCTTGGTGCGCTTGAGGATGTGCTGTGCCTGCTTGGTGACGGCCTCGTTCGAGACGAACTTGCGGACCTCATCGAGGTTGCCGAACTCGTTCAGGGTAGCGGGACGGGTGTTGGCCACGTCGTCATAAATCGCCTTCATCGCCTCCTCGCCCTCGAACATGCGGACGACAGGCTTCTCGCCGCGCTGCAGGAGCTTGAGCTCGTGGAGGGAGTCCTGGACCTCGTGGAGGGTCGCTTCCATCTGCTTGACCTTAGATTGGACCACCGAGACAAGCCGCTCCGGGGATTCGGCGGTGAAGAGGTGTTTCTTCCCCTTCTCCACCGAACTCATGAGGCCACGCTGCGCGAGCGTCTCGATGACGGCGTACGTGGTGACGCGGGAGACATGGGCTTTCTTGGCGAGGTCCTGCACGGACGCAGGCCCCATCTCGAGAGAAGAGATGTAGATGGCCGCCTCGCTTTCTGTAAGGCCGAGGGCCTTAAGGAGGGTTTTCCAGTTGGTGGGCATATGGGGGTGAGACTAACAAAGATGGGGCGGTAAGGCAACAAAAGAAAACGCCCCAATATTGGGGCGTTTTCTTTGAGGAGACGGCTTATTGGCATACCGCGCATTCCTCGGTGTCGAGGTTGCGCTTCTCGGTCTTCACGCTGATGCTCTCGGCCTGGATGGGCGCGGAGGAGCGGAGGTAATAGAGGGTCTTCACGCCCGTCTTCCAAGCCAGGAAGTGCACGTCGTGCATGTACTTGCCGCTCACCGGGGTCTGGAAGAAGACGTTAAGCGATTGCGCCTGGTCGATGTAGGGTTGGCGGTCGGCGGCCTGCTGGACGATCTCGCGCATGTTCATCTCGTAGGCGGTGCGGAAGACGGCCTTCTCCTCGTCGCTCAGGCCCTCGAGGTATTGCACGCTGCCCTTGGCGGCGATGATCTGCTGCCAGGCCTCTTGGGTGTTGATCCCCTTCTTCTCGAGGAGGGCTTCCAGGTACTTGTTCTTGACGAGGAAGCTGCCGGAGAGGGTCTTCTGGAGATAGGCGTTCCCGGCGACGGGCTCGATGCTGGGCGTGGCCTCGCCGCAGAGGAAGGCCGTGCTGGCCGTGGGCTGGATCGAGGTGACGTAGCTGTTGCGCTGGGTGCCGCC
The DNA here is from genome assembly GCA_964623645.1 of uncultured Gammaproteobacteria bacterium. Taxonomy (GTDB): domain Bacteria; phylum Patescibacteriota; class Patescibacteriia; order 2-12-FULL-60-25; family 2-12-FULL-60-25; genus JAGOUA01. The sequence goes on along the minus strand of CAZURG010000028.1, from coordinate 15,223 downwards.
GTCGAGCGGGAGGCCGCGTTCGAGGGCGAGCTTGCGGGAGGCCTCGCGGGCCGCCTCGCCGAAGCGCTTGAAGATCCGCTTGTTGGTCAGGCGCGCCTGCAGGCTCTCGAAAGGGATCCCTTGCGACATGAGGTAGCCGTGGTACCCCATCGCGCCGAGGCCGATGGAACGCTCGTGGCGGACGGAATTGATGGCTTTCTTGTATTCGACCGAATCGGCCATCTCGCAGAAGGAGTCGAGGTTGTTGTCGAGCCCCTTGATGCACCAGCCGATGATCTCCTCCTGCTGGTCCTTCCATTCCTCATAGGTCTCGAGGTTGAGGCTGCCGAGGCAGCAGACGGCCGTGCGGTCCTCGCTCGTCGGGAGGACGATCTCGGTGCAGAGGTTGCTTTGGCGAATGAGCAGCCCCTTCTCCTTGTGGTGCGCCGGGACCGCGTTGTTCACGGTGTCGATGAAGACGATGTACGGCTCCCCCGTCTCGGCGCGGATGGTCAGGATGCGGCGCCAGACGTCGAGGGCGTTGAGCTCCTTGGTGACGGTGCCATAGTGCGGGTCGATGAGCTTGTACGTCCGGTTCTCCTCGACGGCTTTCATGAACTCGTCCGTGACGACCACGCCGTTGTTGATGTTCAAGCACTTGCGGTCAACGTCGCCACCCGTCGGGCGGCGCATCTCGAGGAAGTCCTCGATGTCCGGGTGGTCGACGCGGAGGTAGGCGGCCGCGGCGCCGCGGCGGTGGCTGTTGCGGGAGATGGCGAGCGTCTCGGAGTCCATGATCTTGAGGAACGGGATGACGCCCGAGGAGCGCAGGCCGCTCGATTGCAGGGGCGCGTTCTGGCCGCGGAGCTGCGACCAGTCGGTGCCGATGCCGCCGCCGAACTTGGCCAAGAAGGCGTTCTCGCGGTAGATGTCGAAGATCCCCTCGAGCGTGTCGGGGACCATGTTGAGGAAGCAGGAGATGGGCAGGCCCTTCTTGGTGCCGATGTTCATGAGGACCGGCGTCGCGGGGATGAACCATTGCTTGCTCATGACGTCGTAGAGCTTCTGGGCGAGCTCGCGGTCGCCGCGGCACATGCCGGCGGCCACGCGCGCGAAGAACGTCTGCGGGTTCTCGCAGATCTCGCCGCTGGCGTCCGTCAGGAAATAGCGGTCGCGCATGTTCTCGAGGCCGAAATAGGTGAACATGGCGTTCCGGGACGGCTCGATCTTGATGGACTGCTGGATGGCGGGGTCGATGCTGTAGTGCGGGCAGTCCCAGCTGTTGCGGCTGGCGGTCTTCTCGAGGATCTGGGCGAGCAGCAAATCACGGGCGGCCTTCAGGTCGTTCTGGGAGAGGGCGTCGAGGACGGTGGCGTAGGACATATGAGAAGGTTGGCGGACGATGAGCGGGGTGAAACAGGGGAAAAAAGGACGTACTGGCTATCTGGCTATGCCCAATCCTCGACCACCGCGCCCTTCGCGTATTCCGTGGCGCGGTTCTCGAAGAAGTTGGTGTGCTCCTTGGCGTTGACCATGATATCGAGCCACGGCAGCGAGTTGGTGACGTTGTAGCGCTTGTCGAGGCCGAGGTCGTTGAGGCGGCGGTCGGCGGTGTAGCGGATGTACTGCTTCACCTCGTCTGGCGTGAGGCCGGGCACCGGCCCGAGCGAGAAGCAGGTGTCGATGAACGCGTCCTCGAGGCGGACCATGTCTTCGCAGGCCTGGTAGAGCTCGCGCTTGAGGTCTTCGGTCCAGAGGTGGCGGTTCTCGGCGATCAGGTCGCGGAAGATGGTGCAGACGCCCTGGCTGTGGAGGCTCTCGTCGCGGATGCTCCAGGTGACGATCTGCCCCACTCCGCGGAGCTTCCCTTGGCGCGGGAAGTTCATGAGGATCGCGAACGAGGAGAAGAGCGCCATGCCCTCCATGAACCCCCCGAAGACGGCGAGGTTCTTGGCCAGGTCGCGCACGGTCCCGATCTCGAACTGGTGGAGGTAGTCGCATTTCGCCTTCATGGTCTCGTACTCGAGGAAGGCGGAATATTCCTTCTCCGGCAGGCCGAGCGAGTCGTTGAGGTAGGAATAGGCCCAGACGTGGACGCTTTCCATGGCCGCGAACGACGAGAGCATCATCTTGATCTCCGGCTTCGGGAAGGCCGGGATGAGCTGGGTGTTGTAGTTGTTGTTGACCTCGATGTCCCCTTGGGTGAAAAAACGCAGGATCTGGGTGATGAGCGCAACTTCAGACGGCGTGAGGCGGAAGCGGTAGTCGCTGATGTCGGCCTCCATCGGGACTTCCGTCGGCAGCCAGTGCGCCTGGTTCTGCTTACGGAAGAACTCGAAATAATGCGGATACTCGAAGGGCCGGTAGAACTTGCGGTGCGTGAGGATGGGACACGAGCCAAAGATCGATGAACTCATACGGGGTTACAGGGATAGCCGCCCGATGTGCTCTTCCACGGAAGGCGCGAGGGCGTGCGCGCTGGCCGTCTCGGCTTCGGCGTCGATGGCCTGGCGCTCTTCGGGGGTCAGGAACTTGAGGGCGAGCCAGCGGAAGACGTAATCGATCATCGACTGCGCGGTCGGGATGTTGGGGTTCTCGGTCTCGCCGTTGGGCGGGAACTGGACGTTGGTGAACTTGCGCGCCATGACCTTGAGCGGCACGCCGTATTGCAGGCCGATCGAGATGGAGGTCGCGAAACAGTCCATGAGGCCGCTGAGCAAGCTCCCCTCCTTGCTCATCTTGAGGAAAATCTCGCCGGGCTGGCCGTCGTCGTAGAGGCCGACGGTGATGTAGCCCTCCTGGTCGCCGACGCGGAACTTGTGGGTCATGGCGCGGCGCTCCTCGCTCAGGCGGCGGCGGCGCGGCGCGTGGACCTCGCCGACCATGACGGTGACCGGGACCGGGGCAGAAGCCGCGGGCTTGATGGGCTCGGGCTCATGCGTATGGGCCTGTAGGGCTTCCATGGGCAGGGCAACGGGCACGTGATGGCGCTCATAGGCCTCTGCGATGGCGGCACGACCCTGAGCCCGCAAGGAGCCGGCGATGGCGGCCTGGATGTCCGTCGACGGACGTTCGGCCTGGGCCTCGAATAACGGCAAGACGGCCTCGGCGGCGTGTTCGGCGAGGGAACGGACAAGGAACGCGTCCGCTTCACCCGTCTCGGCAGCGGCGCGGGCCAGCGATTGCTCCAGCATGCCCAGGTCGAAGGGCACGCGGGCCCCGCTCCGGGTGAGGACGAAGAAGGAAGTCATAGAAACACAAGATGTAGTGGTTCAAAGGATGCTTGGCCACAATATCTTGTGGTCTGACCCCGGGGCAAATGCCCACGATTCACCCAGGAATCGGACCCGATCCGAGCGTCGCAAGCTGATTCGCCAAAAAAAGGCCTTGTGGATAACGAAAACGCCCGACGGAATCGGACGTTCGTGCCTCCCGCATCGGTTAGAACCCCAGAGAGAGGTTGATGGCGGGCCGGGCGTTGGCGGTCGGCAGCTCGAGGGAGAGAGGCACGCGCTGCTTCCCCCCTTGGCGATCGAAATAGAACAGTTCTTGGTTATTCAACACGTACTCGTAAACGTCGCGCGTTACCTTCACGTCTTGGAGACAATATTCTTTCAGCTTGTCGATCTCCCCTTTGCGCCAATATTCGACGGCCATGAGGCCGTGGCCGCTCTTCCCCACCCCGAGGGTTGCGTGGGCCACGTCGTCCAGCTTCACGCGGTGGCCGATCTGTTTCTCGATGTCGGCAAGGAGGTCAACGGTCGGCAGGCGCTTGATGTCGCCCGTGTAATAGCGCTGCAAGCAAGGGTAATCGAACCCGATGAGGTTGTAGCCGATGATGCGGTCGGCCCGTTCGAGGCGGGGCCAGAGCTTGGGGAGGTCTGGCTCGAGGAATGACTCATACGTATCGGTCTCGTAAAAATACACACCCACGAGGGAGACGGACAGCAGGGATGGGTTGTAGGCGCCCACATCCTGGAAGGTGTTCTGGGTCTCGATGTCTAAGACGACTTCTTTGCGCATAGGGAAAAATGCGCAGAGCATAGCACGTGCGTTGAGGAAGGCAAACCGGCGTGCTAAGGTGCGCGACATCTATGCGCGTCCCCTTGTTCGCCGCGGCCGTGTACGGCCTGTCGCTCCTCATCACCATCCCCACGGCCCAGGCGGCCGATCCCGTCTTGCCGCCCGAAGTCCGGCAGGCCACGGTGTTCGTGCAATGCGGCAACCGCCAGGGTTCCGGCACGATCGTGAGCGCTACGGGCTACGTCCTCACGAACGCCCACGTGATCGCCGATGTTGAGTCGGACGCGCCGATCCGTCCCGCCGCAGGCTGTCAGGTCCGCCTCATCGATCCGGATACCGAGCGCCTTCGTTACACGTACGAGGCTTCCGTCACCCGCTGGACCTTCGACCCAACGCACAACCAGGACTTCGCCCTCCTGCAGATCGGCCTGCCGCGCTCGCGCGAGGCCCTGTCCGGCCCGTTCCCCTATCTGAACGTCTGGGAATTCTCCACGGTCGACGAGCGCATGTGGGTCCTCGGCTATCCCGGCGGCGGCAACCTCACGGTCCAGACCGGTTTCATCCAAGGGTTCAGCAATGGCTTCATCAGAACCACGGCCACCTTCCAGCCTGGCAACTCAGGCGGGACGGCCTTAAACGGCGCCTATAACCTCATCGGGATCCCAACGCGCATCGTGACGATCACCGAAGACGGCCAGACGCAGGAGATCCGCTACGAGCTCGTCGACATCCGCGCCGTCCTGCAATGGCTCGACCAGTTCAGCCCGCAAGAACGCGATCGTTTCTTCACCTTTGCTGATCCGGAGCGCTCGCGGCGGACCTTCGCTTTCGTAGATCAATCGACGTTGGATTGCACGTATACCGTCCGTGTCCCCTCCTCGAGCGCCGTATACTGTCTGCTACCGGGCGACGAGCGCCTGATCTTCCCCAACGAGGCGACCTTCCGGTCCTGGTACCCGTCGTTCGACCAGGTGACGCGCGTGCCGGACACGGCCCTCTCGGCCTTCCGCATCGTCCGCAACGTCACGCACCGGCCTGGGACGCTCGTGAAATCACAGACCTCGCCGGAAACCTACGTCGTCTCGGACGTCTTCGGGACGATGCGCCTCATCCCCAACGAGGCCCGCGCCATTGAGCTCTGGGGAGCGAACTGGGCAAGTACCGTGAAGGACATCCCGGACGAATTCTTCACCAACTATACGATCGGCCCGCCCCTCTCGTAAGAGGGGCTTTACAATCGTGCAAAACCCGGCTAGAGTGGAGTGCCTTCAAGCATCTTCTGAAAGAGAGGCAACATGGACGCATTCCTCCTCGGGATCGGTCTCTGGATGGGCTTCTGTTACGGGATCGGACTGCTACGCCTCCTGGCTTCCAGGGAATCGGAGCACCCTGGAGACGCGCTACTCCGGTGGCTCTGCTCGCCGCTGAACCTATCAGTGGACTTCACGGTCTGGGTATTCAAGACAGCCCTCGCCATCATCGGCAACAACTGACTTCCAAGCCCGTAAAGCCGCTGACGGGACGACGGCTCGACCGGACTGGATCCTTCCGTCCCGTGCCGTCGGGGACCACAGCGCCCCCTCCTCCACCTCCGTGGAGTTTTTTCTTTAAATATCCCCTATATTTGCGTTAAATGTCGCTATTTTCCCTTTGTCTTGTACGATCCGGTTGACGAAAACGTGGAGGACTGCTACGATTCCCCATCACCTCTAAGCGTCCCTGGTCATACGGACCTGCTTCGTTCGGAGGCAGTCCCTAGGCAACGGCGGACGGATCCGCCAGAAGGCATCGCTATGCAGCTCCTCCTCAGCGGCAAGTTCATCTTTGGAGTCGTGTTCGTCACCGTGGGGGCCGTCGTCGGTGCCGCGATCTACGGGCACGGACTGCTCGCCGGCGTCGTCGCGCTGTACGCCATCGGCTTCGCCCTCCTGATGCGCGACCGCGCCATCGGCCGGTACGTCGCCTTCGGCAGCGATGCGTTCTACGAGTTCGTCGCATCCCCCGCCACCGTCCCGATGCGCGGCATCACGGCCCTCGTGGACGTCTGGGACAGGTTCACCTACGAACGCCAGCAGAAGGCCGAGCAGGCCAAGGCGGCGAAGGCGTCCGAACACACGCGGGATTGATCCCCGCCAGACCCCACGCAGAACGGAACTTAGACGGAGGAAAAAGAATGGACTCATACCTCAACAGCCTCACGGCCTACTGCCTCACCATGTGGGGGATCGGCGTCATCTACCTGGCCGCGGTCCACCATCGTGAGCGTGAGCTCAATCCCGTCTCCCTCTGGGTCGCGATCATCTCGCCGCTCGGGATGCCGGCCCTTGGCCTGATCGCGCTCAAGGAGCTCATCTGGAAGCGCCGTGAGCCCAAGCCGGTCGCCGTGAGCCCCACCAAGCCCACGGATCCGCCGCAGGACGGCTGAGGCTCCCGCCTGAGGGCGGCCCGGCCCTTCGCCCGCACGACACGTGCCGGGCGTTTTTCTTTCACACAACAAAACTCCCGACCACGGTCGGGAGTCTTTTCTTTCTTGTTCGCTTAGTTACGCTTCCGCTCGAACTCCTTCAGGAACACCTTGCGGATCCGCAAATTTTTCGGGGTGACTTCCAGCAGCTCATCCTCACCGAGGTACTCGAGACATTCCTCGAGGCTCATCTCGCGCGGGGTGGTGAGGCCTTCGGCCACGCCGTCGCCCTTGGAGCGCATGTTAGACAGGCGCTTCTCCTTGCAGATGTTCACGCAGATGTCCTCGGCCTTGGCGTTCTGGCCGACCACCATGCCCTCATACACCTTCATGCCCGGACGGATGAACAGCGCGCCGCGCTCCTGGGCGCTCTGCATGCCGTAGCTGTTGGATTCGCCGGTCTCGAAGGAAATGAGCGAGCCATGCGGCGCGGCGTCGATCGAACCCACGAACGGGCGGTAGCCCAGGAAGAGGGTGTTGATGATGCCTTGCCCGCGCGTGTCCATCATGAACTCGGTGCGGTAGCCGATGAGCCCGCGGGTCGGGGCCTCAAAGGTGAGGTAGGCGGTGCCGTTCTCGACGCGCATGTCCTTCATCTCGGCCTTGCGGCGGCCCATCTTCTCGATGGCGGAGCCGGACATGCCCTCGGGACATTCGATGGAGACCTCCTCATACGGCTCGGTCTTGACGCCGTTCTCTTCCTTGAAGATCACCTGCGGGCGGGAGACCTGGAGCTCGAACCCCTCGCGGCGCATGCGCTCGATGAGGATGGAGAGGTGCAGCTCGCCGCGGCCGGAGACGATGAAGTTGCCGTCGCCTTGGCCCTGGTCGATGCGCAGGGCGACGTCGTTCTGCAGTTCGCGGTCGAGGCGCTCCTTGATGTTGCGCGACGACGTGAGCGTCCCTTCCTCACCCGCGAAGGGCGAGGTGTTGACGCCGAAGGTCATCTTCACGGTCGGCTCCTCGATCTGGATGACGGGGAGCGCTTCGGGCTGGAGCGGGTCGGCGACGGTCTCGCCGATGGTGATGTCGGGGATCCCGGCGAAGAGGACGATGTCCCCGGCGACGGCTTCGGCGATCTCGACCTTGCCGAGGCCCATGAAGCCCATAAGCGAGGCGATCTTCTGGTTGGACGGCTTGCCCTGGCGGTCCAGGCGCACGACCGGGCCCGGGCGGAAGATCCCACGGACGACGCGGCCGATGGCGACGCGGCCCTTGTAGTTGTCGTAGCTGATGTTGGCGACGGAAACCTGGAGCGGGCCCGTGCTGTCGACCTTTGGTTCCGGGATTTCCTTGAGGATCACGTCAAAGAGGCCAGAGACGCCCGTCATTTTCGAAAGGTCGTTCTCGACACCTGCCTTCCCCTGCTTGCCCGAGGCGTAGACGATGGGGAAATCGGTCTGGGCGTCGGAGGCGCCGAGCGTCACGAAGAGGTCGAAGACCTGGTTGATGACCCATTCGGTGCGGGCTTCCGGCTTGTCGATCTTGTTGATGACCACGATGATGCGGTGCCCGGCCTCGATGGCCTTCTTGAGCACGAAGCGGGTCTGCGGCATGGGACCCTCCTTGGCGTCGACGAGCAGGAGCACGCCGTCGACGAGGTTCATGATGCGCTCCACTTCCCCACCGAAGTCGGCGTGGCCCGGGGTGTCGACGATGTTGATCTTCACGCCGCCATAGATGACGGCGCAGTTCTTGGCGAGAATGGTGATCCCGCGCTCGCGTTCGAGCTCGTTGGAATCCAAAATGGCCTCGCCTTCGAGGGTCTTGTCCTTGAACGTCTCGGACTGGCGGAGGAGGGCGTCGGCGAGGGTGGTCTTCCCGTGGTCGACGTGGGCGATGATGGCGATGTTGCGGATGGCTGGCATAGAAATAAATGACACCGGGAGCGGCGTTCCGGAGGAGGATACAGGAAAGGGGGAATCTTGTCTAGATCAAGGGAAAAACCAGCCTTTCGGGCTGGGTGGGGGTCATCACGCACGTGCCCGCTTGGAGCCGGTCGTGCGCGACGGGCGGGATTGGGCGGCCAGGCGGGCGTCGAACCGCCCTTTCCAGGCGAGGCTGTTCTGCCACTCGTATCCCTTGGAGGGCAGGAACGGCTCGGCGATCTCAGTCAGCGCGTCCGCCTGGACTGCCTCGGACGGGGTCGTGAGGAGCTCGGGAAAGCGCTTCCTGAGCACGGGGATGGCGCAGTCGCGCATCACCTGACCGAACCCGGTGACGGAGAAGTAGTTGATGCCCGGGAAAAGGCCGTCGACCAGGGGCCGCAAGGCATGGATCGTCAGGTCGGCATCCGCGACCAACGGATGGTTGCGCCCGTTGAGGAGAGACCAAAGGATGGCGGTCTTGATCTTCATGCGATGCTCCTTGAGGGGGGCGGATAGGAAACGTCCGGTCCGCACGGCGGTTCGGTGACCTGGTATTCGTAGCAAAAATCCCTACCGCCGTCAACCCTTCCAACGCGCTGGCTTATAGCGTCACCACGTCCTGATACCGCGGCGCCTGGGTCTTGATTGACAGCTCCTTCTCCAATCGCGTCGCCAGTGCGACCGCGGCCCCCTCTTCCCCATGCGTGCAGAACACCTGTTCCGGCCGCTTGGCCGCCTCGCGGATCCAGCTCACGAGCTTGTTCTGGTCGGCGTGGGCGCTGTAGGCGCCGATGCTTGCGATCTCGGCTTTCACTTGGATGCGCTCTTCCATCACCTGGACGTTCTTCTCATGCTCGTAAAGCTGGCGGCCTAACGTGCCGGCAGCCTGGTAGCCGATGATCAAAACGGTCGAACGCGCATCGCCAAGATAGCGGACCAGATGATGTAGGATCCGTCCCCCGTTCATCATGCCGGCCCCAGCGATGATGACCTTGGGGCGGCGGGCGGCGTTGATCGTCTGCGAATCCTGGCGCGTGAGGCAGACCTTGAGACCTGGGAAATCGAAGAAGTCCGTGCCAGCCGCCACGAGCGCGCGGGCCTCCGGATCATAATATTGCGGAAACTGTTTGATGACCTCGGTGACATGGATGGCCATCGGACTGTCGAGATAGACGTCGAGCTCAGGGATCTGCCGAGCCTCGATGAGGCGGTTCAGTTCAAATAAAAGCTGCTGCGTGCGCTCGATCGCGAAGGCGGGGATCACGAGGACCCCGTTGCGTTGCGTGGTGCGGATGATGACGTCACGGAGCTTGGTCTGACGAAGGGACTCGTCCTCGTGGATGCGGTTGCCGTAGGTGGATTCCATCACGACCGCGTCCATGGCGGCGAGCTGGGCGGTCTCGCGGAGGATGGGGACATGCTCGTTGCCGAGGTCGCCGGAAAAGGCGACTTTCGCGCCCCCCTGCTCCGTGATCTCCGCGAAGGCACTGCCAAAGATGTGGCCGGCGTCGCGGAAACGGAAGGAAAGGTCACCTAACTTGGTCGTCTGGCCATAGTCGAGGGGCGTCATCGCGCGGACGGCCGCCTCGACGTCTTTGGCGGAATACGGGATGGGGCGGGCGAAGCGCTTCTGGTCGTCCTCCATGATGCGGACGGCGTCCTCGAGGACGATCTTCGCAAGCGGGACGGTGGGCGGGGTGGCGTAGACCTTCCCCTTGAATCCCCCCTTGAAGAGCTTGGGGATGCGGCCGGTGTGGTCGAGGTGGCCGTGGGTGACGAGGACGGCGTCGATGGTCGACGGGTCGAAGGCGAGCTCCTCGAGGTTTCGGGTTTCGGAAAAAGAGTTCCCCTGGAACAGTCCGCAATCAATCAATACACGTGACTTCTCCGTCTCGACGAGATAGCACGAGCCCGTCACCTCACGTGCGGCCCCATGAAAAGCGATCTTCATACGCTACCACCGAGTCATGAGCTCGCAAAACTCGGCATACTGCGCCGAGGGCACGAGGCAACGATGCTGGCGGATCATCTGCAGCAAGGCGTCATCCGCGGACGGCGAGACGAGCAGGTACATGATCGCGAGGCTCTCGACGATGAGGAGGAGCGCCCCCGCGAGGATCACCAAACGCAAGGACGCATCGGGACGCGAGAATGCCTCGTGCCAATGGGCCTGGAACATCCAAAGCGACCCCTCCATGATCACGTTCAGGAAGAGCACGAGCAACGTCGCGAGGATCCCTAAGAAAAAGCTGGTGAAGGCCGTGACTCCTTGGTACGAGAAGTAGATAAGGGCCGTGGGGAGCGCGAGGAGACTCGCGATCGCCCAGAACCAGGTGTGCGCATGTTCACGGAGAAAGAGCGGACGGGACATAGGATGAGAAGATGATATCACACCTCCACCCTCACCGCATCCGGTCCCAAGATGCATTCCAGCTCCTTCGCGATCAGCTCGTCGAAGCCGATGCGGAAGGAAGATGCGACGCGCTGCTTCCCCGCCCCCTGGTCGACCTGGAAGAAGACGGGATAGGCACCGGGGTGCTTGGCGAAGATCACCCGCAGTTGCTCGAGCATCGACGGGGAGAGCTGGGCGCGGACCGAGAGCATGACGCCGCTGGTGCGCTTGGCGGGGGCGGGCGCCTCCTGGCTCGCGGAGGCGTAGGAGGCTCCTTGCAGCTTCTTCACGTATTCCTCCACCTGGTCGACGTTGTCGCGGGTGATCTCGTAGCCGGCCTCGACGAGGAACTTGATCTCGTCGTCGCGTTCCTGAACGCGGCCCGAGAGGACGAGGGCCTTATCGGCTTCCCAGAGCTCAGGCTTTTCCTTGTAGACGCGCGGGAAGACCACGGCCTCGATGCTACCGGTCGTGTCCTCAACTTTCAGGAAGACCATCGTCTCCTGGTTCTTGGTGAGGATCTTCTTCGCGAGCGTGCAGGTACCACCCATGCGAACGCTCTTCTCCTTCTTTTTGGTGTGGAGTTCATTGATGGGCACGAAAAGCTTGCCGAGGCGTTCCTGGTATTCGCGGAACGGGTGGCTCGAGACGTATAGGCCCAGCAATTCCTTTTCCCAACTCAACAGCTCGGAAAGATGCAGTTCCGGGGCAGGCTTGAGACGGAGGGGCGGATGGTCATCGACAAGCCCAGGAAGGGCGAAGAGGTTGGCTTGGCCGGACTTCTCCTCCTGCGTGAGGCGACGATGATAGTCGAGGATGACTTCGAGGTTGAAATACATTTGGTTACGCGGCCCGAAACGATCGAGGGCCCCGGCCTTGGTGAGCGATTCAAGGGAGCGGCGGTTAAAGGCCTTCCCCTTGATGCGCGAGGCGAAGCCGGTCAGGTCGGCAAACGGACCATTCTCCTTGCGCTCACGGATGAGGTCGTCGACGACGTCTTCGCCCAGCCCTTTGATGGCAAGCAGCCCGAAACGGAGGGTTCGCTTGTCCTTGATGACGGAAAAGCCCTTGTACGACTCGTTGACGTCCGGTGGAAGCACCTCAATTCCCATGCGGCGGCACTCCTCGACCTCGATGCTCACGCGCTCGATGTTGAGACAGTCGGAATTGAGCAGCGCGGCCATGAAGCAGTCGGGGTAGTGGGCCTTAAGGTAGGCGGTCTGGTAGGCGATGAGGGCGTAGCAGGCCGCGTGCGACTTGTTAAAGCCGTAGGCCGCGAATTCCTCGAACTGGGTGAAGATCTCTTCCGCGATCGCCTGGCTCACCCCTTTCTTCATCGACCCTTCCACGAACTTCACCTTCATCTCGGCCATGAGCTTCGCGATCTTCTTGCCCATCGCCTTGCGGAGCGTGTCAGCTTGCCCACCCGTGAACCCGGCCATGTCCTTGGCCACTTGCATGACCTGTTCCTGGTAAATCGGCAGGCCGTAGGTGTTGCGGAGCGCGTTTTCGGTGAGTTCGTGTTTGTAAACGATCTTTTCCTTGCCGTGTTTACGAGCAATGAACGAGTCGATGAACTGCATCGGCCCCGGGCGGTAGAGGGCCACCATTGCGATAATGTCTTCGATCACGCTGGGCTTCAGTTCACGGATGTACTTCTTCATGCCGTCGCTTTCTAGCTGGAACACGCCCGTCGTGTCGCCGCGGCCGAGGAGTTCGAACGTTTTCGCGTCGTCCAGGGGAATCTCGTCGATGTTGACGGTCGCACCGTACACCGCATCCATGATCTCGAGACAGTCGCGGATGATGGAAAGGTTGGAGAGCCCCAAGAAGTCCATCTTAAGCAGGCCGGAGACCTCGGTCGAATGGAGCGAATATTGGATGACCTGCTCACAATCCCCTCCCTGAGCCTTCTGGAGCGGGGCGAATTTTTCGAGGTCCTGCGGTGCGATCACGATCCCGCAGGCGTGCTGCGAGGCGTGGCGGGTCGTCCCTTCGAGCTTGATGGCCAGGTCGATGAGGCGCTTGATGCGCGGGTCGGTATCGTAGAGCTGTTTGAGTTCGGGCGCGTCCTTGATGGATTGCTCGAGAGGGATGTGCTTCCCCTGCACCGGCGGCGGCACGACCTTGGCGACGCGGTCGACGTCGGCATACGGGAGGCCGAGCACGCGGCCCACGTCGCGCACGGCAGCGCGCGCGGCCATGGTCCCGAAGGTAATGATCCCGGCCACACGCGGCGCCCCGTATTTCTCGCTCACGTAGCGGATCACGTCGGCGCGCTTCACGTCATCGAAGTCGGTATCGATATCCGGCATCGAGATACGGTCGGGGTTCAGGAAGCGCTCGAAGAGGAGGCCGTAGTGGAGCGGGTCGAGGTTGGTGATACGCAAGACGTAGGCGACGACGGAACCGGCGGCGGATCCGCGCCCCGGCCCCACGATCACGCCGTGCGTCTTCGCCCACACGATATAGTCCTGCACGATCAGGAAGTACGCCGCGAAGCCCATGCGCTCGATGGTCGCGAGTTCGAACTCCATGCGCTCACGCGCGGCCGGCTGCGCCTCTGGCGTGGGATAGCGTTCGACGAGGCCCTGTTCGCAGAGCTTTTTCAAATAGGAAAATTCGGTCTCACCATCTGGAACGATGAATTCTGGCAGCAGGTTCTTCCCCAATTCCAATTCGACCGTGCAGCGGTCGGCGATCTTGCGGGTGTTCTCGATGGCTTCGGGGAGGTCGCGGAACCCTTCGACCATCACCTCGGGCCCACAGAGCGAGGCGTCGGCAAAAGCGTTCGAGAGGCGGTTCGTATCGGCCAACATCTTGCCGTCATGGATACAGACCAACGCGTCCTGAGCCTCACGGTCATCCTCGTGGAGGTAATGCGTGTTTTTCGTGGCGACGACCGGGGCGCCCGTCACCTTGGACAGCTCGACCAGCCGTTCGTTTATCTCGATCTGTGTCGGCGATTCGGGACGATGGACGAGCTCAAGGAAGAAATTTTCCTTCCCGAAGATGTCCTGGTACGTGCGGACCAGCGCCTCCGCCTTTTCCATATCATGCGCCTGGCAGGCCTTCGGGATCTCACCTTTTGCACAGCCGGAAAGGGCGATGAGACCTTGGTGATAGGTCCGCAAGACATCCTTGTCCATGCGCGGCTTGTAATAAAACCCCTCGAGGAAGGAAACGGAAACAAGCTTGAGCAGATTGTGGTATCCCTCGTTCGTCTCGGCGAGGATGGTCAAGTGGGAAATGTGGTTATCGATGCCCGAGCGCTTGTCGGTAAGCTTGTTCGGAGCGATGTGGGCCTCGACCCCAATGATCGGCTTGATCCCCGCCTTCTTGGCGGCCTCATAGAACTCGATCGCGCCATAGAGACCCGCATGGTCGGTAAGAGCCACCGCATCGTAGCCCAACTCCTTCGCGCGGCCAACCAAATCCGAAACATCGCCGATGGCGTCGTACAACGAATACATCGAGTGCGCGTGCAGGTGGACGAACGGGGCACGGGGCACAGCTTGCGCCTCGGCCTGGGGAGCGGCATCAGCCATAGGGAAAACCCGCTGACGGGACAAGCCCTGCGGGGAGAGATGGGATTATGCTCCTAGAATGCCCCCTCTTCCCCACCCCGACAAGGGGCAAAATGGCTAGGGAATTGACAATCTTCTAAAAATGCGGTAACAATCTAACAGGAGGTAGGCATGGAAAAACGGTTTTTGCCGACCCCCAGAGACTGGGAGGCGCTCAGCACATATCTTAAATACTGGCGAATGGAAGCGCAGCTCTGCGGCCGCGGAGACCGTCGCTGGTGGCGGATTTACCTCTACCCTGGCACGCGGATCCACAACTGGCGGGCCAAGATGGGGTTTCCACCAATCCATGGCCCGATCGGGCACGGGTTCAAGCGCAACCAACAGGACGCGATTCGTTTCGCCGTCCGCAGGGCCCTAGCCTGGACAGCACACCACGAGGCATCCCTTCCCCGCATGCAGGACCGCGACACCATGCCCGCTTGGGTCGGCACGCAAGCCGAACAGCTGGCTCGTGGTCGAGCGCACGAACGTCGTGCCCTACGGATCCTACAAATGACTCGGCTCCCGCCCTGGATCGGTCGGCCCCGCGCCGGCACCCTCGAAGAGGACGCCCGCGGCATCGACATCGTCGTGGACAGCACGGTCGGCCCGCTCTACCTGCAGATCAAGAGCTCGGTGGAGGGCATGCACACTTTCTTTGAGAAGGGCTACCACGAACCAGTCGAAGTCCTGGTCATCAACGAGCGGAAGACCGACCGGACGTTCCTCGCCGAAGCGACCGCCGCGTTGGATCGCCTCTGGAAGCAGCGTCGCGCCGAACAGCGGGCGGCAGAACAGACCCTCGAGGCAATTCCCGCCTGACACTTTCACGGTGTCTTTTTTTATGCCCATCCAACGAAAAAGCATCGCGCGTGCGATGCCTTCCCCTTACGCCTCATCCTCCAGCTCATCCAGTTCATCACGCAAG
>CAZURG010000027.1:0-16857 GCA_964623645.1 uncultured Gammaproteobacteria bacterium | reverse complement strand
CCGTCCCGCTGCCGATGAATAATCCGCCGGTCGAGATTGTCCCGTTGCCGACCCCTGTTACGATGCCGCCTTCAAATACCAACGTTCCACCACCGATGGCGATTGATCCGAATACCCCAGTCATCCCTACGTCACCGACGCCAGGAGCGGTGATGGGAGTGGGTACTTCCACTGCACCCATGGCTCCAACGTCTGATAACCCGTCTCCTGCCGTGGAGTTCGATAGCGATGGCGACGGTCTCACGGATCCGCGCGAACGTGAGCTCGGAACGAATGAGCTCAAAAATGATACCGATGGCGACACCGTAAATGACGGGCAAGAAGTCCTCACCTACGGCACCAATCCCTTGAATGTCGACACCGATGCCGACGGCTTTCCAGATGGTGTGGAGATGAATAACGGCTATAACCCTCGCGGGACCGGCCGGTGCAGCCGTTCCGATTGTCGCCTCTAGCGCCCCTTCCTTTTCCTATGCCTGCCTCCCACGTCTGAATCCAACGCGCCACCCTCTCCCGGGTCGGCGCCTGCTTCGGAAGCGCGCGAAAACAAGATTGTCGTGATTCCTGAGTCGTATTATGGCGTCGCCTTGAAGATGCAGCCTCCGTTCGTGAGTGATGAGGCGCAAATGGGAGGGGCGCCTGTTCCACCCACCCCACCAGCCGCTCCACCTCCACCGCCGCCCGCCCCACCCGTTCCCACCCCGCCGCCCGTCGCGCACCATTCGCGCTTGTGGCTGGTCGGCTTGGTTGTTTTAGTTCTCCTGCTGGCAGGTGGGGGATGGGTCGCCTGGAATCGCGATGCCTTATTTGGCCCGAACGTGGCTCCGGTTATCGTTCCTGAGAAGCCGGTCGCCCCCAATGCCCCTACGAACTTGACCGCCGTGAGTCCTGCGGCGGCAAGTGTTCGTTTGGAGTGGCAGGATCGCTCTGAAACGGAAGATGGGTTCCGGATCGAGCGCAAAACGGCTGCAGAGGTGAGCTATATCCCGATCCAGACTCTTCCGGCCAATAGTTTGACGTTCCTCGATCCGACGGCTCCTGCTGGTATGCGCGTCAACTATCAAGTGATCGCGTTCAACCCGGGAGGGGATTCCCTGCCGGCCGGTCCGGCCGAGGTCGAGGTCACGGCTTTGCCTCCGCCCGCACCAGCCGCGCCAACCCTTCCTCCGGATGGCCTCGATTTGGATTCGGATGGCCTCACAGATACCGAAGAAGTGACGTACGGTTCAAATGCCCAGCTTCCTGATACCGATAGCGACGGCTATCTTGATGGGAATGAAGTCTTTAATCTGTATACGCCAACCATCAAAGCTCCGGCCACGTTGCCTGGTTTGGCGATGATGCAGGTCGTGAGCAGCACGGTCGGTTGGCAAACCCTCGTCCCGCGCGCCTGGGCCGTCGAGTTCGTCGCGGGCACGAGCGATGCACGTATCCAGGTGCCTTCCGGAGAGCTCTTCGTCCTACGCGTGGAAAACAATCCTTCCAAACAAGATCCGCGCACGTGGCTGTCGGCGCAGAAGGGGTTCCGTGCCGACCAGATCACGGAACTTTCCAGCAATAAATATCGCCTCCCGTTTTTCCTGGGCCCTGATCGCCTCACCGCCTATTTCCCTTGGGAGGACAAGGTTCTTGCCGTTTCCTACCAGCTGGGCACCCAAACCTTCGTCAATTATCGCACGACGTTTGGCCTGATCCTGAACGGATTACGGTTCCAGGGTTCTCCAAAGGCCCCCGACCTCAGCCAACCGACACCGATCCCGCCCGCATTCCAGATGGGGAACGTGACCTCTTCGGTCCCGGTGACGGCTCCAACCTCGTCCAGTCCCGTGACTTCGCCGGCTCCAACCGTCTCTTCGACGACCGTTACCTCTTCGACGCCATGATTACGTACGTCTTTCCGGCCACGCCGGCCGTTTTTTCCGCATCTGTATGGAAAATGATGGGACATGAACTGGCCCGCGTCATGCGTTATCGCCGTCCGCGCTCCATCGGCGTCGCGTGGGTTGATCTCGCCGAAATGCGTCGCCTGAACCGTCAATATCGTCAAAAAGACCGACCGACCGATGTTTTGTCCTTCGAGGCGGAAGCGCTCGAAGAGAGGCGGGAGGGATATATGGGGGATTTGCTGGTCTGTCCCGCCTATGCGGCTACCGAAGCCAGGCGTCGCGGCTTGCATCCTAAGGAGGAGCTGCTCCGCCTGGTTATTCACGGGACCCTTCACCTGGCAGGCTATGACCACGCCACCCTTGCGGACGAGGCTCGCATGTTCGCCCTGCAGGAACGTTGTCTCACTCGGATCCTCACCGTATGTCGTCTTCCCTTCTAAAGTCCCTCCAACGGGCCGTACGGGGCGTCCTCTTCGCCTTCCGGACCGAGCCGAACATGCGTCGGCATACCGCTGCCGCCCTCTTGGTATTTGCCTTGGTTCTCGTCCTGCCGCTCGCCCCTTGGCAGATCATTGCAGTCCTCATTGTGACCGTTCTCGTGTTCGTGGTAGAATTGGTCAACACCGCGATCGAGTTACTGGTGGATCTCGTGAAGCCTCAATTCCACGAGACCGCCCGTGACGTGAAAGACGTGTCCGCCGGCGCCGTGCTCCTCATGGTCGCCGCTGCCGTCCTGGTGGGTTTGCTCATCTTTGGCCCTTACGCGCTCTCCCTGATCCGCCACGTATGAAAGAACGATTGATCGCCGGCCTCGACCTGGGCAGCTCTGCCGTCCGTCTTGTGGCAGGGCAAATCCTGGTTGGCCAAGACAAGCGCGAAACGCTCCAGATCGTGGGCGCCACCGAGGTCGCTTCCCAAGGTATTTCGAAAGGCCTCATCAATTCTCTTGAGGAGGCCGTCACAGCGATCTCTACCTGTCTAGAGCAAGCCGAACGCCAGATCGGGCTACCGGTTTCCGATGCATACGTTGGTATTTGCGGTACCTACATGACCGATCAAATCCAGCGCGGCGTTATCGGCGTGTCCCGTCCCGATGGGGAGATCCGCGATGAGGATGTCCAGCGTGCCATGGATTCGGTCCGCGCCCTCATCAACCCTTCCAACTACGAAATTTTGCACATCCTACCGCGCGGCTTCACTGTCGACGGCCAAACCGGCATCAAGGACCCTGTCGGCATGCAAGGGATCCGGCTTGAGGTCGACGCCCACGTCATCCAAGGCGTCGCAAGCCACGTCCGGAACGTCACGAAAGCTGTTTTACGCACCGGAATCGACATGAGCGAGCTTGTCTACGCGCCGCTCTGCCTCGCCGATGTCCTCACGACGAGTCGACAGAAGGATGTTGGGGTCGCAATCGTCAACGTGGGCGCTTCCACGACGTCGCTCACGGTCTACGAAGAAGGGGAGTTGCTCCATTCCGCCGTCATTCCCATCGGTTCCGACCACGTCACCTCTGATATCGCCATCGGCCTCCGCACCTCTCTAGAGATCGCCGATGTCCTCAAGCGCCAATACGTGAACGCCGCGTCACAGCACGTCAACAAGTTCCAAGACATTGACTTGCAGGGATTGGGCGCGCCACAATCCGAAGTCGTCTCGCTCCGCTTTGTTTCCGATATCGCCCAGGCCCGCGTCGAGGAGATCTTTGAGCGCGTCGAACAAGAGCTCAAGAAGATTGACCGTTCAGGCATGCTGCCAGCGGGCGTGCTGCTGACAGGTGGCGGGGTCAAGCTCGAGGGGGTCCCAGAAGTCGCGAAGCAGATCCTGCGCCTTCCCGCGGTGGTGGCCCAAGTCCAGGTTCCGCCCACCTCTCTCGAAGATGTCCTCCAGGATCCCGCCTTTTCGACGGCCCTCGGCCTCGTCCGTTGGGGATTCGAAGGAGAGCGCGGTCGTGATGACGGCCAGCGCTATCGCGGCGGCAGCAAAGGGGGAGACTTTGTCAAGAAACTCGGCTCGCCCCTGAAGCGCCTGTTCAAGTCCTTTATTCCTTAGTCCCTTGACCCTAAGCCTGCCCGTTAGTATTGTGCGAAGAGATCTGTATCTATGGCTGAAATCAAACCCCAAATCGAGACCTTCGCAAAGATAAAAGTGGTTGGCGTCGGCGGCTCCGGCGGCTCGTCTACCAATCGCATGATCGCCTCGAAAATCCGTGGCGTGGAGTTTATTGCCATGAATACCGATGTCCAAGCCCTGCACGCCTCCCAGGCACAACAGAAGCTGCACATCGGCAAGTCCGTCACCCGGGGGTTGGGGGCAGGCATGGACCCAGATATTGGCCACAAGGCCGCCGAAGAGTCCCAAAATGAGATCCGTGAGATGCTGAAGGGCGCCGACATGGTGTTCGTCACCTGCGGATTGGGCGGAGGGACCGGTTCGGGAGCCTCTCCCTTCATCGCGAGCATCGCCAAAGAGCTTGGGGCCCTGACCGTCGCGGTCGTCACCAAGCCATTTTCATTTGAAGGCGCCGCCCGCAAGAATATCGCTGAAGCCGCCTACGAAAAGCTCGCCGCCAACGTTGATACCATCATTACCATCCCGAACGACCGCGTCTTGCAGATGATCGACAAGAAAACCTCCTTGCTCGAAGCGTTTGAGATGGTCGATGACGTCCTGCGCCAAGGCGTGCAGGGGATTTCCGAACTTATTACCCAGCACGGCAACATCAACGTTGACTTCGCGGACGTGCGCGCTATCATGGCGAACCGCGGTTCCGCTCTCATGGGGATTGGCCACGGCCATGGCGACAATCGCGCCGCTGATGCGGCGAAAGCCGCGATCGCCTCGCCCTTGCTCGAAGTCTCCATCGATGGGGCCAAAGGCATTTTGTTTACCATTACGGGCGGTTCCAACCTGGGTCTCTACGAGCTCAACGAGGCCGCCAAGATCATCACCCAGACCGCCGATCCTAACGCAAAGGTCATTTTTGGGGCCGTCATCGACGAATCGCTCAAGGACGACATCAAGATTACCGTCATCGCGACCGGGTTTGACCAACGTGTCATTACTCCCAAGCCGAAGACGATGTTCGCGTCCGGAAGCATCCCGCCCGCCTCTTCACAGCCAACGCATGCTCCGGCCACTCCGTACCAGGCTCCCGCCCGTCCCGTCCCGCAACCGGTCACCCCACCTGTCCAGCCTATTCCTGAGCCGACCCCGGTTGAGCCTTTGGAGCGTTTTCCATTTGCCGCCTCCCGTGTCCCGTATCCGCCCCCGGTTTCAAGCTATACCCAGGCCGCTCCAGCCCCAGCTCCAGCCCCAGCTCCAGCCCCTGTCCCCGCTCCGGCTCCCGTTCCTGTGGCGCCCATCAGTGAAGAAGAGCTGATCGATCCGCCGGCGCCCGCGCCGGTACCGACGCCCATCTCGGCGCCAACGACGCCTCGTACTACCGTTTCTCCCCGTCAGGCTGCGGAAGCCGTGAAGCCTCCCGCACCCGCTCCGGTTGCTCGTCGTTCGCCATCGGCCCCGTCTACCCCAGAAGAGCCGGATCTCGAGATCCCCGCCTTCATTCGCAAGAAGATGCTTTAAGGTATGCGCTGTCCCGTGTGCAGCCATACCGAAACGAAAGTCGTCGATTCTCGCCTCACGGCCGATGAGGCTTCCGTCCGCCGCCGGCGCGAATGCGACCAATGTCAATTTCGCTTCTCGACCCTCGAAACCATCGACTTGCTCGGTCTCACGGTCGTGAAGCGCGACGGCCATCGTGAAAGCTATGTCCGGGAGAAGCTGGAACGTGGGTTGCGCCGCGCCTTGGAGAAGCGTTCCCATACGGATGCCGCCTTTCGTGCCCTCCTCCAAAGCATTGAACTCGATATCCAACGCGAGCGTGCCAGTGAACTCACGTCCGCACGGATTGGGGAATTGGTGATGCAGCGGTTGAAGGGGTTCGATAAGGTTGCATATATCCGGTTTGCTTCCGTCTATCGGTCATTCGAAGACGTCAAGACGTTTCAAGACGAGCTTGCACAACTCACGGTCAAGCGTCAGCGGCGTCCAAACGCACCTGCCGTACCGAGAGAGGCGAAATTACTGCCGTGAGGGCGGTTTTTTTTGCGCCTTGAAAGGCGCGCTCAGATCGAGGTACACTGTCTGGTGCCAGCCCTTTTCTTATGCCTCAATACGTCTCACGACAGGTGTTTGTCCTTTCCACGCTCCTCGCCGCTTTGGCGGGAGCGTTGGCGGGGGGTACGGTCAGCTTCGTTGGTCCCTATTTTCTAGATTCTTCTGCTGGCGTCCCGAAAAAAGGCTCGCCGGTTCCTGAGCTCCTCATCGCGCGCGGCGAGGAACAGGAGGTCGTGCGCGTCGTAAAGCGCGTTTCCCCGGCCGTTGTCGCCGTGAACGTCAGCCGGACCGTCCCGAAGCCGCGTGGGTCCGCCTCCTCGACCGTCCAGGCGCCGTCTTCTCAGCTGTTGCCTCTTCCGGGGAGTCGCGAACGCCTCGGAGCCGGTTCAGGGTTTTTCGTTTCCACGGATGGCCTGATCGTCACCAATCGCCATGTCGTCGATAATCCAAATGCGGAGTATCTCGTCACGTTGCAAGACGGCGAACGCCTGTCGGCACGGGTCTTAGGTGTCGATCCGGCGCTTGACCTCGCCATTCTCAAGGTCGAGATCACGGATGCGCCGACGTTGGAATTAGGGGACAGCGACGCCTTAGAGGTCGGCCAGACGGTTCTCGCGATCGGCAATGCTCTGGCCCAATTTCAAAACAGCCTCACGAAAGGTGTCATTTCCGGCAAAAACCGCCGCCTGATCGCCGATGGCGTGAGTGGAGCGGAAGTGCTCGAGGAGGCGATCCAGACCGATGCGGCGATTAATCCCGGCAATTCCGGTGGGCCGTTGCTTGATCTCCAGGGCCGCGTCGTTGGTGTGACGACCGCGGTTTCGGAAGGTGGCCAGTCCCTCGGTTTCGCGATTCCAGCGAATGCCGTTAAGCAAGCCGTGGAAAGCGTGAAAAAAACGGGGCGCATCATTCGTCCGTGGCTTGGTGTCCGCTATTTCATGATCGATGAGGATACCTCCAAGCGGGATGGCTTGCCTGTCAGCTCTGGCGCCCTCATCTCGCGTGGCGCCTCGCCTCGTGATCCGGCCGTCGTCGCCGGATCACCCGCCGACAAGGCAGGCATCAAGGAAAACGACATCATTATCGAGATCGCCGGCAAGACCCTGAGCGACGACCGCAGCCTGGCCACGGCCCTGAGCCGGTTCGCTCCCGGCGATGAGGTTCAGGTCAAGGTCTTGCGTCAAGGTGAAGAAAAAACCCTTACTCTCAAGCTCGACGAGCGCGCCGCGACCGCGCGCTAGCCAAACGGCCGTCCGCGGCCTATCCTCCCGACATGAATGATCCTCTCAAGCGCACCAAGGTGGTGTGTACCATCGGTCCGGCCTGCGCGACCGAAAAGCGATTAGAAGCCATGGTCAAGGCGGGCATGAACGTCTGTCGCCTCAACTTTTCCCACGGCACCCACGAAAACCACGCTGAACTCATCACCCTCATCCGTCGTGTCGCCAAGAAGACGGGGGAGCATTTGGCGATCCTGCAAGACCTCCAGGGCCCCAAGATTCGCGTGGGCGAGCTTCCGAAAGAGGGGATTGTCGTTGCAACGGGCAAGGAAATCACGTTCACCTCCGGAAAGACGCGCTTGCCATACGTTGTGTCTGTGAGCTATCCGACCCTTGCGCGCGACGTGAAGGTCGGCCAGCGTCTTCTTTTGGATGATGGTTTGCTTCAAGCTCGCGTAAAGCGCATCAAGGGCGAGGAAGTTTTGTGTGAGATGGAATTCGGCGGCACCCTCTTTTCCCACAAGGGCCTGAACCTTCCGGATACGGATACGTCCATTTCGGCAATGAGCGATAAAGATAAGGCTGACTTGGCCTTTGGCCTCAAGCAGCAGGTCGATTTCGTGGCGCTGTCCTTCGTTCGCAAGGCAGATGATATTCGCGAGCTGCGTCGCCTCATGGGCAAGAAAGGCGAGCAGATCCGCATCATCGCGAAGATCGAGAAGCCGGAAGCGCTCACGAACCTCGACGAGATCATGGACGTCACTGACGGGATCATGGTCGCTCGCGGAGATTTAGGGATTGAAATTCCCGCCGAAAAAGTGCCCCTCGCGCAGAAGGACCTGATCCGCCGCTGTCTTGACGTTGCCAAGCCCGTCATCGTCGCGACCCAGATGCTTGATTCGATGATCCGCCAGCCACGTGCGACCCGAGCAGAGATCTCAGACGTCGCGAACGCGGCCATCGACCATACCGACGCGACCATGTTGTCTGGCGAATCCGCGACCGGCGCCTTTCCCCTCGAAGCGGTCGAAACCATGGCGAAGACGCTTCGTGAAGTGGAGCTGAGCGCTCTCGATGACGTCCCGCCGCACCTGCGTCTCAACCCCGGTGAACCGGAAGCCGCCATGACGAACGTTGCAACGATCCTATCGCACGCGTTGCGGGCACGCGCGATCGTCTGTCTCACCGAATCTGGTGATGCCGCGCGTCTCCTGTCGCGCCATCGTCCGCCGATGCCGATCTTCGCCTGTACCGAAGATCCTCGTATCGCGCGTCAGACGAACTTGTCGTGGGGCGTGACGCCGTGTTTGTTCCCTAAGTGGAAGAACCGTGATAAGTGGGATCTGGAAGCCTTGGCCTGGTTAAAAAAACAAAAATACGTGAAGCTGGGGGATGACCTGATCTTCGTCGGCGGTGAGCCATTGGGGAAGACGGGGCAGGTGCCCTGGATCGAGGTGCGGACGGTTTAGGTCAGAAGCGCGAAAGAGCCTCACGGGGCTCTTTTTCTGTTTGGAAAGATAGGGTTTCTCTAGGAGGGGGGGGGTGGTCTTTTCCCCGTGGAGCCCCTCTTTTTTGATGGCCGTAAAAAGGCCTCTTTTTGGCTAATTTTAGCGATTCAAGCCCAATCTCTTGACAGGCTATTTACTATGTGTTAAAAATACACCATCCGAAAGAACGGATGCGTTGCCCGCGCGCAAGGTCGGGTCATTCACCAGGAGGTGACTGTATGGAACGCAACAGCAAGGGGATCGGTTCGCTCGCAGGCGTCTTCCAGGCTCTGGCCAAGGGGCACGCCATCATCTACATCGCCGACGGCGCGTACGTCCGGACGACGCCTTCCGCTGGCCGCGATGCGGCCGTGGTGGCCAACCCGCTCGGGCGCACCCTGCAGGTGCTGAGCCTCGTGGGGTCGCGCAGGCACCTCAACCTCTCGATCCTGTGCGCCCAGGAGGTCAACGTCACCGAGGGTCGTACCCGGCGTCCCGCCGCGGTCCCTCGCCTCATCAACTTCGTGCGGGGTGGGGAGTCCTGCTTCGACGAGATCCTCGCGGTCATCCCCAGGCTCGCGACCTTCCGCGCCCTCCAGGCGGCTGGCTGCCTCCCTGCGGGGGCCGAACACGAGCCGACGGTGCCGGTCACCCTCAAGGTCGACCATCTTCCGCTCGTCGATGCTCGCTGGGCCGATCCCGAGCGTCTCGCGCGCTTCCTCCGTGACCGGGCCAACCTCATGGCGGAGCGGGAGGCTTTCAAGCAGCGTAAGATCGAGCCTGCGTACGCCAAGGGTTCCGGGCTCTCCGAGGAGATCGGTCGCCTCTTCCACAAGGAGGACCGCACCGAGCCCGCCCGGCCTGCGCCCATCGAGGCTCCGCCGCCCCGGGTCGAGTACGATCTCCCCGGCTACGAGGCGCGCTTCAAGGGTCCGGACCACCTCTCTCCTGCGGCGGCCAGTGAGCGCCTCCGCGACATCGAGCATGGCCTCGTGAGCGTCGGCGTCTCGCTCTCCCTCGTGGCCATCGCGCTCGAGGTCAACCCTGGCAAGCTCGTGTGGACCGGCCCCAAGGTGCGCGGCAAGGCGTTCGCCCAGCTGGCGACGGTCGGTGACCTGACGGTCCGCTGCACGCGGAGCGTGCCGGTCGCCTCTGCGGCGGTCGCCGCCTGATCTCTCCCCCCGATCTTCGATCGGGCTTTTCTTTTCTAACGGGTTTTCGCTTGTCCGGCATTCGTCTCAGGTATCCTTTTTTTCGGATGGGCTGCTAGGATGGGTGTGCATGTTCTCCCTCTTTCTTTCTCTCTTGCCTTGGATCTCGCTGGCGTTGGCCGTTGGTGCGCTCCTGTCTGCCTTTCGGGCCCTCCTTTTTTGGAAGACGGCGCCGACTGTGATCGGCCATGTCGTCGAGAACAGGGAGGATTCCGAAGGATATACGCCCATCATCGCGTTTTCCGTGCAGGGAAAGGAATATCGCTTTCCCGTGGTGATCCATCGCGGTTCGGAGCCTTGGCCGATCGGCTCTGAGCGTCGAGTCCGATATCAGGTAGGTAATCCCGCTCAGGCCGCCTTGGACGACTCTCTGCATCGTTGGCGTTCCGTGATCTTGTTTGCGCTTCCTGCGGCCGCCTTGTTCGTCGTTTGGCTTATCCTTCCGCGCTTGTTTCGCGTATAGGTAAAAAAACAGACCCGCTGATCGGGTCTGTTTTTCGTTAGCGAATGGTGTCTCGATTTAGCGTCCGCCCATCGGTCTGCCGAAGCCTCCGCGGCCGCCACGCATCCCGCCCATGGAGCCTTGGCCTTGTTGGAGGCCGCGCTCTTCTAGAATCCGGAAGAACGTGTCAGGGATGTTATTTGCAGCCGCCCAGGCTTTCCAGGTGGTCACCTGGGTCGCGATGGCGGCGGTGCGCTCGGCAGGCGTCTTTCCTTTGAGGGAATCAAGGAAGGTCTTGATCTCGGCTTGTTTCGCCGTGATCAAATCGGCCTGCGCTTGGGTGAGCTTGCCATCCGTCACGGCTTGCGTGAGGAGCTGTTTTGGATTGCGCATCCCACCATGGCCGCCGCCCGGTCCAAAGCCGAAACGGAGGTATTCTTGGGGAATGTTGTTGGTCGTGGCCCACGTCTTGAGGCCTTCCATCGCTGTCTTGCGGGCTGCCTCGGCCTCCTCGCGGGTCTTGCCCTGGAGGCTGTCCATGAGCGTTTTCAGCTCCTGTTGCTTGGCGATGATCTGGTCGGCTTGGGTTTGTGTGAGCTTCCCGTCCTTCACGGCTTGGGTGAGCTGGTCTTTTGCCTTCTGTAGGTGGGCAGCTGCCACCGTTTGTCGATTTTCATCGAAGACGGCCTGGATGTCGCTGGCATTCAAATTGAATTTTTTCGCGAGCGCTTGGACGAGCGAAGCCATGCGCGTTTCGCCGGGAACGGCGGGGTTTGCGGCGGCTTGCGTGAGAGTCACGCCTGCGCCCGTAAGGCCAATCGCGCCGATCGCAGCGATCACGAACCGTTTTGCTTGATTCATATCTTGAAGGAAGATGACGAATGAAGCTTTCCTGCCGGGCGGATCACCGTTTTTCCCTGGTGGGAGGGAGGTTGGGTTCCTGTGCCGGCAGGAAAGAGGCTGATCAGAGGGCTCGTTTCCCGGGCGACCGCCAGATGAGGATTCATCCAGAGGGGCTCGGGTGCGGAGGCGGGGCGCAAGCGCGTCCCGTTTCCTCGACCATGTTTCTAGGCTAGCAAACGGTCCGTGAAGGAATCATGAAGCCTCAACGAAGGGGATGAGGAGCGTGACGGTCGTGCCGATGTCGACGGTGCTGTCGATCTTGATGGTGCCGTGCAAGCGCTCCATCGCGGCGCGGGCGATCGCGAGGCCGAGGCCGCTGCCGCCCGTCTGGCGGGAACGGCTACGGTCGACACGATAGAAGCGGTCGAAGATGCGTTCGAGATCTTCGGCGGCGATGCCGATGCCGGTGTCTTTGATGGTGATCACGGCGGTTTGCGCGTCTCGTTCGAGCGTCACGGCGACATTCCCACCGGGACGGTTGTAGAGGATCGCGTTTTTCGTAAGGTTTTCGAAGACTTGAAGGAAGAGATCTTCATTGACCTCCCAAGAAGCGCCTTTTTCTGGTGGAAGGGTCAGGGAAAGGTGAATGTTTTGCGTATCCGCCAGGCGCATCAGGCGGGTAACGGTCGTCTCGATTGCCATTTGAAGATCGACCAATTTTTCCGCATGGGTATGGGTATTTTCTTCATCAAGACGCGAGAGTCGGAGAAGATCGCGCACGAGTTGTGACATACGGCCGACCTCCTCAAGATGGCTTTCCATCTGGATTTGCAGGGGAGAAGCGGGCGTCGCGTCGGCGCGGGCATTTTCGAGGTCTGTTTGCAGGATCGCGAGCGGCGTACGGAGCTCGTGCGAGGCGTCGCTGAGGAAGCGGCGCTGCCGATCATAGGCCGCCTGGATCGGGGCGAGGGTGATGCCGGCGAGCCAATAGCTGAGGACGCCCGCGACCGCGAGCAGGAAGCTGTTCACGATGATGAGGGTATTGATGAGGTCGGCCCGAACCTCTTCGGCGCGCGGCGGGACCATGTCTTGCGGGAGGACGGCCGGAGGTCGCGGCGGGAAGCGCGCAAAGCGACGTTCCAGGCGGCTGGAGAAGGCGGAATACGTGACGCTGCTCGAGATGAGCAGGATGCTGGCCAGCAGGGTGGTGTAGATCAGGGTCAGCCGTCCTTGCGCGCCGCGAAAACGCCCGCTAAGCGAGGCGATACCCTTTTCCCCAGATGGTCTTAAGACGACGGGCATAGGAAGGAGGTAATTTCTTGCGAAGGTTCTTTAGGTGGACGTCGACGACGTTGCTGAACGAGTCGAAGAATTGGTCCCACACGTGATCGAGGAGGTCTTGCCGGGTCACGACCGCGCCCTTGTTGCGCAACAGGTATTCGAGGACGCCATATTCGCGCAGGGTCAGGGCGATTTCCTTGCCACCGACCGTGACTTGTTGGGCGCGCGGGTTCAGTTCCAGCTCGTCGAGGGTGAGGATGGGTGAGACGGTTACGGGAGGACGACGCAGCAGCGTACGCAGGCGGGCTGCGAGCTCATCAAAGGAAAAGGGCTTCACGAGGTAGTCATCGCCGCCGAGATCAAGGCCGTTCACGGTGTCCTCGGTACTGTCTTTCGCCGTGAGAAAGAGGACGGGGGTCTGGATTCCGTCCTTCCGCAAGCGCCGGCAGACTTCGAAGCCGTCGCGTTTTGGGAGCATTACGTCGAGCAGGATGACGTCGTACCCGTTCAGGCGGGCCATATTCTCGCCCGCTTCCCCGTCGAACGCGAAATCCACGGCATACCCGCGTTGCTGTAGGCCCGTGACCAGGCCCTTGTTGAGCTTCGGCTCATCTTCGACAACAAGGAGTTTCATACAAGTGACGGTACGATGATAGCGGAAAAAGATGAAGGGGGGATGAAGATTGGCCCTTGTGGGGCCGTACGAAGCCCGTTATGCTCAAAGACATGCGTGCCTTTTCCTTTGTGCGGACGGTTTTCATGGTCTCTGCTCTTTTCGTGGCTTCCTTAGGGGTTTTCTTTGTGGCTCATGCCTACATCCGCAGCCTTTCCGCCTCTGAGGTGCAGGACGGGTTCGAGGCGCCGCCCGCTCTCGAGGAGCCCTTTGTCTTTTTTGATCCCTACGCCAACTGGAAACGTCCGGATGGTCCGTTACGCGTCGGCTTGCAAGCGGGCCATTGGAAAGCCGCCGAGGCTCCGGATGAGCTCGAGAAATTGCGGGTGAATACGGGGACGTCTGCGGCAGGTATCACCGAATGGGAAGTAAATTTGAAGATCGCCGAAGAGACGAAGAAGCTGTTGGAAAAGGAGGGGATTGTCGTTGATCTGCTCCCCGCGACCATTCCGCCCGATTATTGGGCGGATGCCTTCATCGCCATCCACGCCGATGGGAATGCGGATACGGGGGCTTCTGGGTATAAGGTGGCGGCGCCGTATCGTGATCGGACAGGGAAGGCGGAGGCGTTGTCCGCCATTTTGGCGCAAACGTATGAACGCGTGACCAGCTTGCCCGCGGATCCTAATATTACCCGCAACATGCGTGGATATTACGCGTTTAATTGGCGAAAATATGAACATTCCATCCATCCGATGACGCCTGCGGTGATTCTGGAGACGGGGTTCCTTACGAATGCGCGGGATCGGGCGTTGATTGCGCGGAATCCGCAGCGGTCAGCGCAGGCGATCGCGGAGGCGGTGTTGGGGTTTTTAAATGAGAAATGATTTTCTTGATAAGAAAAACCCTCCTACGTAAGCGTGTCTTGCGTGGAGGGCATGTTGTCTCGCTTAGCTCGAGAGAGGGAGTTCGAGCCGAATTGGTTGCTCGAGGGCGATCGCCAATTCGGTGACTCCATCCAGGGCTTCCGTCTGGCGTGCGCGAGCGGCTTCCAGCTGTTCGGCGGTCGGCGGCTGTTCCTCGTCTTCGCGTCTCATCCACGAGTGGGCCCTACCCTGGGCGCAGTCGGATCGGCCGAACTGCTGGAGGAGGGCGGCGGCCGTTCCGTAGTCGCCACGTTGAAAGGACTGCGCGAATGCTTCTGGAAGAAGGATGCGGAGGATCCTTGCCTCCTCGTCCCCGCCTACCAGCGGCAGATGGCCCAGCCATTCCTTTCTAAAGGCCGTCAGGAGTTGCCGGACCCTGACTGGTCTTCCGTCGGAGATGAGACGTACCAGTCCAGTGCGGATGAAGGAAGGTTTCTTGCCTTCCACTGCCTCCCTGTCTTCCCATAGCCCCATGCGCCCCAGCTGCACGAAGCAGTCCACGACCTCGTGGCTGAGCGCGACGCTACTCGCGAGGTGGCTCTCCCAGACCATGGGAAGGTAGTTCCTGGAGAGGATCTCCCGGATCTCCTGCTGGCGCCCATCGCCCTTTTCCATTACCGCGCAGCGAGCGATGGCGAGAAGGTACCCTGGAGGTTCCCCAGTCGCTGCCGCCCGGCACAGCAGTTGTACCAGTTCCTCCTGTACGCGCTCTTCCGTCCAGCCGCCTGCCATGAGCTTTGCCGTGAGACCGTTCAGGAAGGCGATTCCTTCGGCCGGCGTATCCGGACGCTTTGCCTCGTGGATCGCTCTGTGCATGGCGTCAGGGGAACGCAGGTCTTTCCAGGCGAACCAATTTTCCATGTTCTGGCGCATCCGCTCATCGTCTTTCAGGTAGCGGACGATGACGTGCTCCAGGTCGGACGGATCACCACCATACCACTTCTTTTCTGTCTTCGGCGGCTCCTCCAGGATTCGTCCGAGGGCCTTTCGTACGATTTCGGTGACGGTCGCCTGTTCCCATCCGCATGCCAGGGCCATCCCATCCATATCCAATCGGAGGGGCGTGCGCATCTCCGGATCGGGATCGGTGTTCAGTTCCAGCCAGTAGCGTGCCGGTCCCTTTTCCCTGCGGACCCCATTGAACGGGAGGTTCGGCGGGGCGAGCAGAGCGAGCTCTTGGGTGTAGGAGCCTCGTACGACCATGAACGAGACCGACACGCGTTCCACGAGGTCCAGCACCAGCGCGGCTGCTTCTTC
Source organism: uncultured Gammaproteobacteria bacterium (assembly GCA_964623645.1). GTDB lineage: Bacteria > Patescibacteriota > Patescibacteriia > 2-12-FULL-60-25 > 2-12-FULL-60-25 > JAGOUA01. The sequence continues at coordinate 1,572 of CAZURG010000027.1, read as the reverse complement.
CGCGAAGCCGTGCTTGGCCAGAAGGGTCAGCTTGGTCCGGGGGCTCGTGAGCCGGGCGATGCCGTCTCGAAGGAAGGCTCTTTTCTTACTCGTCGTTTCCGTCCCGTCTTTCATGGTGTTTTTTCCTGCCTTTGCTGGCGGCTTTTTTTGATGATGATCCGGCCAGGTGGCTACACGGTCCAGAATTTCCCCTGTTTTGTCAAGGGGATAGGGTCCAATGATGCGCCTAAGCCATCTCCTCCTCGATCGCATGGAACCCGATCCGGTCCGGCGCCTCTCGTTCCAGCCCAACCATCTGCCCGAGGATCACGGTCCCGCGGCCGTATTTCTCCTGAATCTTATCCAGCGCCTCCGTAAGTCGTTGATCGCGCTCGGTTCTTTCTTGATGGAAGACGGCCGCTCCGAGCGAGGGAGTTTGTCCGAGCGGGATCAGAGGTCCGAACGTGACATCAAGAAACGAGATCGGCGTCTCGCCATCCCACGCCTCACCGAACGCGCGGAGAGCCTGGTCGATTAACCCAAAACGGTCCCAGAGGGGTTCGCTGAACGGGCGGTATGATCCACAGAGATCCTGTTGCCGCCAGCGCTTCGTCTTTTTCGTGGAGCCCGGTTCCTCGTAGATCCCGACGCTCACATGGACGCCGCAGGCCTGTCGTTTCGCTTGCCGGATGCGCCAACTCGCCTTTTCCACGAGCTTCAGGAAGACGGCCAAGGTCCGGCCGCGATCGTAGACATCTCGCGGGACGCAATAGGAGTGTCCGATGGATTTTGGTGGGGTGTTGGTGTCATCGACGTTTGAGGCGATGCAGCCCTGCAATTCTGCTTGCAGGAAGGCGAGAGGTTTCCCATGGATGCGGAGGAGGTTTTCCGTGGGATAATCGAGAAAATCCAATAAGGTGAATATCCCGGCGCGGTTCAGCTGGCGGGCGTGCCGTGTCCCGATCCCCGCGACCTCTGTCAGGTGATGTCGCGCGACGAACGAGCGGGCGGAGGCGCGCGAAACCATGGTGAAGCCGTCTGGTTTCTGGTGGTCGGAAGCGAGTTTTGCGAGCGCTTTCGTGGGGGCGACGCCAATCGAGCAGGTGAGAGAAGCGCCAATCTCTTCGCGGATGCGTCGTTTGACGTGCAGGAGCGGCTCGATAAGGGGGAGTTCGTCGGGATACCAGCCCGTAAAATCCACGAAGGCCTCATCGATCGAATAGGGCTCTACGCAATCGCTCAGCTCGCGCAGGATATTGAAGACCCGGGCCGATACCGACCGATATTTCACGGGATCCGCCTGCAGAAAGCGCATGTCTGGGATCCGTTGCCGAGCCATCTCGATCGTCATGCCCGTCCGGACGCCTAGCTTTTTTGCGGAGATGGAGGCCGCTAGGATGCAGCTATGCTTGCCGAGATAGCTGCACACGCCCAACGGCCGATCGCGTAGGGTGCGGTTCGCCTGCTGCTCCACGCTCGCGAAGAACGCGTTCATGTCGAGATGGGCGATGAGGCGGTTCGAAGGGAGGAGGATCATAGCAAGAGCTCTTCCGTCTCGACGAACCATTGCAGGGTGTCGGAAAAATAGGAGAG
>CAZURG010000026.1:0-17078 GCA_964623645.1 uncultured Gammaproteobacteria bacterium | reverse complement strand
AAAAACAGGCCAAATGGCCTGTTTTTGTCTAATAGTCGATCAGCTTCTTCACCGCCGAATGCTGCTGGATCTTCTCGAGCGCCTTCGCCTCGATCTGACGGATACGTTCACGCGTGACGTCGAACTCCTTCCCCACCTCCTCAAGCGTGTGCCCGACCCCATCCAACAGGCCAAAACGCATCTCGAGGATCTTCTGCTCGCGCGGGTTGAGGTCCTTGATGATGTCGCGGACGTAGTCGCGCAGGAGCTGGAGCGCGGCGGCGCGGTCCGGGGACGGGTTCTTGGAGTCCTCGATGAAGTCGGCGAGGGTCGTGTCGCCATCGTCGTCGTCGCCGATGGAGGTCTCGAGCGAGACCGTGTCCTGCGAGATCTTGATGATGTGGCGCACCTTCTCGACGTCCTGGCCCATTTCGGCGGCAATCTCTTCCGGCAACGGCTCGCGGCCGAGCTCCTGGATGAGTTCGCGCTCGATCTGCTGGTACTTGTTGATCGTCTCGACCATGTGCACCGGGATGCGGATGGTGCGCGACTGGTCGGCGAGGGCGCGCGTGATGGCCTGGCGGATCCACCAGGTCGCGTACGTGGAAAACTTGAAGCCCTTGCGGTACTCGAACTTCTTGACGGCACGGAAGAGCCCGATGTTCCCCTCCTGGATCAGGTCGAGGAGCGAGAGGGATTTCCCTGTGAACTTCTTGGCAATCGAAACCACGAGACGGAGGTTGGCCTCGATGAGCGCCTGTTCCGCCTCCTTGTCGTTCTTCTCCTTGCGCTTGGCGAGGGCGATCTCCTGCTCGGCGTTGAGCAGCGGGATCTTGCCGATCTCCCGCAGGTACATCTGGATGGAATCGATGTTGAGGAAATCGACGGGTTCGGCCTTGGCAACGGCGGCCGAAGACGACTTGCGCTCGCGGTCCTCCTGGCTGTGGAGCGACTTCAAAATGTCCTTGCGTTCACCGGCGCGACCGAGGATCCCCTCCTTCTGCTCGACCATGCCGATGCCGGCGGTGTCGAGGCGGTCAATGAAGGCCTCGAGGACGTCAGAATAGTCCTCGACTTCCGGGAACGCGAAATAGAGCTCGTTCTCGGTCATGAACCCACGGGAGCGGGCCTTGTCGAACAGCCGGTCGAGCATCTCAGGGGCCGGAGCGGGAGCCTTCACGTACGGTGCCGCCTTAACGGCCGAGGCTTTTACGCCTTTCGCGGACTTGGCAGGCTTCTTGGCGACGACGGCGGCCTTCTTGGCTGGAGCGGCCTTCTTTTTTGCGGGAACGGGCTTGGCGGCGGCCTTCTTGGGCACCGAAGGATAAAACTTCTTTTTCGCGAGCGGCTTCTTCACGGGCATAAAAAACCTGGAAATAAGGGTGACGGCGCGGACGCCGTCCTAGTTATCCTGTGTCAGGGTAGAGAACTGGCGGGACAGCGCTTCCACGCGCGCATGGTCCCCCGCCGCTTCCGCCTGCCGCATCTCTTCTTGGAGCGCCGTCCGTTGTTGGGTGCGGACGGCCTGCTTGCGTTGGCGCAGCATCAACTCCTGTTCCTGCGCGTTCTCTTGGGAGGTACGCGAAGAGAGCGCATGTTCTGCCAGGAGAATAAGGGTATTGTAGGTCTTCATCTCATCGGGCCCAAGCGAGGCCGTGAGACGGGAAAGCGTCGGGCCCCAGGGGGTAGACGCGGGTGGTGCAAAACCGTCCCGATGATACGCGTCCCGCAGCGAAAGGTAAAGGCCCTTCAATTCAGGCGCGGAATCGTGCGTCCAGAGGACCTCTTCGGCCCGCAAGAACGCCTCAAAAAGGGGTTGCGACTGGAGGGAGAGCGCGAATAGCCGCCAGAACGGGCGACGTTCGACGGGGATCTCCTTCAGCGGCGCCGGGGCGGCCGCCTTGGGGGTCGTGAGGACGAAGGCCTTGGCCTCGGAACGCTGGATCCCCTGCCGGAGGCTGTCCTCACTAATGTCGAGATCTTGGGCGAGGCGCTTCAGCCACGCGTCACGTTCGACCGGATGCGGGATGCGGGCGAGTTCCGGAAGGACGGCGTCTGCGATAAGCCGCTTGTTTTCGGGCGAGGCGGAGGGATGGCGCGCGAAGGCCCGGCGATAGACCCACTCGATGATGCCGGTCGCGTCGGCGATCGCTTGGCGCCAGAGGTTCGGGTCTTTCTTGCAGGCCTCATCCGGATCCTTCCCCGCCTCGGGCGGGAGGGTGATGATCTTGATTGCATACTCCTGCACGCGCGCCAAATCGAGACCACGGAGCGTGGCGGCGGCGCCAGCAGCATCCTGGTCGAAGGCGATCGCCAAGTTCGTCGTAAACCGTTTCAATAGTCCGAGCTGCTCCAAGGTCAGCGCCGTCCCGCTCGCGGCGACGACGTTCGTGATACCGGCTTGATGGGACGAAACGACATCCATGTTCCCCTCGACGATCACGGCGAGGCCGGTGCGGCGGATCTCCGCCTTGGCCTTATCCAGTCCATACAACACGCCGGACTTGCGATACACGGGCGTTTCCGGGGTGTTCATGTACTTCGGCTGCGTCGGATCGGCTGTGAGGATGCGACCGGTGAAGCCGACGACGTTGCCATGCACGTCTTGGATAGGAAACATGAGGCGGCCGCGAAAGCGATCGTACACGCCGTCCCCATGTTCGCGCTTCATCGCGAGGCCCGCGAGGACAAGCTCTTCAGACGTCACGCCTTTTTTCGTGAGGGCTTCCGTGAGAAGGGTCCACGCCTCGGGAGCGTACCCGATCTGGAAAAGGTCGGCGGACAGGTCGTCGATCTGGCGCTTGGCGACGTAGGCGCGCGCGTCGGCGGCCTGCGGAAGCTGAAGGAGCATGCTCCGGAAAAAGCGGGCGGCCAACTCATTCACCTCGTGCAAGCGCTTCTTCTTGGTGCGGTTCTGCTCCCCCGCCTCGTGTTCCGGCAAGGTCACACCCGCCTTCTGCGCTAAAAACTGAAGCGCCTCACGGAATTCCATTCCCTCGATCCGCTCGATGAAGGTAAAGATGTCACCGCCGGAATCGCAGCCAAAACAGTGCCAGGACTGGCGCGTACGCGAGACGTGGAACGATGGGCTCCGCTCCTGGTGAAACGGGCAGAGACCCTTAAACGAGCCCGCCCCGGCGGGTTTCAGGGGGACGTATTCGGCCACGAGGTCGACCACGTCGATACGGGCCTTGATGTCGGGGACGATATCCATGCGTTGGTTATACCCAAGAAGGGCGAGGGTGTCACTGCGCGCGGAAACGACTGTAAACCTACGCTTGCCAGGTTGCTTCTGTAATGATAGAACGAGGGCGCTCGCCACCCATCCACCGGGGCGGGCAGAAGGATGCGAAATGGCCTCGCCTACAGACAACCTGGATCGCGCTCTCCCTCCCGGTGAACGCCCGCGCCGCTTCCGCGGACGCCCGCCCAAGGCCCCCCGGGACCCCGACAGCCTGTTCGAGCACCGCGATGACGACGCGCACGTCGCCCAGCTGCAACGACCGCCGCGATGACCCCGACACCCGATCTCAGTGAACTGCGCGCCCGTTCTCTGCGCGCAACGGTCGCCATCCTGCGCGACCAGGTGCGTGACTGGCCGGCGAACGGCACCCTGGAGACCCGCTTCGGCGGCATCCTCCTGAAGTTCCCCGAGAGCGGAGCGGCGTCGACACGTCCGCAGCTCGAGATCCTGGTCGATGACCGTCCGCTCACGGTCTCGCTCCAGATGGCGCCGACACACGACCCGCCGCGGCTCGGCCTGCCCACTTCGCTCGCGACACAGCCGCGTGACGTCGCCCTATTCCTGCTCTCCGCCGTGGCCCAGACCAACAAGCGGACGACCCAACTGCTGTATCGCCCGTTCCGTGAGATCTACGAGGCCGATGCCAACGGCCACCTCCGCCTCGTCGGCCCCGTCGATGAAGAGGAGCTGGAACACTGGCCCTGACCCCCTTTTGAGAGGGGTTTTTCTATAAAAAAGCCGCTTGGGAAAACTTGAACAAAAAAATCTCCGCGGGGGAGATCAGAACCAGACGATGAACCGCTCGTACAGCGCCGGGGTCGTGCGGTCGACGTAGCTGATGATCGGCGGACCGCCCGGGATGGAGGTGAACACGACCTGCCGCGCGGCCGTGGCGGTGTAGGTCGTGCTCGCGAGGGAGAACAGGTCGTCGTGGCGCGACGAGGCGATGCGGTCGGCCGTCTCCTGGGTCACGATGATGGAGCGGATGTCGCCATCGGTGGCCGGGGCCGTGTCGTCGTCGTTGAGGAACGACAGGGAGAAGCGCAGCACCGTCCCATCGGCGAGCGGCCAGACGTAGGCGACGGCGCACCCGGATTGGGTCGGCGAGCAGATCGCTGCCGCGAGGTCGCGAGCCCAGGCGATGGAGAGGCGGTAGGCACGCCGCCAGTCGTCGGGGTTGGCGCGACTCTGGACATAACCGGCGAAGTTCGGCACGGAGACCCGCCTCGAGGGGATGCCGGCACACGAGCTGACGCAGTCGTACGTGCCCGGCCCCGCGATCGCCTGGGGCTCGCGGAGCAGGATGATCGCGTCGCAGGACAGGTCCCAGCTGGGGCCGGCGCAGGCCGTGTAGGGCGTGATGACGGTCGGCGGGGCAACCGGGAACTGCAGCGCCTGCGGGCTCGCCTGCTCGGCAGGATCCTCCATGCCGGCGTCGCAGGCAGTGGAGAGGAACGCGAGAACGCATCCGAAACGACAGACGGTGGAACGATCCATGATGGCACCGTGACCTTTCCGACCCTCAGCGAAACGCAGGCGAACTGCCTACGCCGTGAGAGATGGTCTTCTTACATGAAAAAGGACTCTTTGTCAAGGACCCCAGGCGAGATCCGCCCAAAACCACTCCCCCATCACCCACCCTCACAGACCCCGATCGGGACATAGCCCGAAGGGGCGTTCGACCCCCAGGTCTTGGCATCGATCGGAAGGGATCGCGGCGTGAGGCTGAGATGGTTCCCACCGAGGAGCGAAAGACGAGCTGCCCCCATCCAAGGCGCCCGCATACGGCCAGCTGGGGGCGTGAGGGCGTACCCAGGGAGCCAGATGGACCGGTCCGTCTCGTCATCCTCATGCTCAGGCCTGCTGATCTCTTTCAGCCAACGCGGATGAAGGGCAGCGGCGGCCAGGACGCTCGCCGCGCACAGGAAGGCCTGCGCACGGCGGGAGGGAGGGATCGCCTTTTTGGCGTGTTCGAATGAGCGGTTCCCGCACTGATGCTGCAGCGTGATCCGTTCCCAGGCGAGGCCGGGAGACGGAAGCGTCCCGTCCCGCAGCGACAGGCAGTCCGTGATCGGGTCTGGCATGGAAGCGACGATACCCATCGTGCCGCCCTTCTTCTGAACGGCCACGGCTCGGTCCCACAGGGCCCGGAACGTCCGCCCGACCGGCCCGACGGGCGTTCCATCCGACAGCGCCCCACCGGCGAGGGAAGGGGTCAGGACGAGGACGGAACAGGGATCCTCCCCAACGGGATCCAGGTTAGGGATCATGGCTTCGGCACACCCGAAGACTTCCGCCGGAAGGCCCCATCCGAAATCGGCATTCCATCCCTCCATGACGGTGAGTTGCGCCTCGGGCGGGGTGAACAGGGGCGGCTTGCATTTACGCCTGATCGGCATGGTCGGCTCCTTGCGAACGTCCTGAGCGAAACGGAAAACCCGCCCTTCCGTGATAGCACGCGCGGAAAAGGGCGGGGGTTCGGGCAAATGATTCGTAAATTTTTCTTACAGATACACCTCCCCTTCAGCGCGTCCGTCCATGTCGTAACGTGCGCTTGGCCTTCATCTTCGCTGCCTCCGCATCCGGTAACGGCGTCCCTTTCTCCTGTTTCTTTACCTCTTTCTCAAGGATCGCGATCTCGTCGCGCAAGATCGCGGCCAGCTCGAACTGGAGGTCTTTCGCCGCCTGCTTCATCTCTTTCGCTTTTTGCTTGATCACCTGATCGAGACGATGGGAATCCGGAGCCTGTTCTAAGGCGAGGATATCTTTCACGCGCTCCGTCTTGCTCTCAAGACCAAGCATCTCGCGCAAATCGTCCACCTTTCTGCGAATCGTCCGTGGCGTGATGCCGTGCTTCTCGTTATACGCCAACTGTTTCGTGCGGCGGCGCTCCGTCTCCGTGATGGCGCGCTGCATCGAACCCGTCATCTTGTCGGCGTAAAGGACGACCTGTCCCTGCACGTTACGTGCCGCACGCCCGATCGTCTGAATAAGAGAGGTCTCGGAACGCAGGAACCCCTCTTTGTCGGCGTCGAGAATCGCGACAAGGGAGACTTCCGGCAGGTCCAACCCCTCACGCAACAGGTTCACGCCGACCACGATGTCGTATTCGCCCTTGCGGAAGGCGGACAAGATCTCCAAACGTTCGACGGTATCGATATCGCTATGCAGGTACTGCACCTTGAATCCCTTCTCTTTCATGAATTCGGTCAGGTCCTGCGCCATCTTCTTCGTGAGGGTGGTGACGAGGACACGCTCATCCCGCGCCAGCACCGGACGCACGCGTTCGATGAGGTCGTGTACCTGACCCGGATAGGCCTCCTCGCCCAAACGACCTGCGGAAACGGGTTGCAGAATCACTTCCGGATCGACCAGTCCCGTCGGACGGATGATCTGTTCGACGACGTGCTCGGAATGTTTCAGCTCATACGGTCCCGGCGTCGCGGACACGAAGATGGCGGATTTGATCTTCTCTTCGAGCTCAGCAAAACGCAACGGCCGATTATCCGCCGCCGACGGCAAACGGAACCCATGTTCGATGAGCGTCTGCTTGCGCGAACGGTCACCCTCATACATGCCGCCCAACTGCGGCACGGTGACGTGAGACTCGTCGACCATGAAGAGGAAGTCGTCAGGAAAATAGGAAAAGAGCGTGTCTGGCGCAGCGCCCGACGGACGGCCCGAGAGCGGCTGGGAATAGTTTTCGACCCCGTTGCAATAGCCGAGCGTCTCGAGGAGCTCCAAATCGTACTTGGTGCGGCGCTCCAACCGTTCCGCCTCAAGGAGCTTGCCGTTCGCCTCGAAAAAGGCGAGACGCTCCTGCAGTTCCTGTCGAATGAGCTTGATCGCTCGCTCGCGTTCGGGGCCCAGGGTGACGAAGTGCTTCGCCGGGAAGACCCAGAGATCTTTCTGCTCGCGCTTGACCTCTTTCGTGACGGGGTCGATCTTCGCGATCCGTTCGACGACCCCACGCGGCATCTCGAGGCGATAGATTAGCTCCTCGTTAGCGGGCATGAGTTCGATGAGGTCACCGCGCACAAAAAAGCTCCCGCGCGTGAGGTCGGCGGGCGTGCGGGTGAACTGCATCTCGATGAGGCGCTGCATGACGACGTCGCGGCTGAGCGGTTGGCCAACTTCGACATGGAGGACCGTCTGTTCGTAGGCTTCTGGCGCACCCAAACCGTAAATGCAGGAAACGGAAGACACGATGATCACGTCGCGGCGCGTAAGCAAAGCCTGCGTCGCGGCATGGCGCAAGCGATCGATCTCCTGGTTAATCATCGCTTCCTTTTCGATGTACGTGTCCGATGAGGGGAGATAGGCTTCCGGTTGATAGTAGTCGTAGTACGAAACAAAATACTCGACCGCATTGTTGGGGAAGAATTGACGGAACTCATTACAAAGCTGCGCCGCAAGCGTCTTGTTGTGCGCGATCACGAGCGTCGGACGCTGGACGTTGGCGATGACGTTGGCCATCGTGAACGTCTTGCCCGTGCCGGTGGCCCCGAGGAGGGTCTGGAAGCGCGCCCCCTCGCGTAAACCGCGCGTGAGGGCGTCGATCGCGGCCGGCTGGTCGCCCGAAGGCTGGTAGCCGGAGACGAGCTCGAATCGAGAGGAGGACGAGGAAAGAGACATGCTCCCTGTATAGCATCTCGCCCTTTTCCCGTCATGTTGTGAGTACGGTAGGCGAAATCGATTGACATGCGGGCGAAAAAGCGCTAAAAATCCGATCCGGAGGCCCATGGACCTGAAACCCTTCAAACAAGACCCGCTCGCGTACGTCCTCTCCCTTCCCGTCAACTACGGCCGTCCGCGTCCGTATCGCACAGAGGACGGGCAGCACGTCCTCCGCGGCCACGACTCGGCATGGGAGAGCGAGGATACGACGTTAGAGCACCTCCCGGCCCCCATCCGGTCGGAGGGAGATCCGCCCCCACTCCGCAAGCTCGTCCTCAAGCGGATGCCGGAAGTCACCTACTACCAGGATGCACGCCTGGCCGACCCGGACGTCTCCGAGACCTGGTTCAAGCTCTGGGGCGACACGTACGATCTCACCTTCGCCCGGGTCGAGGACTTGGTTGCCCTCTGGGAGGTCTTCCGGAGTTCAGGGAACCTCTGGCGGCAGCCGGGCCTCTTTCCGCCTGGACGCATCATCGCGCCTGGAACCTGGTTCTTCCCGAGGGCTCCACGGCAAGGACGCGTGGACATGCCCGCCCGTCTCCTGCCCGGCCTCTGCGCAAAGCTGTACAGTCGCCGAGATCAGGATCCCCGCAAGAGCGTCCTGCGCTCGTTCCCCGTAAACGAGGCGTTCGGCCTCAAGGCCCTATTCCACTTCATCCTCTTCGTCGGGAAGGAGAAGACGCGTACCCCTACCCCGTGACCCGGGGTTTTTCTATTGAAAGCTTGACAAATTCCCCGCTTTTTGAGAGAATCATCCATTCGTTCGCCAAAAGAAACGGCTGACGGTACCCGAGAACCGCCACCGAGAAGAGAGGGAAGCATGCCTTCAGACCCCAACGGTACGCATCACGTCTTCGAACTCACGGTCCGGTATGGCCGGCCACGGGAGGAGCTGGATGCAAACGGGACCCCGTTCCTGAATTACGATCCGGAAGCCAGGTACTGGCAGAAGGATGGCCCGTCCCTCCTGGTACATCCGGAGCGTCCACCGGTCCCGGCGGGCCTCCGGCGCGTGCGGCTGGCCCTGAAGCGGTTCACCTTCGCCGAGACCCACGCGAATGCCGAGCTACTAGATCCAGCCGCGGTCGAACGCTTCCTCCGCGCCTGGAAAGCGGAACGCAAGCTCGTTTCGGGCACGCTCGACGAGCTGGTCGCCTTGGCGGATGCCTTCGATGCCCGGCACCTCTGGTACGAGGAGCTCCCTCGAGCCTACACGGGCACGGGGATCGTCGCCCAAGGCACCTCCGTCATCAGCCGGCATGGTGATGCCACCTTCCATCCGTGGTTGCGGAACGACAGCCTCCGCGATGAGAGAACCGGACGCGTGGGGACCTATGCCACCTGCCTTGGGATCGCGAACGCGGAGCAGGTACACGGGAACCCCATGGGTCGCGCCCTGCTCTTCCTCGACACGACCAGCGTCTCTGGTTGGCCCACCTGAACCCCATTCGTGAGGGTTCTTTTCTTTTCGCGCAGATGCGTGACGCACCCGAAACATCCGCCTCCCCTCTCCCCTGCCCGTGTGGTACACTAGCCTTATCTATGATCACGTACGCGCCCGAGGTCGAACACTCCCTCATCGCCCTGCAAGACCGCTTCGTCTGGGAGACGGTCTCGTTCGACAAGTACGAGCGCGGACCCAAGTGGTACGCCATCATGGGCGTGGTCTCGCTATTCTTGCTGGCATACGCGATCTGGAACGAGAACTTCCTCTTCGCGTTCCTGATCCTACTCGCGGACATCACCCTGATCTTGGGCTACCGCCGCGATCCGCAAACGATTCTCATCCAGATCGGCGAGAATGGCCTGGTCTGGAACGGCAAGCTGCACCTCTTCCAGGACATCGAGCATTTCGCCATCATTTACCAGCCGCCGAACATAAAGATCCTTTATATCCAGCCAAAAAACGGCATTCAGACCTGGCTGCGGATCCACCTCGAGGACCAGGACCCCATCCTCCTCCGCGACCACCTGCGCCAATACCTCCCGGAAAACCTGGACTTGCCAAACGAATACCCCTCTGATACGCTCGGGCGGCTTTTGCGGTTGTAGGTGAGGTCTTCAACCTTCATCTGCCCGCCACAAAAGGCCACACCCCCCCCTGGGGATGAGGCCTCATACGCAGCCGTAGCTCAGCTGGATAGAGCGCTTCCCTGCGAAGGAAGAGGTCAGACGTTCGAATCGTCTCGGCTGCACCACACAAAACCCACGTTTTATCACGTGGGTTTTGTATTGCGACCCAAGCGACAGTCAGAGCCTGTGCCCGTGCGCCGGGCGCATCCGGACCCGACATGGTCATGGTTTATTCTCTATTGAACACTCCCATATGACAGCGACGCCGACTCTGTCAGTTGACCGCTTCCCCACCCAGGCGTAGCGTAAAAAGACGGGCTTACTCTTGTTGTCGATTCTCCCTCCTATGTTCTCCTCCCACGACAAACATTCCACCTGTGCCCACTGGGGCGCGACCCTCGCGACCGGCCTCCTGGCTGGCCTCGCGACCGCGCTCTTCCTCCGCTCGGAACGCGGCGAAGCCCTGATCCATGAAACCGAACGCGCGGCTAAGCTCGCCAAGAAACGCGTCACCAAAGGCCTGACCCGCGCCCAACGCCTCAGCCGTGAAACCTACGAAGACGCGGTCGAAGAGATCGTCGAACGCTACCAGGAAACAAAAGACCTCGCCGACGAGCAGGTCGACCATCTCCGCCGCTCCCTCCTCGCGCGTTGGGAAGACATCCGGACGCGCCTCGATCCGGACGAGGACGAGAAGAAAGACTGATCGCTATCCGCGCCAAAAAAACCACTCCTTCACGGGAGTGGTTTTGTGGCCTTGACAGAAAATCCGCGCCTGCATCCGCCAAGGCGAGAGGCTATTTACAAACGAGCGGAGGGGTATAGAGTGGATCTCGCCACTCATTCTTAAGCTGTCGCGTATCATATGACTATCCTCTGGTTCATCATTATTGGTATCGTCGCCGGCTGGATCGCCGGCGAGCTCACGAAAGGTAGCGGGTTCGGCGTGTTGGGCAACCTTATCGTAGGAATCATTGGAGCCGTATTGGGCGGCTTCCTGTTCGACCTCTTCAACGTGTCGGCGGGAGGCCTCCTCGGGCGGCTGATCATGTCGGTGATCGGCGCTCTGGTCCTCCTCTTCATCCTGTCCCTGGTCCCTGGTCCAAAGAGGCTGTAAACGTCCGGACAGTACCTCGGTCCCGTCCGGACCTCGGAGCAAGAACGTGGCAAAAAAAACACGGAGCTCGACAGCCTCCGTGTTTTATTTGATCCGAATGCCTAGCAGCGCTCCATGAACGCTTTCTTTTCCAGCAGGAAAACCTCACCCGCCTCTTTCGCCTCGTCACCATCAACGATCTTCTTCGCCTTCGGAAACATCTTCTCCTCCTCTTCCTCGAAGTGATGCTCCAGGCTTTCGCGAAGGACCTCCACCTTCGCCTTCCAGATCTCGTCTGTCACAGGAGTCGCCTCGATCTGGGCAAGCTGCATCTCCGTAAGCTTGTGCTCTTCTTTCGCCTCGAGGAGCAGGTCATGCAAGGCCGCATCCTTCTCAAGACGTGCATACAAGGCGATCTCCTCGGCGTATGCGTGCGAACGCAACGCGGCACAAATCTTCTTGAGCCCTTCTTCACGTGTCTTGACGGCGCGCTCGGTGGTCTCTTCGACCTCTTTCAAATTCTTCTTTAGGTCGACGTGTTCGGCTTTCAGGATCTGATAGATGTCCATAGATTCAGGTCGCAAGGAATAAAGGCCGACCTGCCTACCGTAACGGAGGCCTTCTATCAGAGCAAGGCCTCAGGCGGGTATGAAAAAACGGCGCATGTGCGCCGTCAGGAACGTGACCGCCAGGTGACCCGGTCGAACAGGAGCGAACCGTAGCCGCGACCAGGCGGGACGATGGTCTCGGGTTCGGGACAGTTGGTCGGCACGAGGTCAGCGGGGGCGAGGGAGGGCGGGAACGGGTAGAGCCCGCGTGTGAACTGGACGAACAGGCTGCCATCGAACGTTCGGCGTTGCGGAGGCGGCTCGGACAGCGTCCGGACGAGCTCGTACTCGACCTGCTTCCGGCCGCCCGGCTCCTGCCAGGCGCCGACAACCTCCTCGAAGAACCGGCAGAACCCGTGACGAGGAACGAACCCGTTCGCCCGCATCCAACGGTCGGCGACGGCCCGGGCTACCTGCACGCGTTCGAGGCGCGCCACAGAGACGAGAACGAGCGGACGATCCGCGAGCAGGACCCGATGGACGTTGCGAGGGTTGCGCCCGAGGCGATACCCGTCCTCCGTCCGTACGATGAGGTTGGCCGCGATGAACCGTTCGAGGGCGCGGTCGAATTCCGACGAAGGAAGCTCCAGGGCAGACCGCAACCGTTCCAACGGCAACGGCTTGGCGAGGGACCGGCTCCAGCCGTTGCGCGGCTGGTTGGGCGTCGTGCACGCCGCCAGCCGCCAGAACCGCTCCTCCGCAGGCACGAGACAGACCGGCACGGGGCCGTGGCGATTCGCCTCCTCGTGGTTCGGAAAGGCTCTGCGGACGGGACGAGTCCTGAAACAGACCCGCGGAACGTTTGCGGGAGGAGCCGTCGACGGATAACAGGTGGGTTCAGGCGGGGCCTTACCCTCCTCGTCAAGCTCGTCGACAGCCTCCCCGGCCTCGTACGGGGGCAGGAGCAGGAACAGGACGGACCTGGCCTGGCCCCGATCCCCGACATCCCCATACGCCAGCACCCGATGTCCGACGAGTTCGGAGATGATCGCATTGGGGTCCTGGTATCCGGCACGCTGAAGGGCCTCCAACGCGGCACGCTTCGGGAGATACTCCCGATTCTGGCGCAGATCGGTCGCGCGCTTGGGGCTGGCGCAGATCGCTTTCCACGCGTTCCGGTGCGAGGTCACGATCCGCTCGACCGCCTCATCCCGAAACCCCTCCTCGTGATCGTCATCATCTTCGAAGCCGCTGCGGCCGCTGCCGATACTCATACCGATTGAACGTTCCATGCAGGAACCCTTTCATCGTTGCGGATCCCTCTGTGGGACCAGGCGCCAATGAGGATTAGCGCACCTTTAAGGATATGGGGGGAGATCGCGTTTGTCAATGCCCGGCGAACAGAAAAGAACGAAACGAGAGGGTCTTTCCCTTCATTTGACCCCGAACAGCCAAACGAGCACCGCCCGAAAGATGGACGCCATAGCTTGACAAAACCCGCTAGACCTGCTAGAATCCCCTGTCCCTGAGCCAAAAAATGGCTTAGGACAGAAGGGGGAGACCATGGGACCGCTTCCTGTCCGCCGTCACGTTTCTAGCCCCAGGATCGGCAAGGGGAGGCCTGGGGTTCCGAAATCAGATTCGCGACCGACTCATCTCCGGCTCGCCTTTACGAATCACCCGAGATGAATCCACTCCTGAGAGACGGACCCGTCCGTTGCTCAGGTCTGGAAGACAAGCGTCCAGACGCACGAAAAACCACCCCTCGGGGTGGTTTTTTGCGTTACGCGGCCATCTCGATGTGCCAAATGTGGGTCTTGCTGGGCAAGTCCATCACGCCGTGGGCTTGGGCGGTCGCCAGAGCGGCACGGAGGCAGTGGTACTCGACACGGAAGTCATGCACCCCCGCACAGAAGTTTCCGCCCGTGCGGACGGCCTCCATGATTTCCTGGGGGCTCTTCCAAGCGAACTGCTCAACCTCTCCCGGCTGCGGGGTGAATTCGTGATGCGGCTGGTCGACCATGACGACGAAATCGCGGGCCCAGAGGCGGGCGGACGGGATCTTGGTGGTACGCCAGGA
Organism: uncultured Gammaproteobacteria bacterium; assembly: GCA_964623645.1. Taxonomy (GTDB): domain Bacteria; phylum Patescibacteriota; class Patescibacteriia; order 2-12-FULL-60-25; family 2-12-FULL-60-25; genus JAGOUA01. The sequence continues at coordinate 3,378 of CAZURG010000026.1, read as the reverse complement.
AACGAGCTCGTGCGGCTTGACCCAGATGCCGGCCTCCTCATGCAATTCCTTCCAGGCGTTCGATTCGTAGGTTTCCCCGACGCCGACGTGCCCTCCCAAGTGCGTCATCCAGTAGCCCGGCATGCGCTCCTTGTTCATCGTGCGTTGGTGGCACAGGACGTGCCCTTCCGGGTTCAGGACGAAAATGTTCGTCGACCGGCACCAGGCCTGTTCTTCGATTGCTTGGCCGCGCGGCAAGACCTTCCCAATCAACTCTCCGGTGTGCTCGTGCACGATCTCTAATTCCTCCATAGATCAAAAAAATGGCTAATATTAGACTAATTTACGGCTTTTCACAAGAATGAGCATCGTCTCCTCGCTGAAGAGACGGGCGCATGGCCGAACCGTTCGACCATCGCCCAACGATTGACGCCGATCTTGCGAAAAGGCCGGACAAGATTATAGCACAGCCTCCACAGGAAATCAAGTCAAGAAAAACCCCGGAGAGAACCGGGATTAGCAGAGGGTACGCGGATCAGGGATCGGCGCAGGCGGGAAGAGGTCAAGCCCTTCGGTCACCATCCCATCCGGAAGGAGGGCGTCGAGATGCGGCGGGAGCTCATCGGAACGGCCGAGACGGAGGAAGACGGCTTGCGGGTTCGCCGACACGGCCAGACGAATGACCGTGAGGTCATCGGGCGGAAGGAGCGTGAAGGGCACCTCCCGGAGCGGGATGTTGTCCGGATCGTGGTATGCGTGCCCCAGCAGGCTCGCGGAGACGAGGCAGACATCCGCCTTGCGCGGTCCCGTAGGCAGGTGCAGTGGCGGCCGCCAAGCGAGGACTTGCATCGGCAGGTGGATCCGGGCGGGCTCCTGGATGAACCGCTCCCCATCCAGGGCACGAGCGAGGCCATATGAGAAATCCCGGACGAGTTCGACGAGGAACTGTTCCCAGAGCCCGACGGAAAGCGTCGGCGGAGCACCCCGTCGCTCGATGGAAAGCGGCAAGCGGGCCGCCTGGAAGACGGGCTCGACCTCGGCCTCGAGCCAGGAAACGGCGAGGGAGTGCAGGGCGAGACGGGCCTGGTGGTCCTTGGCGTGCAGGATCCGTTCGGCGATGGTGAAGGCTTGCGGCGTCAGGAAGGGCACGCGGAGGAGGATGAGCGTCCAGCCGTCATGCGCGGCCGAGCGCAGAAGCAGGGCCTGACGCAGACGCGCCAACCCATCCCGCCGCAGGAGGAAACGTACTTCGGACGGGTCTAGGACGAGCAAGGCTTTCGTATGCTGGGAGTCCGGCATCGGGTGAGCTCCTTTTCTTTTTGTCTTGCTGCGAGGAGTGAAAACGAGGACGCTAGGAGATGACCTGTCTTTCATCAGGCCGACCGAGATACCCGACCGACACGTCCCAGACGTTCTGGTAGCCGGCAGCCTCCAGCCAACGGACGGCGGCCGCGGAACGGCGGCCGGTCTGGCAGAAGCAGACGATCGATTGCGCCTGGTCCGGGAGAACGATGGGGGCGTACGCCCCTAAGGCCGCGACGGGGATGTGACGCGTCCCAAGAACCGGGTGCGCGGCAACCTCTTCCGCATCCCGGACGTCGAGCAGCACGAAAGAGCGCCCGGCGGCCTGCCAGGCCGAAACGTCCTCCCACGTAAGCGAGCGAAGCATGGTGCTGGGAGTTCTATCATGTTTCGCGGATGGAGCCAAGAGTCTTGACGAGAGAGGCGTTTTCAGCTATATGCAAACGAGAGACGGGAGATCCAATGACAACCAAACAGGAACGGCTCGCGCTCGCCCGCGAGGGCTTTCGCGCCTTCGGCGACAACCTGCCTACGCATCGGACCCATTCGGTGCGGATCGGGCTCGGACTGGAACGGATGAAACCGATCGCCCAAGTGGCGCTCATCGGGACGGAGCTGACGGACGACCCGTCAACCCAGACGATCCTGGGTATGGTCTACGGGCTCGCTCCCAGGATCGTCGTCTACGAAGCGCAATACACTGACAACCACCTGGCCCGTGCGCCCTGGGGCCATGGGGCGTTCGGCTTCCTGGAGCGCGCGGAACGACGGCGCCCGCACCTGCTGTACACGTTGCAAAGTTTCCAGACCGAGCGCCAACCGTCCCGGATCATGCTCGCGCGGACCGACCGGTTCGGCAGCACAGAAGCTCACAGCCTGCGGAAGGCGGGGTACGCGCACATGGCCATCCTGACCAGCACGGTATGGGAACCCTGCCGCAGAGCGACGCGACGGGCCTGGTCCTTCGGGATCCTACCAGCGAGCTGGCAGGCGCTCACGGCCCACGTCTTCCCGCTCCTGTCGACGCGCTGACATCCTGACCGGATGTTTTTTCATCCGCAGAATTTTCCCCAGGGTTAGGGAAAAATACCGGTATAATACAAACGTATTCGCCTTGTCAGATTCTCCCCTATGCCCCAGACGATCCACCTTTCCCTTACCCATCCTGATTGGAACGTCGACGAGACGCTTGATGCGGAAGCGGCCTGTACCCTCCTCGCGGGGCTGTATCAGCAGGCGCAAAGGCACCTGAAGGAACACGCAACAGGAATGACGAAGCGCATCCCCTCCTCATCCGGATCTCAAGAAGCGACTCTCCTTACCCTCCCACAGAAGATCGCCCTCTGCGCGGCGGAGCTGGAAGCGGGCGGGATGGCGAGCTTCAAGCTGAAGGATCTCCAGGCGCAACTCGCGAAGCACGGGTACGTCTCGCGGAACATCGCGCGGGATGCGCAACGGGCGATCGCGCAGGGACTCCTGGTGAAGGCGCCGCAGGAGGCGCGCGCGTACCGGTCCGCCAAAAACGAAAACGGCACCCCCTAGGGATGCCGTTTTTTTTCTTACTTCGTGGCGACCGGGATGACGTTGATGAACTTCGCCATCTTGAAGTGCCCCGTGTAGCGGACGACGCGCTTGCGCGAGAAGCTGACGAGGCCGTCGGCGACCGCGAAGAGCGTGTCGTCGGAACCCTTCTGGACGTTGACGCCCGGGCGGACTTGCGTGCCGCGCTGACGAACGAGGATGTTGCCGACGCGGGCGAACTCACCCGCGAACTTCTTCACCCCCAAACGTTGACCATGGGAATCGCGGCCGTTCCGTGTGGAACCTTTGGCCATCTTTGTTGCCATATGTTTTTGCTATGTAGCGCTATTTTTGAGGGTGAACCCACACCCTTTTAATTGCATTCCTTTGCAATGGGAATAGGAGGAGAGTACCTCCTTATTGACGCCCCGTCAAGGGGGCTGCCTCCCGGCAGAGGGGGTGGGGCTGCGCCCCGCGGGCCCGCCCTTTCCCGCGAGGGAGGGCCGGTCCCCGGGCGGGGCCCCTCTTTTTCGGTTCGAGAACTCGCCTCTTGTTCCCGGGATGGAAGCTCACACA